>JAJOJN010000047.1 GCA_021208565.1 Nitrincola sp.
CCCTCATTTTGGGTGATGTTCTGAGTCAGTTACCTGAGCTGCAAACCAGCGTGGATGCTTGGTTTTTAGATGGATTTGCGCCTTCGAAAAATCCTGAAATGTGGCAGGTGTCTCTTTATGAACATATCGCTCGATTAAGTCATCCGAACGCCACCTTGGCCACCTTTACTGTAGCTCGTCAGGTTCGAGAGGGCTTGTCACAGGTTGGTTTTAGCCTAGCCAAGCGCGAAGCTTCGGCAAAAAGAGGGAGATGCTAACGGCTTGGCGAGATCACCTCAGCCCTTGCGCTTCAACACCCAAGCCAACCTCTTCCGTGATTGTAGTCGGTGCCGGTCTAGCCGGTGCATCAACCGCCAGAGCGCTTGCAGAGCAAGGCATTCAAGTAACACTGCTAGAATCTCAGTCAGCACCGGCACAGCAAGGGTCTGGTAATGCTCAAGGGGCACTTTATGCTAAGTTAGCCGTGAAGCCTACTCAAGAATCTGCACTGCATTTACTCGGTTTACAGTTCAGTACCAATCTACTCAAGCAGTTACCGCCTCAAGAACCACCTTTGGCTGATTTATGCGGTGTTTTACAGCTGGCGACTTCGGAAAAAGAGTCCCTCCGTCAATCTCAGTTAATTGACGCACAGATTTATCCCGCCAGTGTATTAGTACCTGTAGATGCGGACGAAGCTTCGCGTAGAATCGGCAGTCAAACGCCTTTTTCAGGTCTTTATTTTCCAGATGCTGGATGGGTTGCCCCCGCTGACTATTGTCGCTACTTACTCGACCATCCTTTCATTACAACTCGATTTAACCAGACGGTTGAACGCCTAACTCAGTGTGGTGATAGCTGGACTGTACACACCCATCAACAGGTCTTTGAAGCCTCGTATGTCGTTGTCTGCACTGCAGCTGAGGCGAAAAAATTATCGGCCTTTAGCCACTTACCGATCAAACCCATTCGTGGCCAAACCAGTCAACTGAGTGCTCATGAACAAGGTCCGCAGCTCAATACTGTAGTCTGTGGTGATGGTTACATCTCACCTGCTCGCTCGGGTCAATTCTGTTTCGGCGCCACCTTTGATCTTCACTATCACAACAGTGAGTGCCGTGAGAGTGATCATCAAATAAATATCAATCACTTAGCTAAAGCCATACCCGCCTTCACGGGCATAACACCCTCAGACTGTGATGGGCGCACAGGATTTCGCTGTAGCACCGCTGATTATCTACCTCTGGTGGGAGAAGCGGCTGATTTTGACCTCACGCTTGAACGTTTTGCCAAGCGTCGTCATGATGCTAAAAGTTGTCAAGATACTGAGATACCAAGACTAAAAGGACTCTATATTAATGTAGGTCACGGATCTAAAGGTTTGATTACGTGTCCAATCAGTGCGGCTCTGATCGCTGCCATGATCAATGATCTGACTTATCCATTACCCAAGACCTTAATAGAACGCATTGATCCAGCAAGATTTATCCTCAGAGACCTAAGTAGGCGTCGTATTTAATGCTTTTCCGAAAAATGACGATATACTCATAGAAGTAGGGGGAGTTTTTACACTATGTCACTGATCATTATCGACCAAGGCAATCGAATTCAGACGCCGGTTAAAACACTGTTTAAATCACGCAGTGTTGATGCGGCCTCAGCCAGTAAAGGCTCATCGTCTTTACCTGGCTCTGAAGACAATCTCAAGCGCTCTGAGGAACGCTTGATTCGTATTGATTCTGATTCAGGTAGAAGACCCGCAACGTCAGCAGGCCCACATGCCGCCTATGAACAGACACAGTCAGCGGGTAAACCCAAGTCATCGCGCCCAACACTGCGTGCACAGCAAATTATGACGTTTCCTGTGCAAACCATTTTAGTCACCGCATCATTGCGCAAGCTTGGTTGCAGCTAGAAGAATATCAGATTGCACACTTGGTGATTGTTGACGAAAATGATAAACCTCTTGGACTCATTTCCCGACCTGAGATACAAGAACATGGTACCGACTCTACGGTCACCCTAGCCGTTGTTTATGAAAAGAAAATGGTGGCTGCGACACCTGATACCGAGCTTTCGCAAATCGCATCTACCTTTGTGAACTACCCTATTGCAGCACTTCCCGTCATTAATGACCGCAATGAGTTGGTCGGTATTATCTCTAGAACCGATTTAGTCAGATTACTGATTAATGACGCTCAAGTGGAAAGCTGGGCATAATGCATGACGCCAGGCTTATCAGGCAAAAACTCCAAGACAAACACGTTACGCTAGTTCGTTGAGCAAAGTAACAAACGCCTCTTCGTCTAGCACTTTCAACCCTAAGGATTCCGCTTTAGCTAACTTTGAACCAGCGCCAGGGCCAGCAACCACCACATCGGTATTTTTAGACACACTACCACTGACTTTAGCACCTAAGTGTTGAAGCTTTTGTTTAGCTTCGTCTCTGGTCATGGTTTCTAAGGAGCCTGTCAGCACCCAGGTTTGATCTGCTAAAGGAAGCGTGTCAGCCTCAGCAGTCACCTCTACACTACCTTCTAACATTTCAAAATCAATCAACTGTTGATTCAGTGCTAATGCTGACTGAACAGCACAGTCATCCGCCAACCATTTTACCAAAGCGAGTTGAGCAGCATGAGAAAGGTTAGGCAATTGGGATAGGTGCGACTTATCTGCCTTAATAAACGCTTCTATAGAACCGAAATGGTTTGCTAAACGCTTAGCTGTTGTCTGGCCAACCGCTTTGATCGATAGGCTTTTTATCACGTCAGCCAAGCTGATTTGGCCCTGTAAACGCTTATCCACGATACCTGTTTGACTTGGAGTGACCCCTTGAGACAGCAACGCATCGATTACCGTTGCGTTATGGCTATCCTGCATAAAATGTTCAATTTCCGAGGCCACTTCTTGCCCAATTTCAGGCAAAAAGATAAGTAAGTGTGCACTTGCTGTTCTAATACGCGACAAGCTACCTAAGCTGACAGCTAACAGACGTGCGGTTTCTTCACCCACTTCAGGAATACCTAAAGCGTAGATAAAGCGCTCCAAACTCACCTCTTTACTGGATTGAATCGCTTTATAAAGCTTTTCGGCAGAGACCTCAGCAAACCCATCTAGACTGAGAAAATCGTTTACCGTCAACCGAAATAGATCGGCAGGCGTTTTCACTAAATCACGGTCCACCAATTGCTCTATATTTTTTTCACCCAGCCCTTCGATATCCATGGCACGCCGAGAGACAAAGTGGATCAGCGCCTGTTTCACTTGAGCTTGGCAGGCGAGGCGTCCAACACAGCGGTAAATACTGCCAAAACTCGTCTTAGACTCCGTACTGGATTGACTGTGACGATTCAGCAAACTTCTTTCAACATCAGAACCGCAGACAGGACACTGTTTAGGAAAGGTGATTTCACTGACCTGAGTAGGATCTCGTCGCTCGAGCACAACACTGACAATTTTCGGAATCACATCTCCGGCACGACGTATGATGACTTCATCACCGATCATCACACCTAAGCGTTCTATTTCATCCATATTATGAAGTGTCGCATTGCTGACTGTGACCCCCCCCCACAAAAACCGGCTCCAAACGAGCAACAGGTGTAATTGCACCCGTTCTACCTACTTGAAACTCGACTGCGTTTAGTCGTGTCATCTCTTCTTGTGCTGGAAACTTTCGCGCTATCGCCCAACGCGGTGCTCTAGACACAAAAACCGAGATTTTGCTGCTGCTGACGACTATCAACTTTAAAGACAATCCCATCAATATCATAACCCAGAGCTGGGCGCTTCTTTTCAAGCTGTTGATAGTAGTCGATACAGCCTTGTAAACCCGTGACGCGTCGCATTTCTGGATTAACCGGAAATCCCCACTCTTGTAACCTTAACAAGGTGTCATAATGGCTATCCGATAGTTCGCCGCCCTCAACCACGCCAGTACTATAGGCACAAAATACCAGTGGACGCTTAGCGGTGACGCTAGGATCAAGTTGACGCAAACTCCCCGCCGCCGCATTACGAGGGTAACGAACGTTTTTTCGCCAGCGTCTCGCGCCAGCTGATTTAACGTTTCAAAACCAGCTTGCGGCATGTAAATTTCGCCACGAACTTCTAGGCGATCTGGCCAATCCCTTCCTCTTAATTTGAGGGGAACACTGCGAAGTGTCCGAATATTGAGGGTGATATCTTCACCAGTATAGCCATCACCTCGAGTTGCCCCTCTGATAAAGCGCCCATTTTCATAGAGGAGGCTAATAGCAATACCATCAAGCTTAGGCTCACAAGAGAAGACTATCTGCTTTAGATTCAATCGCTCCTCAACACGTCGAACGAAGGCAGCCAATCATCATCTGAAAAAGCATTATCTAACGACAACATGGGTAGCTCATGGGCAACCTCTGCAAAGCCACCTGTTGGTTTCACACCAACACGCTGAGTTGGCGATTCTGCCGTAACAAGCTCTGGATACTGACGCTCAAGTAGGGTTAATTCTTGAAACAGTCGATCGTATTCAGCGTCAGTGACACTAGGATCATCTAACACATAATAACGATAACTGTGATAATCAAGTGACTCGCGAAGTTCTTCAACACGAGCTAACACATCTGCTGAGGCCATAGACTGTCAGTAACTTTATTCAATTTTAGGTAGGGAAATAAGGGTCACCGACCCTTATCGCGTCAAATTTCGACGCCGAGACTGCATTTCAAAATCGCGGATACGTTGACGATAATGCTCTTTAGTTTGCTCACGCATTACCGACCTATCTTCATCCAATAGATCACCATTTAGGTTTTTAGCAAGCGTTTCGGCAGTCGCCAACATACATTCATAAGCGGTCATCGCATCACGTGGCTCTCTCATCGACATAAAGAAAGAGACCGCAGGTGTTTCCAGTTTATCCATAGCCTCTGGATCAAAGGTACCCGGATTGACGGCATTAGCCATACTAAACTGAAGTGATGCTGAAGAACCCGTTCCATCGAAACGGTGATAGATGGACATATCACCATGCTCCATTCCACAAGCTTCTACAACTCGCTTCAAACGCTCACCATCTAAAAATTGACGATCTTTTCCCACCACCGTGATTACCAACACTTCTTCTGGATCAGGCAGGTCAGAGAGGGCTTTACGAGCAGCAGAAGCCGCCGCACGACTTTTTTTCAGTATCTTTAGAAGGCGTTACCGCTGCAGGCATCGGCGTTGGTGTCGCGTCAGCTATCGACTTTTGTTCTGGTACTCGTGGTTGTTCAGGTACACGCTGAACCTTTTCTTGCTCAACGACAGGGATATCCGTTTTGGCAACAAAGGGTTTCGCTGGAATATCCTCAACAGGAGGTAATTCAAGTGAGTCAATCGCTTCCGCTTCGGCAAAAAGATCATTCAGTTCTGGCTCAAGTGGCAAACTCAAGCTTGCATGTTTCTCCTCACGAGCAGGAGTTTTCTCTTTAGCTTTGCGCGCCACTTCACGATTCGCGGCCTTATTTTCAGCGGCCTTATTCACCATAATTTGGTGGATAGGCTGATCAAGATCCAAATCTAAATATAGATTTGCTTGCTTATCTTCAGGCTTGTCCGTTGTTTTAATAGGAGCAAGCGGCTCTGTGGGAATATCATCAAACAGAGGATCTAGGTCTTTGAGATCAGGGAGAATGGCTTCGTCAGTCTCGTCAAGCTTCTGACTATCCGGGATATCTGTTTGCTCCGAAAACGTCTGTGCTGTATCAAAAGCTTTATCTTTTGGACTCGTATTGAAGCTTTGCTGAGGCTCTAATTCCTCAAACTGCTTTTCTAGGTCAGGATGCCACTCTAGTTCGGAATGCTCTTCTTCAGTTAGCTCTTCTGCAACTGGTTTCTCTTGAACCCGCTCTTCTTGGACTTGCTCGTCTTGGATTTGCTCGTCTTGCCCTAGTTTTTCTTGCTCTAGCTCGACCTGAACGATCTCTTCTTGAACCGTCTCTTCCTGAACAGATCCATCTTGAATGGATTCTACTTGAAGAGTCTCTTCTTGAATTCGGGATTCTGCAGACAGTGTTTCTTCGGGTAATTTTTCCCCCGTCATCGTCTCTTCAATAGATTCAAAACTAGATGATTCGATTTCTAGTGAAGGCTCAACGTTTTCTTCTGAGGTTTCTAACGTTTCGGGATAGACATCAGCCCGCAAATTCAATAAGGCTTCTTTAGATTCATCCACTTCAGGCACAGATACAGATGAAGTCTCTTGACGCGGTGTATCCACCTGCTCGGTTAAACTGATATCCGGTTCAATCTTCTCAACTGAAGTTTTTTGGCAAGCGATGTTGCCGTAAACGCTGCGGTAGAAGTGGTTGATTTAAGGCTGGATCGACTGGATTTTGACTCATTAGAGGTATTTTCGGAATCAAAATTTAGATCTGAAATGAAAGGTTCATTATCAAAGCTTCTAACCCGAGCACCACCATTAGGCAACTCGGGGTTATGGTGATTAGCATTTCCCAACTCAGCAAGTGACTTATCAATATCAATTTTTAATCGATTACGATTGGCCCTAATTCTGCGCCACCCATCAAAGAGAATCAGGGCGATCACAATAATACCACCGACTATAAGCCACTCGCGAAGACTAATCTCCATGATTCAACTGATTCCCAAGCTATCACTCTGTTAAAAAGGTTAAATATCGATCAATCAACCCTGTCAGCAATTACTAAACTGACGACTGTTTCATCATCTGACACTTTAACATTGCTAAGCTCAGCTTTAAAGTCACCAGGTTGTTCTTCTGCAAGCCCAGAGACACTGATTCGTGCCACTATATCAACTGCTTCAAAATCAGAGAGGCTAACCCCTTCGACCATTGAGCTGTCAGCACTGAGAAACACCTGAGTTGGCAAATCTGCAACACGAATGCGCTCTACAGTGATCGGCATTCTTTGTCCGGGTGGCCTAGCGAAGATAAAGACAAACTGGTCACCACGAATTTCAGTCATGATCGATGTGTCAACATCTAAATTTATGCGAACACCTGGACCTTCAGGTTCAATCACATGACTGTCAATCCCCTGTGCTTGAAGTGCTTCACGGGCACGCATTATGCCTGTTTCCAAAGAGATGGCCGATTGCCCATCAGCCGATCTCAACGCCCTTTCCCAGTAGGTAATAGCCGTTTGGTATTCACCGATTTCAAATGCAGCTATACCCACCAAACCGAGTGCGGTTAACTCATCTGGATCACGAGCAAGAGTAGCCTCCACTTGTTGCAGTACCGCTTCTGTCATTTGACCACCAGCGGCAAAGAACAAGGCTTGAGCTAACTGCCCCATTACCATGGGATATTCTGGTGCTTCTTCAGGCAAGTGGTTTAATGACTCTTTAAAAGCATCTGCCGCCGCCTGGAACTGATTCATATTCATTCTAGTCGTAGCTAACAAGTACCAGCCCTCAGCATTTTCAGGACGACGAGCCAATTCAGCTTCGAGTTGAGCAATCGCATCTTCTATCGACAGATCACTAGAAGCCGCTTGCTGCCATGCATCCATGGCCATCCGTGAGGCAAGATCATCTGAACGACCTAAATGAGCATAAAGCCCAAAGGAAATTGTAGGTACCAGAAGTGCAATCAAAGTGATCGTAATCAGTTGAGATTGACCTAGTTTCAAAACAGGTAAGCGGCGAATATTCTCTTCCGCATCAATCAGCAAGTTCTTTTCTAACTCCAACTTTAACTCTTTGAAGTTTTCTTCAGTTAATGTACCCGAGTCTCTCTCTTTTTCGAGCTCTTCAAGACGCTCTCGGAAGATCGCCACATTCTGTGCGGTTCTATCAGCATCTGTTTCAATGACTGACTCTGCCTTTCTGCTTTGAATAAAAGGCCAAAACACAATTCCAACGGCGATCAACGTTAGAACGCCTATACCTATCCACAATAAAGTCATTGATTTTTATCCTGTTGTAGCAATCTTTCTAAACGAACGCGCTCTTCAGAAGTCAATTCAACTGAGGGTTCAATATCACCATTACTCGTGTCCTGCAGTTCATCTAGCTTAGACTCACTAGGCGACAATTGAGACAGTGCAGCTCTTTTACGACGATTGCGAGCCACCACGAAGACCACCCCAAAGCCACCTAGCAGTAGTATGAAAGGACCATACCAAAGCAAATAAGTCTCTGGTGCTATACGAGGACGGTAATGCACAAAGTCACCGAACCGACTCACCATGAAGTCCAATATGGCTTCATCTTGATAACCTTCTTCTATCATCCGATGAAGCTCTCGTCGCAGGTCAGCTGCTAGCGGAGCATCGGAGTCAGAGATGTTTTGATTTTGACAGGTTGGGCAACGCAACTCTTTAGAGAGCTTGAAATAACGCATTTCGTTGTGAGTTGTTGAAAACTCATAAGTCTCAAAACTTGCATGCGATGTGAAGCTTATTAATAGGAGCAGTATGGGAAAGAGACTCAACAGCTTCATACATCCTCCTCCGCTGAGATAATCTCCATTAATCCCTTGAGATGTTGCCACACCTTTTCAGTCACTTCACCGACATGGCGATAACGAATAATACCATCACGATCAATGATGTAGGTTTCAGGTGCACCATAAACGCCGAGATCTAAGCCTAAACGACCATCCTGATCGACAACCACCTTAGTGTAAGGATCTTTATAACGCTCTAACCAAGCACGAGCCAACATCGGATCATCTTTGTAATTCAAGCCATAAATTGGAATACCTTCCTCGAGACCGATTTTATTTAACTGCTCATGCTCATCTTTACAGGTAGGACACCAAGTAGCCCAAACATTGAGCAGGGCCACCTCCCCTTTAAAGTCCGACTCAGTCATTAACTGGTCAGGCTCGTAAAGAGAAGGCAGGCTAAAACTAGGAAAAGGCCGGTCAATTAATGCCGATGGAAGTTTGGTTGGATCCATAAACAAACCTTTATAAAGGAAAACTCCCATCACGATAAAGGCAATAAACGGTGTGAATACCCAAAACTTACGCATAGTTACTCCGTCACTAATTGGCGCTGAGCGGCATCACGCTTCGCTTGTTTACGATAACGAGGATCACTCGCCGCTAGAAGTGCACCAGCGGTCATCAATAAGGCTCCCAACCAGATCCAGCGTACAAAGGGCTTGAATTGTAAACGCATCGCCCAAGCACCATTCTCTAACTCTTCTCCCATGGCAATATAAAGGTCACGGGTAAAGCCAGGCTGTAAAGCCACCTGTGTCATGACGGTACCACGGGCTGTATAGAGGCGTTTTTTCTGGGAACATCTCACGGTAAGGAACGCCATCACGAAGTACTCGAACTCTTGCCATATCAGAAATATAGTTGGGTCCCTGTACCTCTCTAGCGCCGTCAAAAATGAAGGTATAACCTCTAAACTCTACCTGATCACCCGGCGCCATTCGGGCGTCACGGTGCTCCACAAAGATGGTGACCATCGCGACACCGACAATCATGACGGCAACACCTAAGTGAGCCAGCATCATGCCGTAATAACTGCGTGACTGCTTAGAGAGCCCAGCCAAGGCACTTTCGCGATGTTTTAAGCGGTCAATAAACTCACGCCCCCAAGTGAACACTATCCAGTAGCTGAGCACTAGGGCAAGGAGCACCCATGGTTCGATTGACTGGCTGTAAATCCAATGAGTCACCACGGCTGCAACTATAGCTAACACAGCAGGCAACCATAGCTTGGAGACATAAAGTTGAACAGGCGTTTCCTTCCATCGACTGAAAGCAGCAACCCCTAAGAAAATCACCATGAGTGACATCATCGGGACAAACAGTGCATTAAAGTATGGAGGGCCCACAGAAATCTTACCCAGATCCAGAGCATCCATAACTAATGGGTAAAGTGTGCCAATCAACACCATGGCACAGGCCACCGTAAAGATGATGTTATTTACCAGTAGCATGCTTTCGCGGGAGCTTAAGGCAAAGGTCGATTCACTCTTTACCGAACCCGCACGAATGGCGTAAAGCAATAAAGAACCGCCAATGACAAAGATCAGCATACCTAAAATAAACACACCACTCAGAGTCAGTCGCAAAAGCATGTACTGACGTCAATACTCCTGAACGAACGAGGAAGGTACCGAGCAAACTGAGACAGAAGGCTGAGATCGCAAGCAACACTGTCCAACTCTTGAACACGCCACGCTTTTCCGTGACCGCCAAGCTGTGAATAAGAGCTGTCGCCACTAACCAAGGCATCAAGGAGGCATTTTCGACTGGATCCCAGAACCACCAGCCACCCCAACCCAACTCATAGTAGGCCCACCAGCTACCCAGAGCGATACCCAGTGTGAGAAATGCCCAAGCGACATTTGTCCAAGGACGTGACCATCTTGCCCAAGCTGCATCTAGACGGCCACTCAAGAGTGCCGCAATCGCGAAAGAGAAAGCCACAGACAGACCCACATAACCCATATATAAGGCAGGTGGGTGAACAATTAAGCCAAAGTCTTGTAACAGAGGATTTAAATCCGCTCCCTGAGCGGGCGCATTCGGCAAATAGCGATCAAATGGACTGGATGTGAAGAGAATAAAGAGTAGGAATGCTGCCGTAATCATACCCATAACGGCTAATACCCGGCCAACAATATCAATTGGCAGGTTTTTACTCTTAACAGCTACAGCTAGCGTCCAAAAAGCCTGTATCCAGACCCACAAGAGCAAGGAACCTTCATGACCACCCCAAATAGCACTTATCTTGAAGTACCACGGCAAATTGAAATTAGAGCTTTGCGCAACGTAAACGACTGAAAAATCATCTGTTTGGAAGGCATAAGCTAAAAACAACATGGCTAAGCTAAGGAAGAAAAACACGCCTTTAGCTAAAGGTCGAGCATAGTCCACCCAAAGTTTATTACCTGTATAAGCTCCGATCATTGGAACCGTTGACAGAATAAGCGCTAAACATAAGGCTAATATGGTAGAAAAGGTACCTAACTCAGGAATCATGCTTAGTAACCCTTACCCGCTGTTGGGGGCATATGTGGCATTTCACCCGCTGCGGCGAGAGCAGCTGCAACTTCAGGGGACATATAATTTTCGTCGTGTTTAGCCAACACTTCACTGGCAATTAATCGACCATTTTGATCAAGCATTCCTTGAGCAACAATACCCTGACCTTCGCGAAATAGGTCTGGCAAAATACCAACATATTGAACGGTCGTAGCGTGAGCAAAGTCCGTAATATCAAATTCCACTTTTAAGCTGTTAGGGTCACGTCGAACGCTACCATCAACCACGATACCTCCCGCTCGAATACGCGTATCTGCTGGCGCTTCACCCATTGAAATTTGACTTGGAGAATAGAAAAGATTGATATTTTGACTTAATGCATAAGCCACTAGTGCGACAGCCACACTACTTCCAAACACAATCAACAGGACTAAGGTTAGACGTTGTTTACGCTGTGCATTCATGATTGTACCTCCTCTCGACGAATACGACGCAATTGTTCTGCCATGAGCTTTTTACGTTCCAGCATAGGCAACACGACATTGCCCACCAGAACGATCAAACCTAATGCAAAACTGCTCCAGACATAGAAAGCATGCCCACCCATCGCTAAAAAATCAGAGAAACTGTCGAAACTCACATTAACCTCTTTGCTGCATCAGTAATTCACGTACCCAACTAGAACGACGTTCACGACGGAGAATTTCGTTACGCAGGCGCATCATCAGCGTTACCGCGAAAAAACAGTAGAATCCAATCACTAAGATCAACAGTGGAATCCACATATCGGGTGGCATAGCTGGCTTTTCAGTGATTTTAAACGTCGAAGGTTGGTGAAGCGTGTTCCACCAGTAGACTGAATACTGAATGATGGGAATATTTACGAGTCCCACTAAAGCTAACACTGCTGTTGATTGTGCAGCAGTAGACTCACTTTCGATAGCAGAGTTCAATGCCATGATGCCAAAATACAAAAAAAGCAGGATAAGCATTGAAGTCAAGCGAGCATCCCATACCCACCAAGAACCCCAGGTTGGTTTGCCCCAAATAGCACCTGTCGCCAAGGCTAAGATGGCCAAAGAGGCACCAATAGGGGCGCAACATTTGGCTACCATATCAGCTACTTTCATCTTCCAAATCAAACCTATGGCACCTGCAATCGCCATCGTTACATAAATAGATTGCGCCATATAAGCTGTTGGAACATGAAGATAAATAATTCTAAAGCTGTTTCCTTGCTGATAGTCAGGTGGTGCGAAAGCCAACCCCCACACCAAACCCACCACAATCAATAAGAGGGTGGCAATTGCAAAACCGGGTAAGAGTTTACCGGTAATTTGATAACACCATTTAGGGGAAGCTAATTGATAAAACCAACGAGGCATCCAATTTTTTCCAGCCATAAGTCTCTCTTTATCCGCTCACTGAAATTCGTAATGCAGCCGCAATCGCCACTGGGGCCAAAGCGATACCAAACGCAAGCAATGCGCCCAACAGGGCAAGATGCCCTGCCACAGGCAATCCTGTCACTGCGGCTTCAACAGCCGCCGTACCAAAAATAAGCACCGGTATGTAAAGCGGGAGCACCAAGAGTGATATCAAGACGCCACCTTTTCTGAGTCCAACGGTCAGTGCCGCGCCTATGGCGCCGACTAAACTGAGCGTTGGGGTACCGATCAACAAACTTAACATGAGTCCACTCATCCCTTCAGCAGGCAAAAACAGCATCACGGCGATCAGAGGAGCAATCAGCGTTAAGGGTAAACCTGTCATGATCCAATGTGCGATCACTTTTCCCAGCACCACAATAAATAAAGGCTGCGGGCTTAGTAAAATCTGCTCTAGCGAACCATCTTCAAAATCTGAGCGAAACAGTCCATCCATCGCCAACAAGGTTGATAGCAAGGCCGCAACCCAAACAACACCCGGCGCTAAGGTTGCTAATACTGTCGGTTCAGGACTTACACCCAGAGGGAAGAGCGTGGCCACCATCAGAAAGAAAATAAGAGGGTTTACCAGATCGACTCCGACGACGAAGCGCCAACTGCAACTCTCGCTTCAGTGTTGCGGTAAAAATTCGTCCAGGTCGATAGTCAACCTCGCTTTCTAAACCCGCGATCACTAAAGGTTGAAGTTTAGTTTCTAACATAGACATTAAGTTCCTGACAGTTCATCAAGATTGATACGTCGAACATGGCGACTTAAGTCCAATTCATGGTGCGTAGTGAGTAATACCGTACCCCCACGTGCAGCATGCTCGATTAACAGTGCTTCTTTTGCAGCAACCCCTTTTTTGTCTATCGCCGTGAAAGGCTCATCAAGAATCCAGAGTGGCGCACGACTTAAATATAAACGCGCCAAACTCACACGGCGATTCTGACCGGCTGACAGCATGTGACAAGGTACATCCTCGAAGCCCTTTAAGCCTACTGCATTGAGCGCATTGGGTATATGTTGTAGATCAATATCCGCATCGAGTGCAGCGTACCAAGTTAAATTTTCTTCTGGCGTTAGCACCGCCTTTACACCAGCATGATGACCGAAATACAGCAATTCACGTCGAAAGGCATCTAACTGCTGATTAACTGACACTCCACGCCATAAAATCTCACCTTCATAATGGCGCGACAAACCACTCAATATCCGAAGCAGAGTGGTTTTACCACTACCATTTTGACCTTCAACTTGTAGGATCTCGCCCGGAAATACACTAAAGTTAAGATGATTGAACAGGACTCTGTCATCTCGCTCACAGAAAAGGTCAACTACTTGTAAAAGTGGATCAGCCACGCAACACCTTGATCATCATTAGCAGGATTTTTGACATGAGGACTGAACCTTTCCACATTGCCGCCGATATAAATAAGGCTATCATTATAAACTGTTCGGGACGGTCATGTTAGAGGGTAACTGGGGTAGACTGTGCAAACCTACTTAAACGTTCGTGCAATGAATGTAGGCAACGACACTGCGCAAGGCACTCGCGGTAGTGATGCTGCGCGCGTCATCCCGGCAGGTCGCGAAACCACGGCAACGGTCGTACAAGTTAGTCAAAGCCAATCACAATCTGGACAGTTTATCGTTCAGTTACAGGTCGGCAGTCGCATGATTGAACTCGCCACTCCTCGCCCTTTTCCTCAGGGCAGCCAGGTGTTACTGAGCCGCGACGCACAAGGAAATATTCAACTTCAACTACCTGTAAATAACAACACCACCGCAGACGCTAATCGTTTACAAAATGCGCCAGCACAAGCCCGTGCTGAAGCCGAAGCGTTATTGATGAGAATTACAGCTAACTCATCGCAACAGGCAACGAGTTTACCTGTAAACCTGACTCAACGCGGTATTGTTCTGGCTCAACCCTCAGCTACAACCGCTCAAGCCAATGCTTCATCAACCAACTCACCAACATCCAACTCACCCACATCCAGCACCGCAACCACCTCGGGTAACCAAGTGGCGTCTGCCGGAGGACAAGCAACAACAGGGCAAACCATTAATACTGCTACCCTACCCAGTTCAACATCGGCTGCTCAATCAGCTTTAGGAACTAACCCTGGCAATACAACAACTAATGCTATACTCACCGCAAACCCATCGCCATCAACTACACCAAGTAACTTAACAGCGCAATCTGCGGCCAACACAACATCGACTAACCCAGCTGTAAGCAATATGAGTAGTGCTTCAGCGGGTCAGAATACGGCTTCAAGCAGCAATGCAAACTTAAGCAACACGTCTGCCGCTAACACGGCCTTGGCAAATCCAACCAGTGCAACTAACCCTCAATCGATGAGCAACGCTGGAAATCCGGTTAATGCCAGCCTATTGACTCAGTCTGCCTCAGCACAGTTAGTCAATCAGATACCCTCACCGACACCTGTTACCAATGCAGCAACCGCCAACACAGCGGCTGCAGGCTCTAACCAAACACCTGTTCAAGTCAATTCAGGTCAGGCCAATAGCCCTGCCACCAGTCTAGCATCGTCAAACTTAGTACCATCTCCACCCGGCAACACGGCATCGAATAGCGCCGCAACCTCAACAAACACTAATGCCAACCTAACAACACCGCTGGCAAACCTAATCGGCAGTAACGAAGGTAGCAATCGACCACAAGGTTTTCCTGTAAGAGTGTTGGTGGCCGGTCAGGTAATCGATTTAGTCAGTCCACGACCTGTTCAATCAGGTCAACAGGTTGATGTTACGAGAAATGAACAGGGGTTAATTAGAATTCAATTCTCCCAACCGGCGACACCCCTAGCCCAACAGCCCGCAATACAGGCGATCATGCAGCAGACGCTGCGTGAGGTACTGCCGGTCCAACTTCCCTTAGCCGATGGACTCAATCAGCTGATGCAGATCAGTGAACGCCAGGGGGTTAGGCAAAACAATGCATTGAACCAACTCATTCAATCCATGCTCAGCCTTTTCAGCGTCAAACCGGGTGATGCTGATGCTGATAAGGCGATAGCACGTAATCTGCAACAGGGCGGCTTGCTCAGTGAAGCGGGTTTAAGTAAAACAGGGCAGCAACAACCGCCACCTGATCTCAAGCAGCAGCTTGGACAGCTTTTAAAGGTGGCCGATCAGCTACCCGCACAAGCGAGAGAGCAGTTAAATCAACTGGTGAATGCTCTACTTGCACGCAGCACAGCCCAACAAATTAGCAGCCTTCAACGCTGGCGTGATCTCCCTGATGGCGGTCAGGAGCGCCACTATCGTTTGGATCTTCCGATTCAACAACAGCAAGGTTTTGATAATGCCGAGCTCAGAATTACTGAGCATCGTCGCCGTAATGAGGAAGGCGAGTTTGTTACCCTCTGGAGTGTTAAACTGCACTTTGAACTGGAACAGGATGGTGCGGTGGATGCTGAGTTGAGTTTGCAGGATCGATTCCAACTGAATGCAAATTTCTGGGTTGAAAAGCCTGAAACCTTAGCCCGAATGAGAGAAAGACTCAGTCATTTTGAGCAAGAGCTTAAGAGTAAAGGTTTTGATGTAGCCCCCCTGAATGCTCGACTTGGCAAGTTGGCAAATCCCGAAGTCACGCCGCTGAGCAAGCGTCTGGTGGATATCCATACTTAGAAGGGCGAAATGAACGATAAAGTTGACACCAAACAAGCCGTCGCACTGAAATATGATCAGGAAAAAGGCACTGCACCTACCGTTATTGCAAAAGGTAAAGGATTGATTGCTGAGCAAATTATTGCCCTAGCTGAAGAACATGATATCCATATCCACGAAAATCCGGAACTGTTAGAAGTGCTAATCCGCTTAGAACTGGGTGACGAAATTCCAGAAACACTCTATAAAGCGATCGCCGAAGTGATCGCCTTTGCTTATAACTTAAAGAACACTGAAAATAAGCATTAACTCATTAAAATCATGCAAATCGAGCAGCAGTTTCTCTGATTCTAGCCACCATCGCTTTCAAACCGTTTCCACGGCTTGGACTTAAGTGTTTGATTAGGTTGAGCTGCTCAAAATAGCCTTCGATATCAAAGGATTGAATCTCTTGAGGTGATTTAGCATTGTAGGCTGCCAGCACCACCGCCAATAAGCCTCTGACGATATGAGAGTTACTATCGGCTTCGAAGTAGAGTCTATCCCCTTCTAGATGCTCAGATAGCCAGACAAGACTTTGGCAACCTTTTGACCTGATTGGCCTCGGTTTGCAGGGCCTCATCCATCGAAGGTAACTCCTTTCCTAAATCGATGATGTAACGGTAGCGGTCTTCCCAGCTATCAAAAAAAGCCAAACTATCCACTATATCGTCGGTAGTGATATCGGTGCCAAAGGTTTTCATTCGTCTGTTAATTCCATACTCTTTAAGTAGATCTGTCGACACAGATCTTTTTAGTAGAACATGCCCGTTGCCAGCTGAGCTTCCTCACTCATCATATCGCGCTGCCAAGGTGGATCAAAGATCAACTCCACCTTCACAGATTTAACATTGGGCACCTTAGCGACGCGATATTCTACATCACCCACTAGAACGGGTCCCATACCGCAACCTGGAGCCGTGAGTGTCATATCAATATCGACAGATTTAGAAGTTTGATTGATCTTTACAGCATAGATGAGCCCAAGATTGACCAGATCAACCGGTATTTCAGGATCATAGATGGTTTTAAGAGCATCCCAAACCTGTTCTTCCAGAATTTCATCTGTTTCAGGATCAGGAAAAGAGAGCTTTTCAGGGACTAAACCCAAAGCCGCCGCATCTGTACCATCAACACGAACCATTTGCCCATTCCAAGTGAGGGTGTAGTTCCCCCCTAAGGACTGAGTAATAGTGACAAAGGTATCCTTGGGAATAGTCACCGGTGTCCCAGCAGGCACAATACGCGCAGGACAATCCGTTTGTGTGACGACCATGCGTCTTTCCATTAGTCATTCACCGTAAAGCTTTCACCACAACCACACTCACTGGTGGCGTTGGGATTGATAAATTTGATCTGACGGTTGATACCCTCTTTCACATAATCGATCTCGGTACCCGACAGAATAGGCAAACTGGATTTATCGATGAAAAACGTCACATCATCAACCTGCATTTTTAAATCATCACCCGCATCTTGCTCAACCAAGTCAAGGATGTACATATAACCTGAACAACCACTGGGTTTGACACTCAAACGAATGGCATGAGCTTCCGGTTTACTTTCCAGCTGTTTACGAAAATGTGATAACGCATTAGGCAGGACTGTGACTGCCTGAGTGGTTGGATTAAACTCTTCAACCGACATACTGACACCTCTAACTCTCTAAACCTATCAGATTAAAAAGGTTTTTGCCTTTTCTAGAGCGGCAAACAAGCGATCAACTTCTTCAAAGGTGTTATAAAAACTAAAACTCGCACGCACCGTGCCATCAAGACCAAGATGTTCCATGACCGGTTGAGCACAGTGACTGCCAGTTCTGACGGCAATACCTTGTTGATCCAGCAACATACCGATATCGGCTGAATGGATCCCTTCCAAAATAAAGCTCATCACACAAACACGATTACGCGCACACCCCACCATCCTTAGGCCTTCAAAGGCTTCGGCACGTTGCTGGACGCGCTGCATCAAGGCTTCTTCATGAGCCATGGCACCGGCTTTATCCAAACTATTGAGGTATTCGATCGCGGCCGCCAAACCTATGGCATCCGCTATATTTGGGGTACCCGCTTCAAATTTAAATGGAATACGATTGAAGGTTGTCCCTGCAAAGCTGACGTTTTCAATCATTTCACCACCACCATGCCAAGGCGGCATCGCTTCGAGTAACTCAGCACGCCCCCAGAGCACACCAATACCCGTAGGCCCAAAGAGTTTATGCCCGGAGAAGGCATAAAAGTCACAGCCTAGTGCCTGCACATCAGCCATCCAGTGCCCTACTCCCTGAGCGCCATCCACCATGACCAAAGCACCCACTTGATGCGCTTTTCAGCCATCTCTTCACCGGATTAATGCTGCCCAACGCATTAGAGACCTGTCCGAAGGAGACCATCTTCACCCGTTCATCAAGCATAGAGGCATAAGCATCTAGATCTATTTCACCCATTGAGGTGACGGGAATCGGTTCAACAGTAGCACCTTTTTCTGCTGCAACTAACTGCCAAGGTACGATATTGGAGTGGTGCTCCATCATCGAAACCAACACACGATCACCTGATTGGAGATGTTGGCGTCCCCAACTGTATGCCACCAGATTGATCCCCTCAGTTGTACCTCGGGTCCAAATCACTTCACGCGATTCCGGTGCATTGATAAATTCAGCTAGGGTAACGCGAGCCTTTTCAAACTTTTCCGTCGCTTTATCGCTCAAGGAGTGAGCACCACGGTGAACATTACTGTTATAAGTGCTGTAAAACTCGACCAATGCATCAATCACCGCTTGCGGCTTTTGAGTCGTCGCGCCGTTATCCAGATAGACTAGCGGATGCCCATTCACTTGTTGATGCAGAATAGGAAAATCCTGACGCACTGCCATGACGTCAAAAGGTTTGATTTGCTCTGCCACCGTTGCTGCCTTATTCATGAATGATATGTCGTGTCAGCTGATCATTTTGCCCAAACATATGTGCGATTCGAGGTCTTAGCCAGTGTCGCAACACATCCAACTCAACGCCTTCAACCAGTTCATTGACAAAACCAAAGCTCAACATAACACGCGCCTCTGCTTCAGAAACGCCTCGACTGGTGAGGTAGAAAAGCGCCTCGTCGTTAAGCTGACTCACGGTAGCACCGTGTGCACAACGAACGTCATCGGCGTAGATTTCAAGTTCTGGTTTAGTGTTGACCTGCGCTTGATCCGAGGTCAACAGATTACGGTTACTCATCTCGGCCAATGTTTTTTGGGCATCCTGATGAATATGAATACGGCCATTAAACACCGCTTTGGCCGAGTCAGCGATCACACCACGAAAGGTTTCATTAGTGGTACAGTGAGGCACACAGTGTTCCACGCAAGTGTGATAATCAACACGCTGTTGCTTACGGGGAAGATAGATACCATTCAACTGCACATCAGAACCTGAACCTAAATGCTTGAGATGGTAATCGATACGCTTTAAACGACTGCCATTAGCCAGCGTAAATCCATTAAAGCGAGCATCCTGATTCAATCGAACATGCACACCACCTGTATGCAGAGCTTGTTCTGACTCCAGATTGATACGGTAGTGTTTAAGCGACGCATTGGCGCCCACCACGCATTCGGTTAAGGCATTTGTCCAACCGCGATCAACGGTCGAGGTAGAGAAATAATGCTCTAACAGCGTGGCTTCAGCGCCTGTCTCCAGAACTACTAAAACGCGTGCATTGACCGCCTTAGCATCACCTTGATCATTGACATGAACCACGTAAACGGGCTTATCCAAACGCTGATTGGCCGCCACATGTAACAAAACACCCTCATGCAACCAGCTGCTATTCAGGGCTGCAAAGAGATGCGTTTGCTGATCCGCAATTTGTCCTAAATGCTGTTTAATCAAGACTTGCTGCGCTGCATTGGCGTCTGCAAAGGTCACCATCTCAGCCGGTAAGGCTGAAGACAACTCACTGTTTAGACGCCCATTAACGAACACTAAGCGATAGGCATCCAGTTCAATGAACTCAGCCAGCGTTTCATCCGAAAGCGTGTTCGAAGCGGCTATATCGCAAAGTTGCCACTGCTCGTTCTCGACGGGTAACAAAGAGGTATAGCGCCAAGCTTCTGTTTTACGTGTTGGCCAAGCATGCGCCTGCCATGAGAGCGAACCCTGAGCACGCAGATCACTTAACCAAGGCGTAACCGTTTGCTGCGCAGCTAAAGCTAGCGCCTGCTGTTGAAATTCACCTGCCATTACGCCACCTCATCTTCGAGCCAGCTATAACCTTTCGCTTCCAGTTCAAGCGCCAGCGACTTATCACCAGACTTAACGATACGTCCGTTCGCCAAAACATGAACAAAATCCGGTACGATATAGTCCAGCAAACGCTGATAGTGTGTCACCACGATAAAACTACGATCATCAGCACGCATGGCGTTAACGCCTTTAGCCACCACTTGCAGCGCATCAATATCCAAACCTGAATCGGTTTCATCCAAAATGCACAATGACGGCTCCATAAGCATCATCTGCATAATTTCATTGCGCTTTTTCTCACCGCCAGAAAAACCTTCATTGACGCCACGTTTCAAAAAGCTTTGATCTAAACCAACCGCCTTACAGGCTTCACGCGCCATTTTCATGAAATCGATAGCCGACAGCTCAGATTGACCGGCATGACTACGACGCGCATCCACTGCCGCTTTCAACAACTCCATATTGCTCACACCCGGAATCTCAACCGGATATTGGAAGGCTAAAAACAAACCTTCGCGTGCGCGGATTTCTGGATCTAATTCAAGTAGGTCTTGTCCTTTGAACTCGATACTACCGGATGTTGCTTCATAACCAGGACGTCCTGCTAAGACATTACCCAAGGTACTCTTGCCGGCGCCATTAGGGCCCATGATGGCATGAATTTCACCCGGTTTAACGTCAAGTGACAGTTTTTTAATGATCTCTTTATCTTCTACCGATGCACACAAATCTTTGATGGTTAACATAATAAATTCCAAAAACTAGCAAATGATTAGAGAGGCTGGATTAACCCACAGATCCTTCAAGACTGACTTCGAGCAACTTTCCGGCTTCGACAGCAAATTCCATGGGCAACTGCTTAAAGACTTCACGGCAGAAGCCATTCACGATCATTGAAACCGCTTTTTCAGCATCTAATCCGCGCTGTTGACACAAAAACATTTGATCATCACTGACCTTTGAGGTGGTCGCTTCATGCTCAACGATCGCTGACGGGTGTGCACTTTCGATATAGGGGAAAGTGTGTGCACCACAACGATCACCAATTAAGAGTGAGTCACACTGGGTATAATTACGCGCGCCAGCAGCGGATGAACCCATTCGCACTAAACCGCGATAAGCATTCTGACTATGACCTGCGGAGATACCCTTCGAAATGATGGTGGACTTGGTATTTTTACCCAAGTGAATCATTTTGGTTCCAGTATCGGCTTGCTGATAATTATTGGTCAGCGCAACAGAATAGAACTCACCAACACTGTGATCACCTTTCAAGATACAGCTCGGGTATTTCCAAGTGACGGCTGATCCCGTTTCCACCTGCGTCCAAGAGATTTTGGCACGAGTATGGCAAATACCTCGTTTGGTCACGAAGTTATAGATACCACCTTTACCGTTTTCATCACCTGGATACCAGTTCTGTACGGTAGAGTATTTGATTTCAGCATTATCCAACGCAATCAGCTCAACCACGGCCGCATGAAGCTGGTTTTCATCTCGCTGAGGCGCTGTACAACCCTCTAAATAGCTGACATGAGAGCCTTCATCCGCAATGATTAGCGTTCGCTCAAACTGCCCAGTATTCATCTGATTGATGCGGAAATAGGTGGATAACTCCATCGGGCAACGAACGCCTTTCGGAATATACACGAAAGAACCGTCTGAAAAGACCGCAGAGTTTAATGCGGCATAATAGTTGTCTCGTTGAGGAACGACGCTACCAATGTACTTTTTCACCAAATCGGGGAATCGGTGCACTGCTTCACTGATTGGACAGAAAATCACGCCCGCCTCTTCCAGCTTTTCACGGAAGGTTGTGACCACAGAGACCGAGTCAAATACCGCATCAACGGCAACGCCCGCAAGCATCTCTTGCTCATGCAAAGGGATACCCAGCTTGTTATAGGTTTCGATCAGATCAGGATCGACTTCATCCAAACTTTTAGGGCGATCCTCTAAACTTTTGGGTGCTGAGTAGTAAGACACCGCCTGAAAATCAATTTCAGGATAGTGAACATGTGCCCAGTCAGGCTCCTCCATGGTTTGCCAGATTCTATAGGCTTTGAGACGCCACTCTAACATCCATTCAGGTTCATTTTTCTTAGCAGAGATAAACCGGATGACGTCTTCATTTAGACCTGGGGGTAAGGTTTCGGATTCAATTTCAGTGATGAAACCTGCCGCATACTCTTTTTTTAATTAACTGTTCAACCTGTTCAGACATAAGCCTACCTCTGATTTCTCTTTATGCGTTATGCGGTGGCGGCTGTGCCGACTAATTGACTCACCACCTGACGAAAAATGTGAAGCGGCAACTTCTACCTCTTCCATGGTCGTAAAACGCCCAAAACTGATACGAACCGATGCATGTGCCAGTGCATCGGGTAGCCCTATGGCTTTTAGTACATAACTCGGTTCAACGCTGGCAGATGTACAGGCTGAACCGGTTGAAATGGCGATATCTTTCAATGCCATGAGCAAAAAATTCACCTTCAACACCCGCAACAGCCAGATTGACTATGCCGGCCAGCGTGTCATTTTCAGCGCCATTGAGCTGCACACTCGGCAACTGCATCACTTCGCCTAAAAAAATACTCACGCATTTGGCTAATGCGCTGATTATCTTCCAGCATCTCTTTGCCAGCCACTTCAGCAGCCTGACCCATGCCCACTAACTGATGTGTTGCCAGTGTTCCAGAACGCATACCGCGCTCATGTCCACCACCATGCATTTGCGCTTCTATACGCACCTTAGGTTGCTGGCGCACATAGAGCGCACCCACACCCTTGGGGCCATAGATCTTGTGCGCTGAAAAAGACATCAGATCAACGGGCAGCAGTTGAAGATCGATCGGTAATTTACCGAAGCTCTGCGCGGCATCCACATGAAACAAGATCCCTTGCTCTCGACAAATCTGCCCTATTTCGGCTATCGGGTTGATGACACCCAGCTCGTTATTGACCTGCATCACGCTGACCAGCACGGTATCTTCTCGTAAGGCTGCTTTTACCTGATCTGCACTGATAAGACCCTGAGCACTCGGCGTTAACCAAGTAATCTCATAACCTTCCGCCTCAAGTGCTTTTAAGCTGTCAATGACCGCTTTATGCTCAATTCGCGACGAAACGATATGCTGTCCTTTTCGACGATACTGATGAGCCGCTCCTTTCAGCGCCAAATTATTGGATTCAGTTGCCCCTGATGTCCAAACAATTTCTCTGGGATCAGCATTCACCAACTCTGCCACTTGTTGACGTGCCGTTTCGACAGCTTCCTCAGCTTTCCAACCATAAAGATGAGAGCGAGAAGCGGGGTTAGCAAAATTGCCATCCATCGTCAGACAAGCCATCATCTTTTCAGCGACACGAGGATCAACAGGTGTTGATGCTGCATAATCAAGGTAAATCGGTTTTCTCATCACACCGCCAATTTAATACTCAAAGACCGCTGGCAACTCGAATATCACTTGCGATCATTTTTTCGGCTTGTCTAGCCTCTTGACGACTAGACACCGCTTTAACATCTTTCCGCTCAACCAAGTCAGCTAGCGTGATACCACTCAAAAAGGTATGAATTTGATCGCTCAGATCACACCACAAATGATGTGTTAAACACACCTCACCTGATTGACAATCACCGCGACGATTACACCCTGTGGCATCGACATTTTCATTGACTGCATCAATCACTTCAGCGACATCGATATCCGCTTTAGGTCGGTTAAGTTGATAACCACCTCCGGGGCCACGAACACTCGCTACGAGATTGTTGCGACGCAACTTGGCAAATAGCTGCTCTAAATAGGATAAAGAGATACCCTGTCTTTCAGAAATATCTGCTAGGCTGATAGGCCCTTTTCCTTCATGCAGCGCCAAATCTAACATCGCTGTCACTGCATAACGTCCTTTCGTTGTTAACCGCATAACCGACCTCTCTTAACTTACAAACTGTATGGATTATGCTAAAACCAACAGTTTTAGTCAACTATTTATCCTACTAATTTGGTCGGCTTTTGGATCACATTAACATCAAAGGCTAGACTCGCTGAATATCCTCTTCAACAGCACCCTCAAAATCTTCTTTTTTCAATTCGGGTAACTGCTCATCACAATACTCGGGGCGCAATTCACACAGAACGCGTCCCATTTTATCCATACGCTTATCCATCGCCTGTAAATGATCCAGTAGACAGCCAATAGCATGAGCAACGGGATCTGACACCTCGTTAGTGACACCATAGGCATCAAAACCCACCTTATCCGCCATTTGTTGACGCTGCTGCTCGCTCATCTCCTGATCTTCTTCCGCTTTCTTGACGATACGTCCCGGAATACCCACCACCGTAGCACCCGCGGGTACAGCTTTGGTGACCACCGCATTGGAACCAATCTTGGCACCTGCACCGACCGTAAAGGGACCTAATATTTTAGCTCCTGCACCGACGATGACATTATTTTCTAGGGTTGGATGGCGCTTACCCTTATTCCAGCTAGTTCCACCCAGAGTCACGCCCTGATAGAGAGTGACATCATCACCCACCTCGGCTGTTTCACCGATCACGACACCCATGCCATGATCGATAAAAAAAGCGTCGACCTATTTGTGCGCCCGGGTGAATCTCGATTCCCGTCATCCAACGCAAAATTTGAGATTAAACGCGCTAACCACTTAAAGTTACGACGCCAGAGCGCATGAGCTAAACGATCGCCACCACACGACATGAGACGTGGATAGTTAGTGATCACTCAAAAAGTTTCGTGCCGCAGGATCTCGATCAAAGACCGAACGAACATCCTCTCGAATTCGTTCAAACATCAGAGTTCTCCTTATCATTTAAAGGATGCTGATTTTGGGATTGGCGCGGAGATGATTGAGCCGTTTTATTGATCGCCGTGAGAAACCCACGCATAACATTAATTTCAACTTTATCTGGAATAGCTCTTAGGAAAAGTCTTCTTAGGCGCGTCATCAATTGACGGGGATTCTTGGGATCCAAAAAATCCACCTGCACAAGTGTTTTCTCTAGATGTTCAAACATCAGCTCTACTTCTTTGGCATCGGCCAGTTCGATATCCCAGTCTGTTCCCCATTGCGGCGGCGAGATTGAGTGCTCAAGACTGGCAACTCTTAATTCATAAGCAATCACTTGAACAGCTGCGGCAACATTCAACGAACTAAAATCTGGATTTGTTGGAATATGCACATGATGATGGCAGCGATGTAGCTCGTCATTGGTTAAACCACGATCTTCGCGACCAAATAAGATCGCCATCCGCTTATTGGGCTGTAAACTGGCCGCAATAGCAGCCATCTCCCTTGGTGAAGTAATTGGCCAAGGAATATGACGTCCACGCGCACTGGTTCCCACCACAAAGTGACAATCTGATAAAGCCTCATCCAGCGTTTCAACCACTTTGGCTGCTTGTAGAATATCAGTAGCACCGGAAGATCTTGCATCAGCATCCGGATCAGGAAAGCGTTTAGGCGAGACTAAACAGAGATCCTTTAGCCCCATGTTCTTCATCGCACGCGCTACCGCTCCGATATTACCCGGATGCGTTGTTTGAATCATGACGATACGTATCTGATCCAGAATCATTAGCAAACCCCAAAGACTAGAGCTAACTAGCTGTTAGATAAACATTTACAATTATGTTTTTTTAATTCAATAACGCTAAAAAAACATCAAGACATGAAAAATTTAAGGCGAATATAGTAACAGATACGAGTGAAAAAGACCTGCATCAATAGATAAGAGAACGTCTCTCACGTATAATGATCTTTTTGCTCTTGAACATTTTTGGACGCTTAACCTGATGCAACCGATAGTCAATATCGCACTTCGTGCTGCCCGCCTTGGCGGAGAACAGATTGCCCGTGCGGCAGAACGCCTTGATCTGATTAAATCTGAACAATCCAGCGCAGCTGAATTTATTCGTGATACATGCTCACAGGTTGAACGCACCATCGCGCAATCCATTCAAAAAGCCTACCCACACCACACGTTGAACGGCGCGTTTAGCGGTCATTACAAATCACAAGGCGAAGGCCCTACCGCCTGTGAATGGCACATAAGCCCTGTTGACAGCATTATTAACTTCTCCAACGGACTCCCCGTTTACGCCCTAAGCCTAACCGCTCGCATGAATGGTCGAATTGAGCACTGCGTGGTGTTAAACCCAGTCACTGGCGAAGAGTTTACCGCGAGTCGCGGTAATGGAGCTCAGTTAAACGGTCGACGTCTAAGAGTCAGCTCCAGCAAGCAACTTCACCAAGCTTTACTGGGCTGCGGTTTCGTTCCCGGTAGCAACCGCGAGGAAGCATTTGCCGAGCATCAGAAGCAACTGTTTCGCTTTAGTGCAGCCGGAGCGCACTTTTTTAGCAGTGGCTCGGCTTTATTAAATCTAGCTTACACTGCAGCAGGTCGCCTAGATGGATTTTTCCAAGCCGACCTGAGTGATACTGAGATGGATGCAGGTATATTACTGCTTCAGGAAGCTGGTGGTTTAGTGGGTGATTTTAAGGGTGGCAATTCCCATCGCCAAACGGGTAGCTTAGTGGCCGCCAACCCTAAAATGTTCAAATTACTGGTTAAGAATCTTCAAACTCCTCAAGATTAATCTTGAAGTTTGCAACGCTGTTTTTTTTAGACACCTCTAGACCTTAGAAACTAAGGATGTAAGAAAACAGCCTAGCGAGACATAAAACAAAAAAGCCTGAGAGGATCATCCAATCAGGCTTTTTTTTTGCGCTTAAGGTTGAGTTACTTAAGGCTTAAGTATCTTAAGGATTAGTTAAATGGATCACGCAACACGATGGTTTCGTTACGATCAGGACCCGTTGAGATAATATCCACCGGCGCACCCACCAATTCTTCTAAGCGCTTGATATAAGCGCGTGCATTTTCTGGCAAGGCCTCTACAGTCTTAACACCCACTGTCGAATCAGACCAACCTGGCATCATTTCATAGACCGGCGTGACTGACTCATAATCTTCACTTCCACTCAGTGAGTAGACCGGATTACCTTCAGCATCCTGATAACCGGTACAGATACCGATCTGCTCTAAGCCATCCAAGACATCAAGTTTAGTCAGGCATAAACCTGATACTGAGTTGATTTCGATAGCATGCTTGAGTGCCACTGCATCAAACCAACCACAACGACGTGCACGACCGGTAGTTGAACCAAACTCATGACCTTTTTCAGCCAAACGCTTACCAATATCGCAGGAAAGCTCAGTCGGGAAAGGACCGCCGCCTACACGGGTAGTGTAAGCCTTAGTGATACCTAGAATGTAATCAAGATAAAGAGGACCAAAACCACTTCCTGTTGAGGTTCCACCAGCAGTCGTATTGGAAGAGGTCACGTAAGGATAGGTTCCGTGATCGATATCCAGAAGCGAGCCCTGCGCACCCTCAAACATAATGCTCGCGCCTTGACGACGAAGATCATGCAGAATAGCGGTAACATCAGCAATCATCGGCAGTAACTTTTCAGCCATGGACATGCATTCAGCCAATACAGCATCAAAGCTCACTGGCTCAACACCATAATAGTTTTCTAGCATGAAATTGTGATAGCGCAACACTTCTTTGAGTTTGACAGCAAACCCTTCTGGGTCGCGAATATCACCTAAACGCAGACCACGACGCGCCACCTTATCTTCGTAGGCAGGTCCAATACCACGACCCGTGGTACCAATTTTAGATTCGCCTCTGGCTAATTCTCGCGCCTGATCCAGTGCCACGTGTGATGGCAAAATCAGCGGACAGGCAGGGGCTAATCTTAAAACGCTTGCTGACAGGAATTCCGGTTGCTTCGAGCCCAGCAATCTCTTTCAGTAAGGCCTCTGGCGATAACACCACACCGTTACCGATCAAGCAGAGAACGTTTTCTCTTAGGATGCCTGAAGGAATCAGGTGAAGAACTGTTTTTTTACCATCGATAACCAATGTGTGCCCGGCATTATGTCCACCCTGAAAGCGAACAACAGCGGCGATTTTTTCAGTTAAAAGATCGACGATCTTACCTTTTCCTTCGTCACCCCATTGGGTGCCTAGAACAACGACGTTTTTACCCATTGCTGTCTCATGTACTCATTTAAAGTTAAAATTACAGCGGCTTTACTCGCCACTCATCACCCTGCTTTTCGAGAATGCGATCACAGTTGCTTGGAAGAGTAGAATCATCCAACGCATAAATCACACGCACCCCCTGAGATCGCAATTCCCGCACAGTCATCTGTAACGAGTCATCGAGCATATTGGCAGGGGCCAACACTGCAGTTTCTGATCGAGCTACCACACCAGATAGGTCTATCAGGGTGCTCAAATCGGTACTAAAACCTGTGGCAGGTCGTGCCCTGCCGAAATCCTGTCCTATCTCATCGTAACGACCACCCTTCGCAAGCGCTTGTCCAAAGCTTGGGGTATAGGCCGCAAAAACAACACCCGTATGGTAATGATAACCGCGAAGCTCTGCCAAATCGACATAACAACGAACATTAGGATAGTACTGCTGCACGCGCTGTGCGAGTTGCTGGAGGTATTCAACGGCCTGATGAGCGGCTGACTGAGTTAGGCAGTTCATCGCTTTATCCAACACACTTAGCGTACCGTGGAGTTTTGGTAGCATAAGCAATTGCTGTCGCAACGCATCACTGACATTTAGTTGAGTCACAAACAAATCAATTTCAGGCATCGCTTTACGCTGCAACAACTCAATAAATTGATCTTTTTGTGCCTGTGTAAGCTGGGCTTCTTTAACTAAGGCTCTAAAAGGACCTACATGACCAAGATCTAGCGTAATCGCTTGCTGTAAACCGGCTGCGTGCAAAGTTTCTAACATCAATGCAATGACTTCGAAGTCACTATCTATGCCCGCATGACCATAAAGTTCGGCACCGGCTTGAAGCGGGTTGCGACTGGCCAGCATATGTGAGGGCTGAGTATGGACTATCGAGCCACAATAGCATAAGCGGCTCACCCCTTCGGTACGAAGACGATGCGCATCGATACGGGCAACCTGAGGAGTGATGTCAGCACGAATACCCAGCGCATGACCACTCAAACTATCGGTAACTTTGAATGTATTGAGATCAAGATCTCTACCGGTTCCGGTTAACAGTGACTCTAGATGCTCAACCAAAGGTGGCATCACCAGATCATAACCCCAGGTATTGAATAGATCTAACAAGCGTCTTCGCATTAACTCTGCTTGTCTCGCTTGTGGCGGCAACAACTCTTTGATGCCTTCAGGCAGTAACCATCTATCTGCCAATGCCATGCATTATTCCTCGTGTCATTCCAATACTGTATTAACGCTAACGATTGTCTCGCGGCTGCAGCACATCCTGTACATCGCCGCTCCTGCGCATCCATGCGCTCGCGGCATACCGTACATCCTGTACATAAAAAAAACCGGGCAATGACCCGGTTGAGATATTCTAACATAGAATCGGGGCGCCAAAGGCACCCGATTTATGGACTATCTTACGCTATCGACTTGCAGGTCCCTGGAAGAAGCGGAAGAACTCGCTGTTCGGTTCCAGTACCAGAATATCACCGCCACCACTGAAGGATTCGCGATAAGCATTTAAGCTACGAACAAAGGCATAAAACTCTTTGTCTTGGTTAAATGCATTGGCAAAGATTGCCGCCGCTTCAGCATCACCTTCACCTCGGATAATCTCAGCTGCACTGAAGGCGTTAGCTGTGATAACAGTGCGTTGACGATCTGCATCTGCACGAATACCTTCAGCCAACTCGAGACCACGAGCTCGCAACTCGCGCGCCAGTCTTAAACGCTCAGAACGCATACGATCATAAACCGATGCCGAAACTTCGGTAGGCAGATCGATACGCTTGATACGAATATCAAGGATCTCGATTCCCAGTTCGCGCTCTGCTACTGAACTCAGTGCACGATTCACTTCATCCATAAGATCTTCACGCTCACCAGAGACGACTTGGTTCAGGGTGCGCTCACCAAACTGGTTACGCAGGTTGGTTTCGATACGACTGGATAACAGACTGTTGGCACGATTTTCATCACCTGAAGTCGCGGTGTAGTATCGCTCTACATCCTTAATACGCCACTTGATAAATGAATCTACGATCAAACGCTTCGCTTCTAAAGTCAAGAAAGACTGTGGACGCGAATCCAGTGTCACTAAACGCGCTTCAAACTTCTTCACCGTATTCACGAATGGAATCTTGAAGTGCAGACCTGGTGGGATATCAGGCTGAACAATTTCACCAAAGCGCAATTTAACAGCACGCTCTGTCTCTTTAACAATGTAAACAGATTCAGAAACCAACCACACAGCGATCAGCGCTACAACCAGCACAAAAACTGAATTGGATTTCATATTATCGACCCTCCCTCAGGTTGCCGGCTTGTCGATTACGCGCCTGATCTGCCATCTGGTCATTCAACTGACGAATGTTCAAATCAGCACTGCTAGATGCACTTCGCGTTGCTGAACCACTACCACGCTGCTGATCCATCAGTTTATCTAGCGGCAGGAACATGACGTTGTTACCACCATTTTCAAGGTCCATCAGCACTTTTGGATTGTTAGTCATCACAGCCTGCATAGTGTCGATGTAGAGACGCTCACGCATCACTTCTGGTGCTTGACGATACTCACCTAAGAGGGCTAAGAAACGCTGAGTTTCACCGTTAGCTCTAGCAACCACTTCTTCACGGTAAGCACTTGCTTCTTCAAGCATACGCTGTGCAATACCACGCGCCTCTGGAACGACAGAGTTAGCATAAGCCTGAGCTTCGTTGATCGAACGCTGCTCATCCTCACGCGCCTTGATCACATCATCAAATGCGTCTTGAACTTGCGAAGGTGCTTGTGCATTTCGGACGTTGACACCCGCAATACGAATACCTGTTTCATAGGTGTCCATATGACGCTGAAGACGCTCTTGAACTGATATAGCCATAATTTGACGGCCTTCAGTTAAGATAGAGTTCAAATCAGAGCCACCTACCACCTGACGCAGGGCAGATTCAGCCGCTTGCGCTAAGCTTTCTTCTGGACTTCTGACACGCAGCGTAAAGAACTCTGGGTTTTCAGCAATGTACTGAACACTGATATCCACATCAACGATGTTCTCATCTTCAGTGAGCATCAGTGCGCGGTGATCATGGATACGAACACGGGTCACATTGACGAGATTCACTTCATCAATCAACGGCGGATTCCATTGCAGACCCGGATTCACGACACCATGGAACTTGCCTAGCCTAAGCACCACACCGCGTTCCTGTTGGTCGACCGTATAGAAGCCCATACCTGCCCAAACGACAAGCGCAAGCAGTGCAACGATACCGACTAGCTTAAAGCTTCCACCAGGGCTTGGATTTCCACCAGAGGTTCCTGAACCTCCGCCAGAACCACCCTTATTACCACCGAAAATACCATTTAGCCGGTCTTGTAGTTTTTGCAGCGCTTCATCCAGATCCGGTGGTCCTTGGTTGTTGTTTCCACCGCCACCACCGCTATTGCGATTTCCACCGCCGGGATTTTTGTCACCGCCGCCACTCCAGGGGTCATGGTTCTTGCCATTCCCGCCAGGCTCATTCCAGGCCATAGTGTTCTCCGTTATAAGACAAATTAAAAGGGTAAAATTTTATGAACCGCAGCACTCAGATGCAACCGTTAATCGTTATCGACCACATCTGGAAAATATCGTTCCACAGGTATCTGTAATCGACTTAACATCTGCCTAAAATCTTTTTGCTGTAAACGCACTCTCAAATTGATACGTCCATCTTCTTCAATCCGTTCATCAAGCACCGCTTCACGAGCATAAAGCATGGATCGAAACTGACCATCCTGAGGTGACAACTCGAGCGTACCCTCAAACATACTGCCAGATAAACGCTCATTCACCGCCGCTAGCAACAGATCCACACCTTGATTTTGCTGAGCAGATAACCAAACTCGGACGGGAACACCCTCCTCATCCCTATCGACTCGAGGCGAAAAATCATCAAGCAAATCTATCTTATTGTAAACTAATAAGGTCGGGCGATCATCTGCACCAATTTCTTGAAGAACATCATTCACTTGCTCTATATGAGCCTGTCTTTCTTCGTCATGGGCATCGATTACATGGAGTAACAGATCAGCCTCAGCTGTTTCCTGTAACGTTGCTCTAAACGCTTCAACCAACTTGTGCGGAAGATGTCGAATAAATCCGACAGTATCCGCCAAGATCATGGGGCCGGCATCCGGTAGCTGAACTTTTCTCAGCGTTGGATCCAGCGTCGCGAAAAGTTGATCAGCAGCATAAACATTGGCAGCCGTGATACTGTTGAACAAAGTGGATTTGCCAGCGTTGGTATAGCCGACAAGCGATACCGTCGGAATCTCTGCTCTAACACGCGCACGACGACCTTGATCTCGCTGCTTACGTACTTTATCAAGGCGCTTCAAAATCGCTTTGATCCGAGCTCGTTAATAGACGCCTATCCGTCTCGAGCTGCGTTTCACCCGGACCACGAAGACCTATACCACCTTTTTGACGCTCAAGGTGTGTCCAACCACGAATTAGACGGGTAGACATATGTTCGAGCTGAGCCAACTCCACCTGAAGCTTACCTTCATGCGTTCGGGCTCGCTGAGCAAAAATATCCAGTATTAGACCAGTTCTATCCAACACTCGACATTTGATTTCTCGCTCAATATTTCTTTCTTGAGCAGGACTGAGAGAGTGATTAAAAATAACCAACTCAGCTTCATGCATACGAACCAACTCAGCCAACTCCTCGACTTTTCCTTTTACCCAGAAAAAAATCGAGGACTCGGATCAGAGCGGCTTCCCAATAAAAAAACAGATAGGATCGGCACCTGCTGACAATGCCAGTTCCTCTAACTCTCTAGGGTCTTCTGCTTCCGCTTCAGAGGCTAGATCGATATGGACCAGTATTGCGCGCTCGCCTGATTCAGGACGCTCAAAAAACAATCAGATTACTCACTCTTCAGGCTTGTCTTCTGGCTGCGGCAGTTTGACGGGGCGTGAAGGCACGACAGTTGAAATAGCGTGCTTATAGACCATCTGGCTCACTGTATTCTTCAGCAGTATTACAAATTGATCGAAAGACTCGATTTGACCCTGTAATTTGATTCCATTCACCAAAAAAATTGAAACGGGGACTCGTTCCTTGCGTAAAACATTCAGGTAAGGGTCTTGTAAAGATTGCCCTTTTGACATTATTAGCTCCTTGGCTGAAAAAATTCAGTCATAATATTGCGTTTAGTTATAATTCTTGATCATTACCGCTCATCAGAACCACCCAGGGATATACCGATTAGCTGCAATGCACAAAACACTATCATTATATAACGCGACCCTCGATTAACTTCAAGCAATCTTGCAGGTAATTCTGCTTATTGTTCGATAAACAGTGCAAATCAGACCAACTTCGTAACCAAGTGTACTGTCGCTTAGCTAATTGGCGTGTTGCCACTATCGACTTATCTTTCATCTGCTGATAGGTCAGCTCACCTTTAAAGTAGTGCCACATCTGACGATAGCCTACACATCGAATCGAGGGCATCGTTTCGTTTAGATCACCTCGCTGATAGAGATCTGCAACCTCTTTTTCAAAGCCTTCGTCTAACATGAGCTGAAAACGCTCAGCAATACGCTGATGCAAGACGGCTCTATCATCAGGCATTAAACCGATACAAAGTGGCTCAAAGGAGAGCTTAATCGACTCTTGCTGATCCCAATGCGATGTCATGGAACGACCAGTCAGTAAAAAAAACTTCTAACGCACGCTGAACACGCTGTGTATCCGTGGGATGAAGCCTTGCAGCCGCCACAGGATCTACTTTAGACAAATCAGCATGGAGCGCTTCAATACCTTCAGTTTTAACACGTTGGTCTAACTGAACCCTTAAAGCAGGATCAGATGCTGGCAGAGCTGCCAATCCCTTCAATAGGGCATTGAAATACATCATCGTACCGCCAACCAATAAAGGGATTCTTTGCGCTCGATGTGCTTCTTGAATCAGCCTTAATACGTCTTCTCTAAACTCAGCTGCCGAATAACTCTCCGACGCATCCTTAATATCCACGAGATGATGAGGATAGGCACTGAGCGTTTTCGAATCTGGTTTCGCTGTACCTATATTCATACCACGATAGATCAAAGCGGAATCCACACTGATTAAAGAAACTGGCAATCGATCGGCAAGCTGCATCGCCAAGTCCGTTTTTCCGGAGGCAGTTGGACCCATTAAACAAATGGTGAGCGGTTTTGATTTACTGTCCACGAAGAAATAACTTATCCAATTCTGATAGGGTCAAACTGATCCAAGTAGGTCGACCATGATTGCATTGCCCACTGCCGTTCTGTTTGCTGCCATGTCACGTAACAATGCGTTCATTTCGGTCAAGGTTAACTGTCGATTAGCACGAACAGCTCCATGACAAGCCATGGTTCCTAAGAGTTCATTAATGTGATTTTCGATTCGCTGACTTGATCCCATCTCAACAAGATCGGCAATGACATCACGGACTAACTGTGCCACATCTGATTTTGCCAAGTAGATCGGCACCTCTCGAATCACGAGACTTTCATCACTGAGGCGCTGGAGCAAGAAGCCTAAGCGCTCAAATAGCTGAGCATGATGCTCAGCCATCTCAGCCTCTTTGCGACTCACCGATAAACTCACAGGAACCAATAGTGGCTGACTGCGCAAACGATCCTCCGAAAGCGCCTGTTTCATCCGCTCATAAACGATTCGCTCATGCGCGGCATGCATGTCTACCAAAATCAATCCCTGAGCACTTTGCGACAAGATATACACACCATGAAGCTGTGCCAGCGCAAAACCTAATGGCGGTGTACCATCAGAAGACTGAGCCACTGGGGCGGAGTCAGCAAAATGTGCACTTGAGGCAGACTCATTTACTAAGGAAGAGGTCTGCGGGTATAGCTGCCCATAGTGTTCAATTTGCCGCTGCACTGCAGCAGTTGAAGACACTGATGGCACTGAAGGTGGCAGGTGAAATCGACTTTGATCAAACGTCTGTGACGGCACTGCCTGTTGCACCGAAGACGAAGGGGCTTCGAGAACACTGGCAGGTGTCATTTGCGCAATCACGCGGTGCAAAGAACGGTATATAAAGTCATGGACTAAACGACTTTCTCGGAAGCGGACTTCATGCTTCGTGGGATGAACATTGACATCCACCAGCGCCGGATCTAATTCCAAATAAAGTACGAAAGCAGGGTGTCGGCCATTATACAGTACATCTTGATAAGCCTGACGAACCGCATGACTGACTACTTTATCCTTAATAATTCGGCCATTGACGAAAAAGTATTGTTGATCAGCCTGACTTCTGGAATGCGTAGGCTGTGTGATCCAACCATACAAACGTAAACCAGAGGCTTCTGCTTGCATATCAACCACTAGAGCATGCTCGATAAAAGGCTGTCCAAGCAAAAGAGATAAGCGTCTTTCCTTTTCAAGTTCGGACTGAGCTGACTTCAGTTGATAGAGTTGTTTGCCGTTGTGTCCTAGGGAGAAACTGACATCAAAACGACTCAAGGCTAAGCGTCGCACCACCTCTTCAAGATGACCAAATTCCGTTTTTTTCTGTGCGTAAGAATTTTCGTCGAGCCGGAGTGTTAAAAAAAAAGATCCCGAACCTCAACCGAGGTGCCATAAGGATGAGCTGCAGGCGTTATTCGTGGTTCCATATCGCGCCCTTCGACCGCCACCGACCAAGCTTCCTGTTGATCCTGTGTTCTTGAGGTGAGGTTAACCGAGACACGGAACTGATACTGGCTAGTGCTTCACCGCGAAAACCCAGACTGATCACCGCTTCAAGATCTTCTAGAGCGGTAATTTTTGAGGTGGCATGACGACTTAGGGCTAAGGATAAATCTTCTTTCGGAATACCCGATCCATCATCTCGAATACGGATGAGACGAACACCCCCCTGCTCCACCTCAAGCGAAACGGTCTTGGCACCCGCATCTAAACAGTTTTCCAACAATTCTTTGACAACTGACGCAGGTCTTTCTACCACTTCCCCCGCGGCTATCTGGTTAGCCAGTTGTGGGGAAAGTAAACGTATGGATGACGTAGGATGATTTAATTGCCTTTGCATTAGCCCGCAGGAATCCTTAAGACCTGACCCACACGAATCTGATCACCGTTAATTTGATTAGCGGCTCTCAATGCCGATACCGAAACACCATTTCTAACCGCAATCACCGATAGGGTATCACCGGGTTGTACTCGATGTGTTCTATCACCGCCAGCAAGCGCACCCCCTTGGCTTTTACGCCATGCTACCCAGGTCATATCAGGTGGTTTTTGCCAGAAATAATCTTTGATACCCTGCATGATCGCGCGAGCCATTCTTTGCTGATAGGCAGCCGTTCTGAGCTGAGCCTCTTCCTGCGGGTTAGTAATAAAACCCGTTTCGATCAGAATGAGGTACATCAGGTGAACGCAAGACCGCGAAGTTAGCCATTTCCACATTAGGTTTGTGCATACGCGCAAACTGACCAATATTACTGTGAATAATATGAGCCACTTCACGACTGCCTGTGCGACTGGCGGTCATCGACATGTCCAACAGCACACTCGCCAACACAGCGTCTTTATCTTCAAGGCTGACGTTACCGACACCCCCAATTAAGTCCGCACTATTTTCCCGATCCGCCAACCAGCGACCCATTTCACTACTCGCACCTCGCTCGGAGAGCACCCAAACCGAGGCACCTCTTGCCGTGGGTGATTTCCAACCGTCGGCATGAATCGACACAAATAGATCGGCATTCGCCTGTCTGGCCCGAAGGACACGGTTACGCAAGCTTACAAAGTAATCGCCGTCACGAATCAACACAGCTCGGTAACCCTGCTCTGCATCTATCAGTCGTTTTAACTCACGCGCAATGGCAAGTACAACGTCTTTTTCGCGTGTACCATTGGGGCCTATAGCACCAGGGTCTTCGCCACCATGTCCAGCATCGATAGCGATAATAATGTCACGGAGATTGCCTTGCCCATTGGCAGGGGGTGAAGCTGTTGCAACAGGCGTGGGCGCAGGCGAGCTACTAGTGGTGCTGTTTGCAGAGGCATTAGAATCTGATGAGTTAGAAACTGGCTGTGATGACGCCGATGGATTAGCAGCAGGCTGTGTTGCGGTCGCCAGCGTATTTGCAGGGTTTCTAGGTCGATCACCAAGCGATGACCAAATTGATCATTTGGCGGCAAGGTAAAACTATTGGGTTTCACATTCGATTTCAGGTCCAGAACAATACGCAGCGTACCATTGCTGTGACTGTGACGAATACTGGCCACTGGACTGTCACCAAGGGACAAATGCTCAAATTCGGTCTTCAAACGGGCATTACTAACATCCACCACGACACGATCAGGCCCTTCCAGTCTAAACAATCGATGTTCAACTGGCGCACTCAAATCAAATACTAAACGCGTATTATCAGGCGCCAGCCACGCACGAACACCTTGCACGTCGACATTCGCCAAAGCAAAGGCCGGCATCATGGTAAACATGAGCAACATCAACCAAATCAATATTGTGCGAGTATTTACTTTCACAATGTGCGCTTACCCATTCAATTTACTTACTATTCTATCGGCAATGATACACCCTTTTTGAGTATTTTTTGACCATTTTATTTCTCTTCCTCGATTTTTTTCACTTAAACAAAGTTCGATATCCGCTAGAGGTAACACACCCTGTCCCCTTTCGGGCCATTCGATTAAACAGAGCGCATTCTGGTCAAAGTAATCACGAATACCGAGAAATTCCAGTTCCTCTGGATCGCCTAATCGATAGAGATCAAAATGATAGACCGTTATATCGTCAAACTCGTAGGGCTCAACGAGTGTATAAGTCGGACTCTTAACCGCACCTTGATGACCCCAATAAGAGATCACGCCACGACAAAAGGTTGTTTTTCCCATACCCAAATTTCCTTTCAGAAAAACAACAGCGCCCTCATTGCCGACGGCTTCCGCAAAAAGTCGTCCAAATTCAACAGTCGCTTGATCATCTTCAAGAAATGCACAGTTACTCAACGACTCACTCCTGCTTGTTATTCAAAATAAAGGGTAATTGATCGATCAAGTCTGAGGCTAGAAGTCCTCGTTCACCTAAGGTCATCGCACACCTATCAGCTGCCTGAGCATGCACAAAAACACCGATTCTAGCAGCATCTACCGCTTTAAGACCCTGCGCCATTAGACCGCTAATGATACCTGCCAGCACATCCCCCATTCCACCACTGGCCATACCGGGATTACCATCACTACAAAGATGAATGACATCACCATCAAAAAGTCAGCGTTCCAGCACCTTTTAAGCACCACTACACCGCCATAACGCTGCTGTAATACGCGCACAGCCGCAAATCGATCTTGCTGTACTTCTGCCACATCCCAGCCAAGGAGTTCCGCCGCTTCTCTTGGATGCGGGGTAATCACTCGTTTAGGATGCAACACTGGGTTTTTAGCCAAGTAACGCAATGCATCCGCATCTAATACCTGAGGCAAACTGCTTTCGAGGACAGCTTGCATGACGCTATCACTCCAGGATGAGTCACCTAAACCTGGACCTGCCACTATCACAGAAGCTCGGGCTAACATCTGCTGCAAAGCGTGACTCTGAGTAACACCCCTTGCCATAATCTCTGGCTGGCGTGTTAAGGCTGCCAAGACATGTTCCGGGCGCGTTGCTAGCGAGGTCAGGCCCGCACCACTTCTTGCAGCGCTCTGTGCCGCCATAATGGCCGCACCCCCCATCCCCTCGGCACCCCCCAATAACCAGTAGATGACCAAAATTTCCTTTATGAGCTGAGCGTTGGCGCGCGGGTAATAACTCCAACAGATCTTGATGTTCCGTTCGAAACACACTGACCGGCACTCTCTCATAGAGTTCATCAGGAACACGTAAATTATCAAAGTAGAGTTCACCGACGTAATCTACCCCCTGATGCGTTAGCAGTCCCTGTTTAACACCGATAAAGGTCAGCGTCGCCTGTGCCCGCACACAGACACCTAACACTGTTCCGGTATCGCTGCACAAACCAGAAGGGATATCGACCGAAACAACCGGTTTATTCTGCTGATTTAGCTTGCTGATAGCCTCTCGAACACTCCCTCTGACATCCCCCTTAAGCCCTGTGCCCAGTATTGCATCTACAATCAAGTCACCCTGGAATTCAATATAGGGCTGCCATGCTTGCCACTGCACACCTAAACTTTCAGCCCAACGAAACGCGTCTAGCGCCTCTCCCGCCAATTGTTCTTCAAAGGGGTGGTGGCCAAAGGTCAACACCTGAACTTGAATACCCTGCTGCTGAGCCAAGCCAGCCACGATGAAACCATCTCCACCATTATTGCCAGATCCACATAACAGTGTGATAGATCGACTCTCAGGCCATCGACGCTGAATCAGCGCAAAGAGTGCATGGCCCGCTCGCTGCATCAGACGAAATCCAGGGATAGCAAACGCTTGCGTTGCCAAATGATCTAAAGCACGTGTCTGCTCGGCCGTGTATACTGTGGCTGGCAGTGTGGTTCGACTCATCATGCTAATATCTCCTTAACCTTTGATATCTATTCTGTCATGCGTAACGAACAGAGCAAGCAAAATCATCCACTTCAAGACACTATTGAGATGGAACAACTCGCTAAGCAGATAAAAGCCTGGGCACTTGAACTTGGTTTTGCTCATTGCGGCATCACAGGCACCGACCTTTCTTCAGAAGCGGAGCACCTACAAAGCTGGTTGAGTGAAGGGATGCAGGGTGAGATGCAATGGCTGGGGGAACATCAAGAGAAACGCTTAGATGCCGCAAAGCTTCACCCCAATACACAACGGATTATCAGCGTTCGAATGGACTATTTACCTGCCGACGTTCAAACACTCAGCATTCTTGAAAACCCTGATAAAGCGTATATTGCCCGTTACACGCTGGGACGCGATTATCACAAAATTGATGAGAAAGCGGCTCAAAGCGCTGGGTGAAAAAATTCAATCACATTTACAGCAATCGCTAGTATTCCGCCCTTTTGTAGATAGTGCTCCCGTTCTTGAACGCCCTATTGCTCGCAATGCTGGACTTGGCTGGATAGGCAAACACACACTACTCCTGACAAGAGAAGCGGGATCTTGGTTTTTCTTGGGAGAACTATTCATTAATCTTCCCTTGCCGCTGGACCCACCAGAGCTGAAAAGCCACTGCGGGAAATGCACATCCTGTTTAGATATCTGCCCTACGCAAGCCTTCCCCAAACCCTACGTGCTAGATGCGCGACGCTGCATTTCCTATCTTACCATCGAACACAAGGGCTCAATCCCCGAGTCACTGAGAAAACCCATGGGAAACCGTGTATTCGGTTGCGATGACTGCCAGCTTTTTTGCCCTTGGAACCGTTTTGCTCAATCCAGTACAGAAGATGATTTCAAGCCACGTCATCAGCTGGATGACATCGACCTGTTGACGCTCTTTACATGGGATGAAGCGACTTTTTTAAAAAACACTGAAGGATCGGCTATCCGACGAACAGGCTATGAAGGCTGGCAAAGGAACCTAGCCGTTGCCTTGGGCAACAGCACGGGCGGTGAACAGATTATCGCCGCCTTAGAACAACGGCTCAGCGACCAAGACTGCTCAACCCTATTGGCTGAGCATATTCGATGGGCACTTGATCAGCTTACAAACGGAACAGGTTGCGACGATAGTAACGCAACTCCTCAATAGACTCGCGTATATCATCTAGAGCCAGATGAGCACCTTTTTTCTTAAAGCCATCCATAATAGATGGCTTCCAACGCTTGGCTAACTCTTTAATGGTGCTGACATCAATATTGCGATAATGAAAGTGAGCTTCAAGCTCAGGCATATATTTGACCAAAAAGCGACGATCCTGACCGATGCTGTTGCCACACATTGGCGATACACCCTTATCCGTATGCTGTCTCAAGAAAGCTAACATCTGCTGCTGAGCTTCAGCCTCAGTTGTCTTACTTTCTCTGACTCTCGCTGTCAGCCCTGACTGACCATGCTGACGAGTACACCATTCATCCATCTGCGCCAACAGACTATCAGGCTGATGCACAGTGATCACATGACTTTCCGCGATTAAATTTAAATCGACATCCGTTACGATAGCTGCCATTTCAATGATGCGATCTTTTTCCGGATCAAGACCTGTCATTTCCAAGTCAATCCATAGCAGGCTAGTTTCACGGGGCATGCATCTTTCTCCTGAGTTGACGTTACATCGTCTGACTGTATTAATTCTGCGCTATAGAGTACCTTATTGACACTCAAGAACGAAGTCCATTCAGCATCGCATTCATTAGATCAGGAAAACCACTTTACCCATGAGCAAACGCAAGGTGACCCGCCGACAAGCTTGGCGTATCGATAAAATTCAGGAAGAGCGGGCAAATCGCGCTCAACGCCGTGATTCTCAAATAGAGAAGCAATTGTCCGGTGGTGAATTAGGACCTGAACAGCCTGGATTGATCATTTCTCACTATGGCAAACAGGTTGATATCGAAGTTTTAACGGGTTCACATGCTGGTGAAATCGTGCGCTGTCATTTACGTACCCATCTGGGACAACTGGTCACGGGTGATGAGGTTATTTGGTGTCGCTCACCCGATGGCGGAGTTGTGGTCGCTGTTCAACCGCGTAAAAGCCAACTACAACGCCCCAACAATTATGGCGAACTCAAACCGGTGGCGGCGAACATTGATCAAATTATCATTACCCTTGCACCTGAACCGAGGGCTCACCCAAACCTGATTGACCGTTACCTCATTGCCTGTGAACGTTCAGAAATAGAGCCCATTTTACTGCTAAACAAAACAGATTTAATTAATGAAGAAAATGCTCAATGGCTGATGCCGATGATGGAAATTTATCAGCAGATAGGCTATCGCATTATTCATACTTCAGCAGGACGTGAAGAATCACTGAGAGCCTTAAAAGAACAACTCAATGATCGAGTGAGTGTCTTTGTCGGTCAATCAGGGGTTGGCAAATCCTCTTTGATAAATGCGCTATTGCCGGGCATCGACTTAAAAGTGGGTGAACTATCTGAACAAAGCGGCAAAGGACGCCACACAACAACTACCGCACGCCTTTTCCATATGCCTGATGGAGGTGACTTGATCGACTCACCAGGGATTCGCGAGTTTGGCATGTGGCACATGGATGAAGCAGAGGTACTCGAGGGTTTTGTCGAATTCAGACCTTTCATAGGTCACTGTCGCTTTAGAGATTGCCAGCATCAACATGAGCCTGGTTGTGCGCTTTTAAAGGCAGTTGAAGATGGAGAAATTACCGAACAGCGGTTCCGTAGCTATCGAATGATTATTAACTCCATGAACGAAACGCTGTAAACTGATTGTATCTCTGGCCAGTCGAGTATGCAGATGTCACCAAAATCGTTATCACCCAAAAGCATTGAGGAATGGCTAGACTTTTTTAAGGATAAACCGATTCCTGTCAGAGCCAGTACCCTTGTACGTTTACGAAAAGAGCTCGATTCGCCCAAAAGCAACCTATTAAGTTTAGCGCCGATTATCAAACTCGACCCTTTGATGGTGCTTCAAGTAACCCGTGATGCTCAAGCTCTTCTAGCCACGAAGTCAGCCAAAGTAGCTAGCATTGATCACGCTGTACAAACGCTTGGATTTGATCGAATTCAAAAGCTATTGAAGAGTTTAGACCCCTTTAAACTCAATCCCTCAAGTACCATACACACCATGTTTATGCGGGCTGTAGCTGATAGCCATCATGCCGCCACACAAGCAGCAGAGTTTGCACGACTGAAACACCTCCCTCAGGTGGAAGAGATAAAACTAGCGGCTCTACTCTATGGCTCGATTCACTGGCTGGCTTGGCTTTACGCTCCTCTTCACAAGGAGGCTTATCAACGAAAAGTCCTTCAGGAGGGTGTTGATGTTGCCTTGGCAGAGTTCGACGTTTTTGGCTGCACGCTACAAGCTGTCGGACACCACTGGGCTAAAAAAACTTAATTTACCCGAATTGACTGTAACCGCCTTGAGTCACGACACCTCCCCCTCCTCCGACCTGCTCGCAAAACTGCATATGAAAGCGATGGGTGATCCCAGATTAGAGGGAGATGACTTAAGGGAAATTAACCATTTTTTCCAGCAACCCTACTTCCCGGTCAAACTGTCTAACTGGTTGGCTCTGACGGCTACCAGAGGTTGGAACACTCAAAAAGCCAAACGGCTTTACGAAATTATCAGTGATTATCTCGGGATGGAAAAGGATTCAACCCTAGCTCATCTGCATCGTTTGTGTGCCGAGTCAGCGCGTGAATATGCTCAACCTGGCGTTCTTTCACCGGCCAGTGAAATGCTGTTATTACCGAGTAAGAGCCAGACGTTTTTAGGAATGCTATCAGACAAGGAACGGGAGCAACTCGATGCTAAAGTGCCTGTGGTCACACAAGAGGTAACCCGCCCTGCAAACACTTCTTCTGAGGCAAATGCCGCCATTAAGAAGGCTCGGCAGACAGCTCAGAACCCCCAGAAAACAACAGCTATTCCTGATTCCTATCTCGATAAACCTTTATTCGAGTCAATCTACGCCGAATTGCAGGCACTCGGGAACAGTGATAAAACCCATTTCGTTAAAGCAGGACATATTATCAAGCAGCTCCACCGAGGTCTTGCTGAAGGGCTCGGTATCCAACGGGTGATTATTTTCCAAGTCGTTCAAAAAGAGCAGCGACTAATACCCTTACTCAGTTCAGGATTTAATCCAGATGCTGCCTTAAAAAGCTATCAACAAGATCTCAAAATTCCGAGTCTATTTAAACGGGCACTCGCTAAGCCAACCTTTGTGTGGTTTTCGAGTGAAAATAGTCAAACGCCTTATGCCATTGATACCCAGTCAATTTGAGCGTGTCATGCCGGTGAATGACTGGCTGATGATGTCTCTTTTTGACCTAAGGGCGCTATAGTGATCATTTACGCCGATCACGGGCACGATGCCTTACCTTTGAATCACTTTTTGGCTGAAGGCTTTAAAGTGTTATGCACAAGCGCCAATCAAGCCTTAAAAAAACTTACCACAGGATAAACAGTGAAAAATAAACTTTTTATATTATTTCAACAGCTTGTTCCTCAACATCTACTCTCAAGATGGGTGGGCAAACTTGCTGATTGTGAAACGCCCTGGATCAAAAATCGATTTATCGGCTGGTTTCACCGTCAATACCAGATCAACATGAGTGAAGCGAAAGAGGAAAACCCTTTTGCATATGCCAGCTTTAACGCTTTTTTCACCCGTGAACTCAAGGCCGAAGCACGCCCTATTGATCAAGATCCAGACGTACTGGTATCTCCGGCTGACGGAGCGATCAGCCAGCTCGGCAAGATAGAGCAGGGCCGTATCTTTCAGGCCAAAGGTCGTAGTTACAGTCTGACCAACTTATTGGGGGGTGATCTCGATCGCGCGGCGCCTTTCATTAATGGGGAATTTGCAACAATTTACCTCTCACCCAGAGATTATCATCGTGTTCACATGCCCATCAGTGGCGTCTTGCGTGAGACGGTCTATATTCCCGGTGAACTCTGGTCAGTGAACCAAGTGACAGCAGAAGGCGTAGACCAGTTGTTTGCCCGAAATGAAAGACTTGTCGCCATCTTCGATACTGAAATTGGCCCAATGGCCATGGTTCTAGTCGGAGCCATGATTGTGGCGGGTATTGAAGTGGTTTGGGAAGGGCAAGTTGCTCCGCCTATGAAACGCCCACAGGTACTCGGTAAACACTATAATGATCAATTGACCTTAGCCCGTGGCGAAGAGATGGGGCGCTTTAAACTGGGTTCAACGGTGATCCTGCTTTTCGGTGAACACGCGGTCAACTGGCATGAACAACTGAGTGCTAGCAGCCCTGTTCAATTAGGTCGCCCACTGGCATCGTTAAACACCCATTCTGTATAACTTTTGTTGTAGCTTAGGATAGGAAAATGAGTCAAGAAGTTTGGCAAGCGCTCGATATTCCACCCTATTTCAAGATGACTGAAGTAGACCTTTCAGGCCCTTATGCAGAGGAGTCTTCAGCTATAGGCTTTACCCCACTCATCCACCAACAGATTATTAAGGTGGAAGGAAAGGATGCGCTGAGCTTTCTGCAGGGTCAGTTGAGCTGTGATCTTCGAGACGTGGTCAAGGAAGGTAGCCGACTGGGTTCACATTGCAACATCAAAGGCCACATGATTTCGCTCTTTCGAGTGATGGCTTTTAATGATGAGTGCTTTTGGTTAAGAACACACCACTCATTGGCCGATAAAGCACTTGCACAATTGAAAAAATATATCATTTTCTCAAAAGCCAAGTGCGATGCTAGCCGATGATCTTTATGGCTTGGGTATTCAAGGTGAGAAGGCAGTGAATTGTCTTGCTGAGATACTGGGTGTTGAATCTAAAGCGATACCCACCCAAGCGTCGCACAGTCTAACCGGGGACTCTTGGATACTCACCTGTGTTCGAAATGATCGTTTTGAGCTTTGGATCAAACCAAGCGAGCTAACGCCCATGTTGAATAAACTCAACTCACAGGGAACATTAATCCCCTCAGAGCAGTGGATCTTGGCTGAGATACGCGACGGCATTGCTGATCTTCGTCCCGAAACCTCCGAGGCGTTTATTCCTCAGATGACCAATCTTCAGGTATTTGAAGGCATCAATTTCCGTAAAGGTTGCTATACCGGTCAAGAAATTATTACGCGATTGCAACATCGAGGCGTTCTCAAACGCCCTATGTATCGGATCAGTGCCAAACTCGCAGAGGCACCCCTACCCGGCAGCTTAATTCACTGTGATGATAAAGAGGGTGTTGGGCAGGTTGTGCTTGCGGCGAAGACAGAGATCTTAGATCACTATGAGATGCTTGCGGTGATTCTGAAAGAGCGCGCCGAACAAGGCGGCTTATGGCTTGGCAATCATGAGCCGATCCAAGTATTAGATCTACCCTACACGCTGGATCCCAAGTTATTTGAGAGCAAACGTTAAACACTGATCAGTCAGTTAAGGGCGCTAGTTGCCATTCAATGGGCGCCTTTCCTTGTTTCACTAACCAAGTGTTTGCCTGACTGAAATGTCGGCATCCCAAGAAGCCACGATGTGCCGACAAGGGTGATGGGTGAGGCGCTTTCAAGACCAGATGCTTGTCGGTATTGATACCTGCACCCTTCTTTTGCGCGTAACTGCCCCATAACATAAACACCACATGATCACATTGCTCATTCACCAGTTGCACGATGCGATCCGTAAACCCTTCCCAACCCTTACCCTGATGAGCATTGGCATTGCTTTGCTCTACGGTCAGAACAGCATTTAACAGCAACACACCCTGTTCAGCCCAGGCATCTAAAAAGCCATGATTCGGCTGAGTGATACCTAGATCACTGGATAGCTCTTTGTAGATATTTTGCAAGGAAGGTGGAATACGAACACCGGGCTTCACTGAGAAACATAAGCCATGCGCTTGACCCGGCTGATGATATGGGTCTTGTCCCAAAATCACGACCTTTACCTGATCAAGAGGTGTTGCCTCAAGCGCATGAAACCAATCCGCTGAGGGAGGAAAGATCACCTTATGTTGATCTTTCTCCTCTCTCAGGAATTGCTTTAGCGTTTGCATGTAAGGTTTTTCGAACTCTGGATCGAGAAACGGCTTCCAACTGGGGGCGTTTTCTAGTGCCATAATCAAAAAACCTCGGCCTTGAACGTCTTATGACTGACTACGAGGGCGCATCGCCGGGAAAAGGATAACATCACGAATCGATGGCGAATCAGTGAATAACATCACCAAACGATCGATACCGATACCTTCACCCGCAGTTGGTGGCAAACCATATTCCAGTGCGTTGATGTAATCGGCATCATAATGCATCGCTTCATCATCACCGGCATCTTTCTCTTCAACCTGAGCACGGAAACGCTCTGCTTGATCTTCCGGATCGTTCAACTCGGAAAAACCGTTGGCCAGTTCACGCCCACCCACGAAGAACTCAAAGCGATCTGTTACATGTGGATTAGTGTCATTCAATCGCGCCAAAGGACTGACTTCGGTTGGATACTCGGTGATAAAGGTTGGCTGATCTAGGTGATGCTCAACCGTTTTATCAAAGATCTCCATTTGCACACGACCTAAGCCCCAGTTATCTTTCACATCGATATGCAAACGCTCAGCTATTTGACGTGCAGCATGCTCATCCGCCAGCGCTTCCGGTTTGATATCAGGATTGTAATGAAGAATAGAATCAAACACGCTGATACGACGGAAAGGTTGGCTTAAGTCATACTCAAACGTTTCCAGCACCTCGCCCTCTTCATTACGAACAGTATTCACGATGGTTGTAGTACCCAGAATATCTTTCGCCAAGGTGCGCAACATATCTTCAGTCAAATCCATCAAGTCATGGTAATCGGCATAAGCCTGATAGAACTCAATCATGGTGAACTCTGGATTATGACGCGTCGATAAACCTTCGTTACGGAAGTTACGGTTGATCTCGAACACGCGCTCAAAACCGCCGACCACTAAACGCTTCAAATAGAGCTCTGGTGCAATACGCAGATACATATCCAGATCGAGTGCATTATGATGGGTCACAAAGGGACGTGCCGTGGCACCACCGGGGATACCATGCAACATCGGTGTTTCCGCTTCAATAAAACGACGTGCCGATAGGTACTGACGGATACCCGACACGATTTTTGAGCGCACTTCGAATACACGACGAGACGTTTCATTGGTGATCAAATCAACATAGCGCTGACGGTAACGCATCTCCGTGTCCTGCAAGCCTTTGTGCTTTTCAGGTAATGGACGCAGATTTTTAGTCAGTAATTCAAACTCCGCCATATCGACATAGAGATCACCCTTACCGGATTTGTGCAACACACCACGAACACCGATGATATCACCCAAATCTAGAGATTTAGCGAAGGCTCTTGCTTCTTTGTTGACGTATAACTGTATACGACCACTCATGTCTTGAAGCACCATGAAAGCACCCCGATTGAGCATGACACGTCCGGCCACACTCACCTGATTGCACTCTGCTTCTAACTCTTCTTTGGTTTTGTCTGCATGTGCCGACTGAATATCTGCCGCATAGCTATCACGACGAAAGGTGTTGGGAAACGCTTTACCTTCATCGCGCCATTGGCGAAGTTTTTCTCGACGCTCGGCAATAAGGCGGTTTTCATCTTGGGGTTGATTCACTTCTGACATGAAGTTGTTTCCTAAATTTGTCGGTTGTCGATTAATTAGAGGCCGGCTTTCAAGCTAGCGACGATAAACTGATCTAATTCACCGTCAAGTACACGATCACAGTTGGATGTTTGCACACCCGTGCGCAGATCTTTGATGCGCTGATCATCGAGTACGTATGAACGTATTTGACTACCCCAGCCGATGTCCGCCTTGGAGTCTTCGAGTTCTTGCGCAGCGGCATTACGCTTGAGCATTTCCATCTCGTAGAGTTTGGAGCGTAACTGTTTCATACACACGTCACGGTTTTGATGCTGGGAGCGCGCTGATTGACTTTGCACCACGATACCTGAGGGTTCGTGGGTGATACGCACAGCAGATTCGGTACGGTTAACGTGCTGACCACCCGCGCCCGAGGCTCGATAGACATCGACACGCAAATCAGCCGGATTGATCTCGATTTCTATATTGTCGTCGATCTCAGGAGAAACGAATACGGAGGCGAAAGAGGTATGACGACGACCACCGGAATCGAAAGGCGATTTACGCACTAAACGATGCACGCCGGTTTCGGTGCGTAACCAACCAAAAGCATACTCACCTTCAAAGCGAATAGTCGCACTTTTAATACCCGCCACGTCACCGTCAGAGACTTCGATCAATTCGGTTTTAAAGCCCTTATCCTCGCCCCAACGCAGATACATACGCAGCATCATATTGGCCCAGTCTTGCGCTTCTGTACCACCGGAACCGGATTGGATATCCAAGAAGGCATTGTTCGCATCGGCCTCACCGGAGAACATGCGACGGAACTCTAAATCCTCCAGTCGCTTCCTTAAAGTCTCTAACTCTTTAACCACTTCCGCGACTGTATCTTCGTCGTCTTCTTCAACGGCCAAGTCTAAAAGCTCACGGGCATCGACGACACCCGATGTTAAATCTTCTAAGGTGGTGACTGTATTGCTTAAACTGGTGCGCTCTCGACCAAGCTGCTGGGCATTTTCCGGATTATTCCAGACATCAGGGTTTTCAAGCTCGCGCTCTACCTCTTCCAAACGCTCACGTTTGCCGTCGTAATCCATGTAACGCTTAAGCGTAGCGGTACGCTCAGCATAATCTTTAAGGCTGTTAAGTATTGGATTAATTTCCATGTTAGAACTTAAAACTCCGGCTGTGGAAAAGGCTGTCAAAAAAGGAGCACTATTCTAACCGATTAGCGAATGGGATTGAATGTTCTGTGCAGAGATTAAACAACTGAAGCTGCATCTGCAGCTTCAGTATGGGGATGAAGCGAACTCGAACTGCTTAGTTGCGGAAATTATCGTGGCAAGTACGACAGGTTTGTCCCATTTGGCCGACTGCTGGACGCAGTGCTTGAAGTGAACCTTCTTCAGCCGCTGCAACCATGGCACCACTCACCTCTTGAAATCTTTCCATACCACCAGAGAACTGATCCCAGTTAGCCCAAATTTCCGGCTTAGCATCACCACCCTGAGTGCCTTCACCAAAACCCTCTTTAGCCATAAAACTCATTGCGTGAACTTGACGCGCGTGATGAAGTGCAGCATCAGCATTAAATTCAGCATCACCACGAGCCATCGCGCCTAGTGAATCCATGTGCCATTTGACAACTTTAAAAACTGACTGACGATACTCGATCGAAGCATCTGCATCAGCTACAGCAACACCAGCTCCAAACAACAGTGAAGCCGTTAAGCAGGTAAGTGCAAGTTTCTTCATGGTTCTGTCCTTATTTCTTATTAACAGGTTACACTCAAAAAATATCAGTGCTCACTAATTTAAACATTCTTAGTCTACGCAGCTTTAAACGCATTGCAAACATCTTTTAGCCACTTTTCAAGCCTTTCGTCAGTAAGGCCTGCCTGTCCGTCTTCATCTAAAGCAAGACCGACAAAGTATCGACCATCATCAGTTAGCGCTTTAGAGGCTTCAAAGTCATACCCTTCAATTGGCCAGTAGCCAACCAAGATAGCACCTTGAGACTTCAGCTGATCATGTAGCTGACCCATGGCATCCTGAAACCATTCACCATAACCTATCTGATCACCTAAACCGAACAACGCCACTTTAACACCGCTAAATGAATGTTCGATTAATTCGTCCCAATGAGCTAACCAGTCTTCTTGCAACTCACCAAAGTCCCAAGTAGGTATTCCCATGATCATGTGGGTATATTGCTTGAGCGCCACAAAACCCTCTTTGGAAATATCATGACCACGAGCAGCACCGCCTAATAAAGCTTCTATCTTCTCAGCAATCTGCTCGGTATTGCCCGTCGTGCTAGCGTAAAAAACACCTATCTGAATGTCAGACTCCACCATACTGATTATTTTCCAGTGGCTTTATCGATCGATTCTTTGGCAAGCTTTTCAATGGCCAAGCGCGCATCGTTAAGCGATTTCATATTTTGCTCGTTAGCGGAGCGCAGGGTTTTCTCTAACTCTTTAGCATAGGCTTGCTGTAACTCCATCAGATCGACGGGCGTTTTACACTGCTGCAGCTGTTTTGTTTGCTGCATGGTTGCTTCTAAGCACGCTTTTGTGCAATCCATTTGGTGACGCGTCAAATCTTCAAGCATACGTGTTTGAATATTGACGAAGTCTTTAAAAGGCTCCATTGAATCGGTCATCTGTTTGGTCATATCCTGAAACATATCATTCTCCTCACACTTCTTCAGCTGGGCTTTCCACATTATTTCTAAGTGTAACGTCATTATTCTTTTTTTTCATGTTAACTGTGATACAAATCAGCTCTAGTTAATCTTCAACCACGTAAAGTTGTACAGTGCTGTGAAGCCTTTTTTTTGGTACTATTCAACTTAACTAATAAAAACTTTTTTCTCTGCACGTTTTCGTCAGAGCTTTGCTGCTTCAAAGGCAGTTGATCACTCCCTTGGGAGGGTTTAACTCAGGTCAAAACCCAGATATGAACAGAAGGTTAGTTTGAATGAAAAAATCAACATTCCTAGCAACAGCAGGACTCATCCTGACTTTGCAAATGGGAGCGGTTTCTGCAAATACGTTGCAGGACGCAAGAAGTGCAATTGAATCACAAAATTATACCGCTGCACTTGAGCAGCTCCGCCCACTTGCGAGGGAAGGAAACCTGGACGCTAGCAATCTTCTTGGTCAGATGTACGAGCAAGGTTTGGGTGTTGAAAAAGATGAAGAGGAAGCCGCTCGACTCTACCGCCTAGGCGCCAACCAAGGCCACTTAGACAGCGTCACCAGCTTGCGTGCACTTCAGAACAAAGCCTTTGCTCAGGAGTTTAGTCGTTTAATGCCGATTGCTAAAGCAGGCAATGCAGAAGCACAAAACCGTATTGGCGAAATGCTGGAGTTCGGACAAGGTGTTGAGCGAGACGTCGAAGCCGCTTACCAGTGGTTTCAACGCGCTGCTGAACAAGGTGAAGTTTCTGCCTGGCACAATCTAGGCCGAAGCTACAACTTTGGATCAGGTGTTGAGCAAAGCTATGCCACAGCTGAAGAGTGGTATCGCAAAGCGGCTGAACGCGGCTATACCAAGTCGCTCTTTTTCTTGGGCACACTCTATGCGACTGACCACGGTCAAGATGATAGCCACAATAGTGACATCATCGCTTACGCTTGGTTAAAGAACGCTGCAGAACTGGGTGATCAAACAGCACGTCCTATTGCGGATAGACTGTTACTAAAGTTAACCGCGGAAGAGGTTGAAACAGCCAAGCAGTTAGCCGAACGCTACAAAGAACGTTACGTGCAATAATCGTAATCCGTACACCTCTCAATTGATCCTTGAGAGGTGTCATTCCTACAATCCTCTCTTCGATAACTTATCCTTAGGTAATCTCAGATGAAGCGTGCTTTTCGTGATGACTATCCTGACACCCGACCGGCCTCTTTGGGCAAACGCGTGCTAGCAATGTTTTATGATTTTATGTTGATTGTAGCCATATGGATGATTACCGGGTTTGCTGCAGTAGCACTCAATGATGGAGAAGCTGTCGAGGGTCCATTATTCAAAACGGCTCTATTTGTCATCACTTTTTTGTTTTTTGGTTTCTTCTGGACACGAAACGGACAAACACTTGGCATGCAAGCCTGGCGGATACGCGTGCAAACTTTAGATGGCTACCGATTAAGTTGGAGCCGTTCTCTGTTACGTTTTATGCTCTCCATCCTCTCTTGGATTCCACTAGGGCTTGGCTATATCTGGGTATTATTCAGTGATGAAAAGCTGGCTTGGCACGATAAGTTCTCAGAATCGTGTGTGGTACAACTGCCTAAAGTAAAGCGGGTGGATGACTAACCCGCTTTCTTGAGAAGGTAAACACCACCTAGCGCGCAGATAAGAATTGGAACTAGAGTTGCCAGCAGAGGGGGGAAGCCGTAGACACTACTGGCTGGCCCTAACAGATCTTGGGCAAACTTAAAAACAAGACCCAGAATAACGCCGGTCACGATTCTTTGTCCGATAGGTACACTACGTAGTGGACCAAACACAAAAGAGATCCCCACCAACACTAACGCCGCTATCGACAAGGGCTGCAACAGCTTTGCCCAAAAAGCCTGCAAATACACATCAGCACTGACACCTTGCTGTTGCAGGTAAGTTGCATAGTCCCATAAACCCGTTATAGACAGATCAACAGGTTCAACAACCACAATCGAAAGTAACTCCGGGGTTAATCCACTTTGCCAACGCTCTTCGCTACGCTGTTCAGTTTCCGTATGTTCATCGAAAATACGCGTTTCTGTAACCCTCTGAAGAACCCAAGCACCGTCTTGGTATTCACCAACTCTTGCAAAACTGCTTCGACGTAGTTGTAAATCATCACTGAATTCGTAACGAGTCACCCCATGAATTTTTTCACCGCTCTCCACGGCGTTAATAAAGATGAAGGTATTACCTTCCTTATGCCATACTCCGCTGACAGAGTAAGTTCCCCCACCAGCCATCGCCACGGCTCGAACACTTTGCGCTCTTTGTTCAGTCACTGGAGCAATAAACTGGCCAAGCACTAAACCAAACACAGCCATTAACATGACTGGCTTAAAAACAATAAACAGAATGCGAGCAGTAGAAACCCCAGCAGCACGCATCACAGTCAGCTCACTCTGTGATGCCATCATACCTAAGCCGATCATCACTCCAACTAAGGTACCTAAGGCAATATATTCGTATAAACGACGAGGCATGGTCCAAGTCACATAATGAACCGCTCCCGATAAAGTGTAGTGATCATTCAGGTTGCTCATCTGATCAAGAAACGCGATCAAAACATCCAACCCCAGAATGACCAGCAACACCACTAATACAGACTGTAAGACCTGTCGGAATATATATCGCTCTAGAACGGTCATGCGACTGCCTTACTAAACAGATGGCGCCAGCGCGAGAGTAAATACCCAAAGCCACGGCGCCAATAAGGGCTAAGATATATGAGATTCAGTGCAACTCCGACAAACAAGAGGTGCACACCCCATAACAGAAACGGAGAGTCTCCGGATTCTACATTTGACCTTGCTGTTGTTAAAAAGGCCATATAAACCAGGTAAAGCAATATCGACGGGATCAATTTAGCAAAACGACCTTGTCTTGGGTTGGTATAACTCAAGGGCACCGCCAGCAACGCCACCACTAGGGCTAACACAGGCAATGATATTCGCCAATGAAGTGCCGCTCTATCTCTTACGTTAGAAGATGCTAATAGCATCGCTGTAGGTTTAGCATCAACTTCTCGAATCTCCGCAGCCAACTCAGGCTCATCAAGTTGCACACCATATTCGGAGTAACGAATACGTGTCACTTCCGCCTCCCCTGGACGACCATCGTATCGATAACCGTTCAATAACACGAGGAAGCGCTGCTGTGCTTCAGGGAATAAACGACGCTCCGCCGCTTGCGCGATTAAGATATTGGGTCGTCCATCTTCACCTCTTCGGGAAAGAAAAACCTGCTTAAGTTGATCACCATCAACCGCCTCAGCATAGGTCACTTGACCCGATGACTGGGACAAAAAAACGCCCCGGTGTCACTAGCTCCAGCTCACTTCGAGCATCTTGTGCAGCTAACAACTGCTCTGCTTTTTGCAGACCTAGAGGGGTTAACCAAACACTAAGAATAAACACTAAAACAGCAACAACTGCGGTAGGACCATAAGCATAGGCTAAAAGACGATGATCACTAAAGCCTGTTGCTCTGAGGACAGCCATTTCACTGTCTAGGCACAAGCGTCCATAAGCCAGCAATATACCCAAGAACAAACCTAACGGAAGGAGTAATTCTAGGAAACCGGGCATGCGGAAAAGTAACACAAGCAACACAGCACCCGCCTCTAACTTTCCGGCTGCCGCATCGGACAAATACTTTATCAGTCGCGCACTGGTAATGATTAACATCAGTACCGCAGTGACTGCCAAGGTGCTTATAAGCACTTCACGAGTAATATAACGAAATATAATCAACGCAGAATCCTAGTCACCAACATGGTTTCGAAGGATGAAAATAGTTTATAGTGTCATTATTACCTAATCGCTATTGAATGTCTTCTTTGGAGTGATCATGTTTTTTGAAATTCTCAGTGATGCAGCGGAAAAAGTTTCCACCCAATGTTTAGTTGTCGGTGTCGAAGCAGATGGAAAACTAAGCCCGACTGCAGAAAAAAATTAACGCGCTGACTCAAGGTGCGATTCAAGCACTGATCGATTCAGGTGACTTTAGCGGTGCCGCTGGCGATCAACATCTACTTCGCAACCTTTCCGGATTGAACAGCCCTCGCTTGTTAGTTGTGGGTCTCGGCAAAAAAGAAGAGCGCAAAGATCGTCACTATCGCAAATTGATCAAAGGCATTAATCAAACCATCGGTAAGCTGAAACTCAAAAGCGTTGCAATTGCACTCGATGGTCTAGCCAGTGAGCAAGCTGATCCTTATCGCCAAACACGTTTACTGGCCGAGTGGACCTCTGCAGATTTCTATCAGTACGATACCACCAAAAGCAAAAAGGCTGATCCACTAGCGCTTGAGCAATATGTCATTCTGCTGAATGATGAGGAAGTTGAACTCGGTGAAAGTGCACTGCTTGATGGTGTAGCTATCGCCAACGGTATCAATGCAGCAAGAGAACTGGCAACCTACCCGGTAACATCTGCACGCCCACCTACCTCGCTGACAAAGCAAAAGCCTTGGCAGCAGAGTTCGAAAGCTTAAAAGTCAAAGTACTCGATGAAGAGAAGATGGAAAAACTGGGCATGCACAGCCTACTCTCTGTAGGTCGAGGAAGTGCCCAACCCTCCAAATTGATCATCATTGAATATCGTGGTGGTAAAAAAGATGAAGCGCCTCACGTACTCGTCGGCAAGGGAATCACTTTTGATACTGGCGGCATCAGCCTCAAGCCAGGTGCAGCGATGGACGAAATGAAGTTTGACATGTGTGGTGCAGCCAGCGTGATCGGCACCATCGAATCCGTTGCCGAAATGCAACTTCCAATCAATGTGACTGCAGTGGTCGCTGCTGCCGAAAATATGCCTGGCAGCCAAGCCACTAAGCCGGGCGATGTCGTGACCACCATGTCAGGCCAAACGGTTGAAATTTTGAACACCGATGCCGAAGGAAGACTGGTGCTGTGTGATGCCTTAACTTATGTAGAACGTTTCAAGCCTGCTAGTGTTATCGATGTGGCCACCTTAACTGGCGCGTGCATTATCGCTCTGGGTCATCATGCCAGCGGCTTACTTTCCAATAACGAAACTTTGGCTGAATCACTTCTAAAAGCCGGTGATTATGCGTCTGATCGCGCTTGGCCATTGCCTTTATGGGATGAATACCAAGAACTGCTGGACTCCAACTTTGCTGACATGGCGAATATTGGCGGACGTTCAGCTGGAACCATTACAGCGGCTTGCTTCCTCTCACGCTTTACTAAAAGCTATCCTTGGGCGCATCTGGATATTGCCGGAACCGCCTGGAACAGTGGTGGCAAAGAGAAAGGCGCCACCGGACGCTGTGTTTCATTACTGTGCCAATATCTGATAGATCAGGCCGAATTAGTCGATTCAGACACCGAAGAAGATCATCATCACTGATGTCACGACGAGCAGACTTTTACCTTCTGCCCCAAGCAGATGATGACAGTCGATTGCGTTTTATGTGCAGGGTCTGTGACAAGGCCCTGCAACATAAACGCAAGGTTTTCATCTACGCCGAGGATATGGCTCAAGCTGAATATCTCGACCGTTTGCTTTGGAGTTTTCCTGAAGATGGCTTTCTACCCCATCATCTCGTGGGTAGCGAACCCAGTGCACCGATCAGTATCGGAATAGGTACTCAGCGACCTACCCATCGTGATCTCTTTTTTTAATGCCGCTAGCCAATTACCTGAGTTCGCTTTTGAGTTTGAACGTATTGCCGAAGTCGTTATTCAAAGCACCCGAATCACTCGCGATATCACGACAAAATTTTGTTCGATGTCGTGAGCAGGGTTACGACATGCACTGGAGCGATATGCGTCAAGGTTCGCAGTGAACTAATCGCTGACAAACCTACACCCTCCCGACTACAACCGTTATAATATTGGGTTTTCTGGACACCTTGTCAAAGGCAAGGTGGATTAACTACCAGTCCCGATTCTAATTTGACCGAGAAAAGCATGGACAAGACCTATCAGCCACATGAAATAGAACGTACTTGGTACGACAAATGGGAACAACGCGGATACTTCAAGCCCTCTGGACAGGGTGACGCCTACAGCATCATGATCCCGCCACCCAATGTGACTGGCAGCTTGCACATGGGTCACGCTTTCCAAGACACGATAATGGACAGCTTAATTCGCCATCAACGTATGCTTGGTAAAAATACGCTATGGCAAGCAGGCACTGACCATGCCGGTATCGCCACGCAAATGCTTGTCGAGCGCAAAGTCGCTGCTGAAGAAGGCAAAACACGCCATGACTTAGGACGCGAAGCATTTATCGACAAAATCTGGGAGTGGAAAGAAGAGTCTGGTGGTACGATTACTCGTCAGCTTCGCCGCATGGGTTCATCTATTGATTGGAGTCGCGAGCGCTTCACGATGGATGAAGGTTTTTACAAAGCCGTTCAAGAAGTCTTTATCCGTCTTTACGATGATAAACTGATCTATCGCGGTAAACGCTTGGTGAACTGGGACTGCAAACTGCATACCGCCATCTCCGATCTAGAAGTCGAAAATAAAGATCAAAGCGGTCATTTATGGCACTTTCGTTACCCCTTAGCAGATGGCGCCAAAACAACCGATGGAAAAGACTACATCGTAGTGGCAACCACGCGTCCTGAAACCATGTTAGGTGATACCGCTGTTGCTGTTAATCCTACTGACAGTCGTTACATTCATTTGGTCGGTCAATTTGTAGAACTACCGCTGGTCGGTCGTCGAATTCCCATTATCGCAGACGATTATGTTGAAGCCGAATTTGGTAGCGGCTGCGTCAAAATCACCCCAGCTCATGACTTTAACGACTATGAAGTCGGCAAGCGTCATCAACTTCCGATGATCAACATCCTTGATCCTAATGGTGCTATTTTAACGAGAGCTGAAATCTACAACAGTGACGGCACGGCCAATGCTGAACTGGATGATCGCTTACCCGAAAGCTACCTAGGCTTGGATCGTTTCGACGCACGCAAACAGATCGTTGCCGAATTTGAAGCACTAGGTTTACTCGAAAAGATTGAAGACCATGGACTCAAAGTCCCTTATGGTGATCGTTCAGGCGTGGTAATAGAACCCCTGCTCACAGACCAATGGTTTGTGGCTGTCGCGGACCTAGCCAAGCCGGCTATTGAAGCCGTCGAAAATGGCGACATTCAATTTGTACCTAAACAGTACGAAAATATGTATTTTGCCTGGATGCGCGATCTTCAGGATTGGTGTATCTCTCGTCAACTTTGGTGGGGTCACCGTATTCCTGCTTGGTATGACGACTGCGGCAACGTTTATGTCGCACGCACCGAAGCCGAAGCTAGGGAAAAATACAACCTAAGCCATGACCTGCCACTCACTCAGGACAATGATGTGCTGGATACTTGGTTCTCTTCGGCGCTTTGGACCTTTGGCACACTTGGCTGGCCAGAAGATACCGATGAACTGAAAACGTTCCATCCCAGCAGTGTACTGGTCACAGGTTTTGATATCATTTTCTTCTGGGTTGCCAGAATGATCATGTTCACCTTGAAGTTCACGGGTGAAGTTCCGTTCAAGAAAGTCTATGTACATGGTCTGGTTCGCGACCAAGATGGACAAAAAATGTCCAAGTCCAAAGGTAACGTATTAGATCCACTCGATCTGATCGACGGCATCGATCTGGAAACGCTAGTCGCCAAACGTACCGGTAACATGATGCAGCCGCAACTGGCCAAGAAAATTGAAAACCAAACCCGTAAACATTTCCCTGAAGGGATCGATGCTTACGGCACTGATGCACTGCGCTTTACCTTCCTCTCTTTAGCCTCAACGGGTCGTGACATTAAGTTCGACATGAACCGTATGGAAGGTTATCGCAACTTCTGTAATAAACTTTGGAACGCAGCACGTTATGTGCTGATGAACACTGAAGATCAGGATTGCGGTATACAGGGTGAAGCCGTTGAGCTAACACTCGCGGATCGCTGGATCATCTCGCGTTTACAAGAGACCGAAGCACAAATCGATAAGCATTTTGCTGAGTACCGTTTCGACCTTTTAGCCAACACCCTCTATGAGTTTGTGTGGAACGAATACTGTGATTGGTATTTGGAGCTATCCAAACCTGTTCTTTGGGATGAAAATGCATCGCCGGAACGCTTGCGTGGAACGCGCCGCACTCTAGTGCGCGTACTGGAAGCCATTCTTCGCCTTGCCCATCCCCTCATGCCTTATATCACAGAAGAGATCTGGCAGCGTGTTGCACCTTTGGCTGGAAAAGAGGGTGACACCATCATGTTGCAATCTTATCCTTTAGCCGAAGCGAATAAGATTGATGAACAAGCCAGTGCCGATATCGAATGGCTGAAAGCGGTGATGTTAGCGATTCGCAACATCCGCGGTGAAATGAATCTATCACCTGCCAAAGAGATCAAGGTGCTACTGCGCAATGCATCCACTGAGGATCAGCGTCGTTTAAATGAAACACGCGTACTACTGAACAAGCTCGCCAAGCTGGAACAGATCGATCTTCTGGATGCAAACGAAGAAGCCCCCATGTCAGCCACGGGATTAGTCGCGCAGATGGAAATTCTCGTGCCTATGGCAGGGATTATCGATAAGGATGCGGAACTGGCACGTTTACAAAAAGAACTAGAGAAACTGGACAAGGAAATTGCCCGCTTAGATGGCAAGCTATCCAATGCTGGCTTTGTGAGCAAAGCACCCGCCGATGTGGTTGAAAAGGAACGCGCTAAACTGAGTGATATGCAGCTTGCCGCTTCACGCCTGCGTGATCAGCATCAGCGTATTGCCAGCATTTAAGAGAACAAAAAAAGCCTGCTGATTGAACATTTATCAGCAGGCTTTTTTATGAAACAAACCTGAGAGCCAAAACGCCACAAACTTGTGACAAGGGAATCAAGCTTACTTCTTTTTTGGATCTTCATTCATCAAAGAGCGCAGTTTGAAGCCAGCCCAAATCATCACGGCTGTAATACCGATAATGCCGATCATACTTGGCAGTAAGACTTCCCAGCTGTGCGTATCAATACCAAACATTGTTCATCTCCCCCTAAAAATGTGGGTTTAGATTAACTGCTTCTCTATAACGAAATATTGATATAGCTCAACGTTTGCTTCGGTCTCCATTTTCATATGAATAAATCTCGAACGAGCTAGGCATTTTCAGTAAAGAAACACTAAACTTAAATAGAACCTATCTATTCAAGTCTAAGGAGATTCAAATGGCTAATCGCTTTAAACGCTGGACACCAGAAGAAGTGATCAAGATGAATGAAGAAACCTTTATGGTTGAAGCATTAGATATGATCAAATTCTCTCCAGAGATTGATGAAACAGACCAGATGGTCTCGATCACTAAAAAAGAAACTGGAAGCGATTGAGCAAGCGCTTGAAGCGCGTCTCAATGCAATCAAAAGCAATTAATTTGCAAATGATCGGGGGTGTTTCTTAACACCCCTGGTTACCTCTCCCCCCTCTACTTCTACTCATTCATAAACACGTCATCTGTAAACACTTATCCCCTCATCTGCTTAGCCTTTCACAAGATCTGACACCACCCTCACCGCAAGTACATTTCAATCATTCAAATTCAATAAAAGAAACTCAAGAATTAATTTTGATTTTCATAAACTCAAATTGAAATATCAAATCATTTATTTTAATAACAAAAAGATCTATGCAAACCATCCTTTCCATAAAAAAATAATCCATATAAATCAACACATTAGACAACCCTTCAAACACACCCAAAACAGCTCAAATTAAAATAAAAAAAATCAATAAAATCAATATATTAGAGGTAAAAATTTATCTATTTTTATTTGTGATTCTTCATTATTTATTTTATACTTATCATATAAATAATTTGATAAATCATTAGTGAGGATATGATGATGCAAGAAAAGGAAATAAGACTACTTTTTAAAGCTGGCGTATTCGAATCCTGCCAAGCAACACCTATCGCCATGTCGCGCGGTTGGACTTTGAAATTCATTACTCGAGACAAAGAAGTGCTGACGTTAAACCTTCAACGCTCCAATACCGAGCGCGAGTTTAAAAGCCTTGATGGAGCCGCCGCAGTGGCGAAGAGAATTGGTTTTGATTGGTTAAACGTGCAGATTGGCGAATTACAATGGAGGGAAAAGGTTTCCTAACAAATCATGTCAGGAAACCTTAGTATCAACTTAGGGTTGTAAACGCTGAATGGCCCAGCCGCTCTCATTGAGCTGAAACACAAAACGGTCATGGAGTCGACTTGGGCGGCCTTGCCAGAATTCGAAGCGCTGAGGTTTCAGGCGATATCCACCCCAGTTTTCTGGGCAGGCTATATCGCCATCAGGATACTTGGACTTCAAGGTTTCTATGGTTTTCTCGAGCGTTTCTCTTGAGTCTACCGGATGCTTTGACAGGAAGCCGCTGCACTCAGACGACTACCAATGGGTCGCTGACTGAAATAGGCTTTTCCTTCTTCAGGAGCCAGTTTTTCTACTTGTCCACGGATTCGAACCTGGCGCGCTAATTGAGGCCAATAAAAAAGCAACTCAGCCTGCGGATTGATTAACAGCTGCTGCCCTTTCTCACTTCGATAATCTGTAAACCAGCTAAATCCTTCTTTATCATATTGTTTTAAAAGAACTATTCGCGCTGATGGCATACCTTCAGCATCTGCCGTCGCTAAGGTCATCGCCGTTGCTTCGTCTGAATAAATATCCAATGCATGATTGAACCAGATGCCAAACTGATCAAACGGATCTGTATTGAGATCTTCGAGATTCAAATCTCCAACAACATATTCACGCCTTAATGACGTCAAATCGACTTTATCTTGACTCATACATACTCTCCCGTTGTTATAATGAGCTAACTATATCGAAAACTGGCGCGACTAAGATAGGACTCTCTTGTGTTTGGATTAGGGAATCGAGGAAAAGTACAAGATTACCAGCTCATCATAAAACTTCTCTGTTTAAGTGTTTTGATGACGCTCGTGGTGGGCTGTATGTCGACATCCTCCACGGACAGACCTTTTAAAATTAAAAAACTTAGCAAAAACCGACATCGATCTCGTTGCTGATGCCCATGTTGAGATAACTACAGAACTTTTACGAGAGCTCACCACCAAACTCTATCATCGCAATCCCAGAGAACTACAGAAAGCACCCGCTGGAACCACAATTGAGGCACGCTTAGAACAGATATTTAGTACGCCGAGACAACTTAGTCATTCAGAGGTATTTTACCGCTATGGAGTCGACGCCATTCCACTCGTGTTCGATGAATCCTTTCAGGGCGACAGAGTATTCGCGCTGATGGTCGGATTGGCCGGAATGATTCACGCTTCTTACGAATATCGTGAAGAGTTTTTTCATGCTAAATAATCTCGATCAACAGCGCTTGTACAATAGTGCTCGAAATATCGAAATCATCGTTTGGCGATTAAGTAACCGCCGCGATAGTCGTGGAAGCTTGTTTCTATTAACCAATGGCATTGCAGAAGGAAAGGTGCAAAACCTTAGCTTCGAGCGCTTGTTTGGTAAACTGATTGCCCATCAGGATATGATGGCGCGTATCGTGTCAGATAAGAACAACCGAGGCATTAATAAAGTGGTGATTAGTGTAGCCACCGCAACCTTGTTTCCGATCTGACACTGGCTGAATAAAGAGCTAACGATTGATGATGATTTCTTCAATTTTATGATTGTCATTTAATCGCAACACTAAGTCCGCTTGCCCAGGCATCTGTTCAAGCATGGCACGTGTCAGCCTTTCGTAGTGTTGAATAAATCGAATGATTTGCTGCTCATTCATGATGCGTAGATGATCGCTTGGCTGTTTAGTGTCGTGGATATATTTCATTCGCTCAGCCAGCTTTTTCTCTTGTAGCGATCGCCATTCAAAGACCGCTTGCATACTCGGTACTTTTAACATGAGCAGCAGATCTAACCGAGAAAACAACTCAGCATATTGCCCCTTGAGTTGCTCATTAGCATAACGTCTCCAAATACCCTCTGGATCTTCTTTTCGCTCTAATTCGTTCACCGGCTCACTCAAATCTGACTCTGACTGAGGAACTGCACCTACACACCAGCCTTCAAACACAATGACGTCCGCTCGTCCGATCCACTCCTGCCAAGTATGTTCTGGACAGCGATCATCAATTGACTTATCAAATATCGGAATTGAAGTAACGGTTTGCTCATTAGCATGAATTAATGAATCAATAATTTCGATACCTAAATCAATATCATGGGTACCTGGAACACCACGCGTGAGCAACAAAGGATGAACCTTGTCGGCTAACTCAGAACGTTTAGCCCTTGTTTTATAAAGATCATCGATTGAAAAACCCACCACTCGCAAGCCAAACCCTTCTGTCAGAGTGGCTTCTAGCAGGTTAAACAAGGTTGATTTTCCAGCACCTTGAGCGCCATTAATGCCCAACACCAAGGGTTGCTGTTTTTGAGCCTGGCACTGAGCAATCCACGCCCCCATCGGCACATAGATTTGCTCAACCATTTCTTTAAAACCGATATCCACCTGAAGGTTTTCAAGCGCCGACGCAAAAGCAGCTTCAACAGCATCGACGGCTATTTTTCGTTCTTGCTCTGTCAAACAGATATGTGTTGATGGCCATTTCGCAAGCACGCTCATTTTTTCATTCCTTTTATTAGATTTCAAACAGATCAGTCCGATTTTTCTGGAACTTAACGTTCAGCTAAGTATACTAATGTCTATTAGAATTAAGGAAATAGATTTATGTCCGGTTACCGCATCGAAAAAGATTCACTAGGTGATGTTCGCGTACCTGAAAATGCACTTTATGGCGCACAAACCCAACGTGCAATCGAAAACTTCACCATCAGCGATCTAAGAATGCCCAAGGCATTTATTATCGCGCTGGCTCAAATTAAGGCCGCCGCTGCGCAAACCAATGCGGAGCTAGGCGTCTTAAGCAAGGAACATGCAATTGCTATCGTAAAAGCATCTCAGTGGATTCAAAAAAAACTTCGTACCCCAGGCCTTTCCTGTTGATGTTTTTCAAACAGGTTCTGGTACCAGTACGAATATGAACATGAATGAGGTGATAGCTTCGGTTGTTAAACAGCAATCGAATCTAGATCTTCATCCAAATGATCATATCAACCTTAGCCAAAGCTCTAATGATGTGATTCCGACAGCGATACACCTAAGCGCTTTGCACCATCTTGATAAATCATTATTACCCGCTCTTCACCATTTGCACACTCGCTGTACTCGCAAATCTGCCGAAGTGGCAGAAATTATTAAAATGGGCCGAACCCATTTGATGGACGCTTTGCCCATGCGAATGGAAGATGAAGTAAGAGCTTGGGGTATACAGATACAACAGGCTAAAAGAAGACTGGAATCTCTGCGCAACGAACTGATGAAACTTCCCCAAGGGGGCACCGCCATAGGATCTGGTTTAAATGCGCCTAGAGGTTTTTCTCGTCGGTTTTGCACCCATTTAAGCAGTATGACGACCTATCATCTATCCCCACCGGACAGCAGCTTTGCCGCACAAGCCTGCCAAGATACCGCCCTTGCGCTTTCTGGTGAGTTAAAAGCCACAGCAACAGCTTTACTGAAAATCGCTGAAGATCTTCGCTGGATGAACTCAGGCCCCTACGCGGGTCTCGGCGAAATCTCGTTACCCGCCTTACAACCCGGCTCCTCCATTATGCCTGGCAAGGTAAACCCAGTGATTCCTGAAGCCATTATTATGGCTGTCGGACAGGTTAACGGTAATGACGCAAGCATCACATTTTGCGCCCAACGTGGAAATTTTCAGTTAAACACTGCACTGCCTTTGATCGCTTTTAACTTACTGCAAAGCCTTGATATTTTGAGTAATGCTGCGCATACATTGTCTGACAAAGCGATTGCTGGCTTTACTGTAAACGAAGATAAGATTAAACAGTCTTTACGGAAAAACCCTATTTTGGTGACCGCACTCAATCCAGTTATTGGCTATGAAAAAGCCGCACAGATTGTCAAAAAAGCCTATGAACGGATAGGGACATTATTGAGGTAGCGGCTGAGATGACGGATATTCCACTTGAAGAGTTAGAAAGGCTGTTAGATCCCAATCAAATTGCACAACCAAGCTAGCAAGAAATTTGGCTGACTAGCCCGCATTAGGTATACTGTTTGCCCTATTTAGCTGACTTAAACCCCTGAAATATTCAGGGGTTCTTACAGGATACCGGCATGAACAGTGATCTGCAGAAGTTGCACCCTTACCCTTTTGAAAAGCTTGCTGAACTGACCCAAGATATCAAACCAGCAAAGCATCTAGAACCCATTTCACTAGGCATAGGTGAACCCAAACATGCATCGCCAGCACTTGTCGTGGATGCTGTTCGCAATAATCTTTCAGGCCTGTCTAACTACCCAACAACCAAAGGGATTCTGAGTCTTCGCCAAGCCATTGCAGACTGGGCGACGCGTCGATTCAACCTTCAATCGGGCAGCTTGGATCCTGAACAACATCTGCTGCCTGTCAATGGCACCCGTGAAGCCATTTTTGCCTTTACACAAGCCTTAGTAAACCGAGCAGAAGATGCCTTAGTTGTCTCTCCCAATCCGTTTTACCAGATCTATGAGGGAGCTGCTTACCTCGCCGGTGCTACGCCTTATTATTTGAATTGCACAGAGGAACGCGGTTTTATTCCCGATTACGATGCCGTACCTGCTGAAGTCTGGGAAAATTGCCAATTACTGTTTGTCTGTTCACCCGGCAACCCGACAGGCGCCGTGCATGACATGGACACCTTGAAAAAGCTGATTGCCTTAGCTGATCAGTACAACTTTGTGTTGGCCAGCGATGAATGCTATTCAGAAATCTATTTAGATGAAGCGAAGCCACCCGTTGGACTGCTTGAAGTTTGTGCCGCGTTAGGACGTGATGATTATCGCAACTGTGTGGTGTTCCACAGCCTCTCTAAGCGGTCGAATCTACCCGGTATGCGCTCAGGCTTTATTGCTGGCGATGCCAAACTGATCATGCCATTCCTGAAATACCGAACCTATCATGGTTGCTCAATGCCCGTTCAGCATCAAATTGCTTCTACTGCGGCTTGGCAAGACGAAGCACACGTACTTGAAAACCGTGATCTCTATCGTGAAAAATTTGCGGCGGTTCATGAAATTCTGGCTCCGGTTATGGATATTTCACTACCTGAAGCTAGTTTCTATCTCTGGGCGAAAACACCCATCGATGATGAGGAATTTACCCGAGGACTGCTTGAGCAACAAAACCTCACGGTGCTTCCAGGTCGCTACCTGGCTCGTGAAGTGGACGGCGTCCAACCAGGGGCAGGCTACGTGCGCATGGCTCTAGTAGCCACGGTTGAAGAGTGTGTCGAAGCCGCTCAACGTATCCGTGCATACATCGAATCACTTAAATAGAATTATTTAAATAAGTTACTTTGAGACAAAATCATTAGCATGTTTATTTTATACGGCATTAGTAATTGCGACACGGTTAAAAAAGCCAAAAAAATGGCTTGATGCCGGGCAAATAGACTATCGTTTCCATGACTTTCGTAAAGATGGCTTAACCGCACAAGACATTGAGCGCTGGGTGGCTTTGATCGGCACGGACAAGTTGATCAATAAACGCGGCACGACTTGGCGCCAATTATCTGATGCTGAGAAAGCGAAAGCAGAATCTGATCCCATTGAGATACTGCTTCAGTATCCAGCGATCATTAAACGTCCTTTACTTGAAGGCCACTCCGTTTGCGAAGTTGGCTTTAATGAAAACCTATACAGCGATTTAATTAACGGAGACTCCCATGAGTAATTTTGCATTTGGTTTAGGTGTTGGCACACGCTCAGCGGCAGGTCAGTGGTTGGAAGTGTATTACCACGCTCCCTTAATGAATGCGCCTGATACACTGATTCAAGCGATCGCCCCTATCGTCGGTTACGACGGCGGTAATCAAACAATCGAACTGGCTGAAGATCAACTTAAAGCCCTTGAAGTGGCTTTTTTATCTGTAGAAGCGGAAGATCAAGCCGAACTCACCGAAATTTTAGAGGGAACGCCACAACCTTTGGTGATCTGTATTCTTGAACAAGATGCACAACCCGAATCCACCGCTGAGGTGTATCTCAAGTTAAGCCTCTTGTCTCACCGTCTGGCCAAGCCACACAGCCTTAATCTTAACGGCATGTTTGGCTTACTTCCCAATGTCGCCTGGACATCTGAAGGAGCCATTGCGGTCAATGAGCTCGCCAAGCGCCAGCTGTCGGCACGTGCTCAAGGTCGCATCTTAGAAGTATTCAGTGTCGATAAGTTTCCAAAAATGGCTAACTATGCCGTTCCAGAAGGGATTCGTATTGGTGACGCGTCACGCATTCGACTCGGCGCTTACGTGGGCGAAGGCACTACCGTTATGCACGAAGGCTTTATCAACTTCAATGCCGGAACAATGGGCGTTAGCATGGTAGAAGGACGCATCTCTGCGGGTGTGGTCGTAGGTAATGGGTCAGATCTTGGTGGTGGCTGCTCAACGATGGGCACCCTATCAGGCGGTAACAATGTCGTCATTTCGGTGGGTGAAAACTGTTTGATCGGCGCTAATGCAGGCTTAGGTTTACCGCTAGGTGATCGTTGCACCATCGAAGCAGGCCTTTATGTCACTGGCAGCTCCAAAGTCACACTGCTCGATGAAAACAATCAAGCGGTTGCCACCGTAAAAGCTGCTGAATTGGCCGGCAAACCAGACCTGTTATTCCGTCGTAACTCTCAGACTGGACAGATTGAAGTCAAAACTAATCAGTCCGCGATTGAGCTGAACGCCGAACTCCACAAGCATAACTGATTAGGAACCCAAGCATGTCTTCTGAGTCCGCCACACTCACACTGGCTAAAGAGCTGATTCGCCGCCCTTCAGTGACCCCTGAGGATGCTGGCTGCCAAGCCTATCTGGGTGAACGTCTTGCCGCACTGGGCTTTACTCTAGAGCCCATGCCATTTGAAGACGTCACTAATCTTTGGGCAAGGCGCGGCACAGAAGGCCCGCTATTCTGTTTTGCAGGCCACACCGATGTGGTACCACCAGGGCCACTGGAAAAGTGGCGTTTTCCTCCCTTTGCTGCGGAAGTGGCTGACGGTTTTTTGTGGGGACGTGGTGCCGCTGATATGAAAGGCGGTATTGCAGCGTTCGTGACAGCCTTGGAGCGATTCGTTCAGCAACATCCTGATCACCAAGGATCCATTGCACTGCTCATCACCAGTGATGAAGAAGGTCCTTTTATCAATGGTACCACGCGTGTCATCGACACACTGGAAGCGCGTAATGAGAAGATCACTTGGTGTGTACTCGGTGAACCCTCAAGCACGACTCAGGTCGGCGATGTGATCAAAAATGGTCGTCGCGGCTCTATTAGTGGCGCGTTAACGGTGAAGGGGAAGCAAGGGCATGTTGCTTACCCTCATCTGGTTAAAAACCCGATTCACCTCGCCGCACCGGCACTGGCTGAACTGGCGCAAGAGGTTTGGGATGAGGGTAATGAATTTTTTCCACCCACCAGTTTTCAAATCTCCAACATTCATGCTGGCACAGGTGCCACTAATGTTGTCCCCGGCGAATTAAAAGTAGACTTCAACCTGCGCTTTTCAACCGAAATCACTGATGCAGAAATTCGTCAACGTGTCGCGGCCATTTTAGACGCTCACCAACTAGATTGGCATATTGACTGGAGTCTCTCTGGACAAGCCTTCTTGACCCCTGCAGGTTCACTAGTGGACGCTTGCAAGTCCTGTATTCACAAAGTCACCGGCCTAGATACCGAACTTTCCACATCAGGTGGCACCTCTGACGGCCGCTTTATCGCCCCAACGGGCGCTCAAGTGGTTGAACTCGGACCGATCAACGCCACCATTCATCAGATTGATGAGCGAGTGAGCATTGCGGACCTAGATACCCTTTCTGACATTTATGAACGCATTTTAGTCAAACTGCTGGCTTCATGATTTTGCCTGAAACAAGCCTACCGCCATTGCGCTGCCCAGTTTGCAGCGCAACACTGAATTACGCAGTAGACACTGAAAAACAACTGCTCTGTCATCATGGTCATAGCTTTGACCGAGCAAAGCAGGGTTACTGGAATCTACTCTTACCACAACGTAAACGCAGTAAAGCACCGGGTGACAATGAAGCGATGGTTCAAGCCCGGCACCGTTTCCTGAGCCAAGGCTATTACCAACCTATCGCCAGTGAAATTCAAGCGTCCCTGATGAACCTACTGGATCAGAATCAGATACCCCTGTTATTGGATTTAGGCTGTGGTGAAGGTTATTACACGCAACAACTCTTTCACACCCTTACCTCAAAGCATCAAAACGCCCTCTGCGTCGGGCTGGACATTTCCAAACCTGCCATTCTTCATGCCAGCAAACAATCAAAACAGATCACTTGGATGGTCGCCACAGGCGCGGATATTCCGCTACAAGCCGAATCGGTAGACATCGCCACACTGATTTTTGCTCGCCTCTTGCCCGAACCCACCGCGCAGGTCCTCAAGCCCGGCGGGTATTTTATCGTGGCTTGGGCCGGTCCTGATCATTTACGGGAGTTGCGTGAGCAGATCTACACTGAAGTGAGAGATTCTGACTTAAATCCAGATGCCCAACTGATCGCCCTGTTTGAACCGATTGAAACGAAGGTCGTCAAATTTCAATTTACACTTTCCGACCAACAGAGCATGGACGATCTGCTGATGATGACACCGCATGGTCAAAAGGCTTACCCATGAAGCACGAGAAAAACTCCTGCTACTTCCGACACTGACCCTACAAGCGGATATTCGACTCAGTATTTACCGAAAACGGTAACTCAGATGAAGGCAAAACTGCAAACCCTGCGACGCTTCTTGCACCAACGTGCTGATAACCCGAGAGAAAACTTTATCTTACTGGTGACAGGTTTTACCTTGTTTATGCTGGGAATGATGGCAATTGCTATCGCTCAGTTTGCCATGATGGATACAATCACTGCAGAAGTTGTCGCACTCTTAGGTCTTGTGCTTATGGTATTCGGTGGCATACTGGCACTAATAGGCTATATAAGTTTAAGTATATTAAGAATTTTTTCGTTTTTTTGGATTCAGACGATGACAAGACATCCTGATATAGAGATCTACATTAAAAATTCCTCAGTTGAAGCTATTTGCGCCTGGTTGGCTAAGCGTTTTGAACAACTCGAACCCATAGGACGCAAAGGCCTACTGCACCAATACCAAGCCCGATATCAAGGCCATGATTTTGAAGTGCTGATCAATGAGAGAGCTATTGGCAAATCCTGGATTATTGTCTGGTTTCAATCCGACAAGACTCCTTGGTCAATCGATCTTGACTGCGCTCGAGAAGCCTCTACAGAACTTCATACACAGGTTCGCTGTATCGCTTCTGGCTGGCAAGAAGGAGATGATCCGGATGAGTGGTGGCGCGTTGATAAGGGTAAAGAACAGAAAATTAAATGGTCCACAGACTAAGATCAGGTCAAATTTAAGCTAGAGTGACTTAAGCGACTGCCTGAAAACCTTCTCGCGCTGCGGAAATCTGCTCTAACATTTGACCACCCAAAGACGCTAAGGAAAGCTGCGCGAAGCGATCATTACGTATCGGCTTGTTGATCGGCGTTTCAGTTTTGACCTGCAGATAACTCACTAAGTAAGCAAACTCGCCACGCTGCTCCTGAGTCACTGATTGATTCAGGCGCCCAACAAGCTCGGTGTTAAAAAAACTATCTGGGTTAGGATAACTTAACTTATCTGGAAGCGAGAATTCAGCACCACTGCGCTGAGGCGCTGATTGGGCTACAGGGCCTTTTTCATAGGTCGAGGCAATCAGACTCAACAACATACCAAACTCGGCGCTACTAGGCGCACGCACAGCCTGAGGCAGGCTAGAAGTATATCCTTCTACCCTTCGCAACATCAGATCCTGTGTTGTTTGTTCGACAGCCATGAGTCTCTCCACTAATATCATCAACTTAACGGCTAAAATCGGCTAAACTTTAGCCCTTATTGAGATGTTCTTATGATAACGCTACTAATGAGTTGGAAAATCCATCCATCATGAAACGAAAACTGATCACGCGGGCGGGCTATAACAAATTAAAGCAAGAGTTCGACACTCTATGGAAAGAGGAGCGACCTGAGATCACTAAGAAGGTCACTTGGGCCGCCAGCTTAGGGGATCGCTCTGAAAACGCTGACTACCAGTACAACAAAAAAAGACTCAGAGAAATTGATCGTCGTGTGCGTTACCTACTGAAAACGCTTGAAAATATAGAGATTGTTGATTATTCGCCACAGCAGGAAGGAAAGGTTTTTTTTGGCGCCTGGGTCACGATTGAAAATGATGAAGGTGAGCAGCGCCGCTTTCGTATCGCCGGTTATGATGAAATTTTTGATCGTAATGACTATATTTCGATTGAGTCTCCCATGGCCAGAGCACTTCTCAAAAAAGAGGTCGATGACGAAGCTTGGGTAGAAACGCCCAAAGGCAAAACCTGCTGGTATGTTGTATCGATCGAATATGAGAAATGAAATGGTGGGTCGTATAGGATTCGAACCTATGACCAATTGGTTAAAAGCCAACTGCTCTACCGACTGAGCTAACGACCCGCTCATAGAAAGAAGTTTGGCTCCCCGAGCTGGACTCGAACCAGCGACCAATAGATTAACAGTCTACTGCTCTACCAACTGAGCTATCAGGGAACAACTCGTGCAACATTCATCCTTTGGCGGAGGGACAGGGATTCGAACCCTGGGAGCCTCTCGACTCGTCGGTTTTCAAGACCGGTGCTTTCGACCACTCAGCCATCCCTCCAAGGATGAGCGCAAATTCTACAGCCTGAGCCGAACATGTCAACAGTTAATTGAAAAACTTACACAAATAATTGTAAAAAAATCTATTTTCGGTAGTGCTCAGTGTATTCTGAACTGCGCCGGTACTCGCCTGGCGTCATTCCTGTCCATTTTTTAAACGATCTAAAAAATGCTGAGGGCTCATCAAAACCCATCAGCCCAGCAACATCATTGATCGATAATTGAGGCGAGTTCATATAATTGATCGCTGCCGCTTTGCGCTCGTCATCTTTTATCTTTTGATAAGACGTGCCTTCTTCTAACAAACGACGCCTCAAGGTTGACACCGACATGTGCAGAGCTCTTGCCACCTCTTCGGCGGAAGGCATCTCACGGCTAAAATCCTTACCCAGCAAGGAGATCACTCGAGCCTTTAAACTCTTGTCAGCATCCACCATGACGATCAACTGATAAGGAGCTGTTTTGAGAAAACCTCTCAGTGATTCCTCATTCTGCGCCAAAGGCAAGTCTAAAAACTGCGCAGGAAAAACTATCGCATCCTCATGCTGACTAAACTTTACTTCAGATTGAAAAAGTTTGACGTACTGATCAGCATCATGAGACTCGGCATGCCTAAAATAAGCGGCTTTCAACTCCAAACGCCGACCAATCAACCAGCTCATAAAGTGATGCCACATGGATAAAGAGGTACGAATTTGCAGCGGCGATCTTTATCCATCAACTCGCGAAACTCAGCTTCATCTAAGGCATCGATTGGGGCGAATGAAACCTTGGCATAACGACCACGACGCACCAATATGGGTTTTATCATCGATCCACGACAGATCTCATAAAAATCACTACAGCGGCGCAAGGCTCTTTCTAGGGTTTTACAGTGAATAATGGCATGACACATCATTCGAAAAGTGCCATTGGGAACCCGACCACCACTGAGCATTCCAAAGGACTCGTCCTGTGCAATCCACATAATATGCTGGTAAAGCAAACCAAACTTAAAATGCTGGAATCGCGCTATGCTCATCCAGTTCCGCTTGAGTAATGTCGATATGCCGCAGCAACTCCTCAAGATCAAAACCTTGAGACTCCGCCATGGATAACAAGTGACGCACGTATCCCGTTGGCACCGTAATGGTTTTTTCCACCCTTTCCTCCCTTGAGCAACAGAAATCGGCACATTTTTTGATCTAGCGCACTAAAATGTTAGCCTGATTGAACTCTTATGTTATTGTCGACTTATGTAATTTAAATAAGACTGGCAAAGAGTAAAGTTCCAACCTAAGCTGCACATTAGGAAACCCTGAGATCTCTTAACAACAGCTTAGCTTAATAATAAACCTCAGTAAGACAATAATAACAAGGTGGATCGAACGAAATGGCAACTCAACATTCGTACTTCACGCGTAACACACCCAAAGCCCGTCCCAAATTTACACCTGTACTTCTGACCTCATTGCTTGCCGCAGGTTTCACTGCTCAGGTGCAAGCTGTTGAATTTCAGTTAGGTGAAATACAAGGACGTTTCCAATCTAACATCTCTATCGGTACCAGCATCCGTATGGAGAACCCGGATAGCTCGCTGATCTCTAGACCGAACAGTGGTACAAGTGCTGGATCAGGTAGCTATGACGATGGCACACAAAACTTCAAAAAAGGGAAACCCTTCTCAACTGTCGTTAAAGGTGTTCATGATCTAGAACTTACTTATGAGAATGTCGGTTTCTTTGGTCGTGGCAAGTACTGGTATGACTATGAACTAGAAAGAGGCAGCCGCCCGCATGGTCACATTCCAAATGGTTATGTGCCTAATACTCGTCTAAATGACAGTGGCTTCAATGACTTTGCAAAATTCAGCGGTATTGAACTGCTTGACGCTTATTTTTATGGTGGATTTGATTTAGGCAATATGCCACTCGATATCCGCGTAGGTCGCCAAGTCATTAACTGGGGTGAAAGTACTTTTATTCAAGGTGGTATTAACGCCTTCAACCCTGTTGATGTAACTGCGTTCCGACGTCCAGGCGCTGAACTTAAAGAAGGCTTACTTCCTTTCGGTAGTGTTTTTGCCTCTCTAGGATTAACTGACAACCTTACTGTAGAAGGTTTTTATCAGTACGAATGGGAGCCTACGGTAATTGATGGCTGCGGTACTTATTTTTCAACCAACGATTTTGCTGCTCAAGGATGTAACGGAGTTCGAGTAGATGCGGATTTAGGTTTTGTAAATCTTCGTGATATTTCTGATCAACAATATTTCAATGCACCTCTGCTTTCACCCTTTATTGTAGAACGTAACCAAAATGGTAGAAGAACACCTGGAGATGATAATCAGTTCGGTATTGGCTTTAGGTATTTTTCCGAAGCGTTAAATAATACGGAGTTTGGATTATTCTATGCGCAATATCATAGCAGACTTCCCTTAACTAGTGGCGTTGTTGGATTAGCTCCTGGAATAGGTCCATTTGCTAGCACATATTTCATAAGCTATCCGGAAGAAATTAGAATGACTGGATTTAGCTTCAGTACTAATCTTGGGGATATCGCTTGGTCTGGTGAAATTAGCTACAAACAAGATCTTCCTATACAAATCAACGGCCCTCTCCTTGTAGGAACCATTTTAGCTCGAGGCCAAGGCGCTCCTGTTGGTCTTAACCCAGCAGCAGATAAGCTTTTTGACAACAGAGCTGCAAACGGTGAAATTAAAGGATACGGTCTATTTGATGTAACCCAAGCCCAAACAACGTTCATTAAGTTCTACGACAATGTTCTAGGTGCAAGTCGCTTAACAACAATTGCTGAACTGGGATGGACACATATCCATGGATTTGACGAAGGAGCAAGCGCGCTCAAATATGGTCGAGGTGGAATGTTCGGCTTCACAAGAGATAGCAATACTGAAGGCGGCTTTGTCACCAAAAACTCCTACGGCTACGTATTACGTGGCGCGTTGGAATATCCAAATGCCTTCGCAGGTGTCACATTAATCCCTGAACTGAACTTCCGTCATGGTGTAAAAGGTAATGGACCTGAGCCAGGTGCTGCTTTCCGTGAGAATGAAAAATCGGTCAATATCGGTCTGACTGCAGACTATATGAATCGTTATCGTTTTGGCGCGTCTTATACCACCTTCTTTGGTGGCTCTTTCAATGCTGAAAAAGACCGCGACTATATTTCACTGAATGCATCTATCGCCTTCTAAGGTTGGAGAATAAGAATGATACAAATGAGTCTTCCTAAAAAGCTTCTCTGCACTGCACTACTGCTGACCCTCGCAGGCGGTATCAGTGCAAATCCTGATCGCTTAGGTCAGGATCTAACACCCGTTGGTGCAGAACGTGCTGGCAATGCAGCAGGCACTATTCCTGAGTGGACTGGTGGCATCTCTCAGAGTAATGATCGCTACACCAACCCCTTTGCTGACGAGCAACCGCTATTTGTCATCACGGCTGCTAATTATCAGGAGCATCGTGAACACCTGACAGATGGTCAGATCGCCATGTTCCAGCGCTACCCTGATACCTTCCGTATGCCCGTCTATCCGACCCATCGTACAGCGGCCTTACCTGCTCATATTTATGAAATAGGTAAAGAGAATGCGCGTAACGCTCGATTGACTGAAGACGGCAACGGCTTGCTCAACTTTAACGAAGCTTTAGCCTTTCCAATCCCTGAAAATGGTTTACAGGTGATTTGGAATCACATGACGCGTTATCGTGGTGGTGCACTGGAAAGAACCTTTGTTCAAGTCCCCGTCCAAGCTAACGGCACTTTCACACCTATCCGCATTAACGAAAAACTGTCTTGGCCAAGCTACTTACTGGATGCTAACAGTGGTGAAACTCGCCATGACAATATCCTCTTTTACTTCGTTCAAGAGGTAACCGCACCAGCTCGTTTGACCGGAACCATCCTACTCGTCCATGAGACTCTCAACCAAGTCCAGCAACCGCGCAAGCTTGGACCTATAACTCAGGACAACGTCGTGTTCGTTTAGCACCTAACATCGCTTACGATGCACCAGGGACTGCGACCGATGGCATGCGAACAACTGACAACCTTGACATGTTCAACGGCGCTCCTGATCGTTACAACTGGGAATTGGTCGGCAAAAAAGAGATTTACATCCCTTATAACAGCTGGAAACTAGCTGATCGCAACCTTTCTTACAGTGACATCATTCAACCAGGCCACCTTAATCCTGACCTGACACGTTATGAATTGCACCGTGTCTGGAAAGTTGAAGCTACGTTGAAAGAAGGTCAACGCCATGTTTACGCGAAACGTACCTTCTACATCGATGAAGATACTTGGCAGATTGCAACCGTCGATCACTATGATGGACGTGGTGAACTCTGGCGTGTCGGCGAAATGCATAAGGTAATGGCACGTGATGTCATGGTACCTGGTGCTGCTGCTGAAACTTTCTATGATCTGCAGTCTGGTCGCTACTTAGTGGGTGGTTTGACTAACGAGGAAAGAGTAGGTTATGACTTTACTCAACGCTTCCACTTCCGTGATTTTACACCTCAAGCGATTCGTCGTGCGGGTCGTTAATTAACGAATCAATATACACAAAGGGTTGAGCATAAACACCTCAACCCTTTTTTATTCGCTAACTCTTCCCGCTTCACTTCAGATAACCTATTAATAACTCAGCTTGAGCTTGAACATTGGACTTCACCCACCTAAACCCAAACCTAATTAGCCCAAGCCCAAACCCAAGCCCAAGCCCAAGCCCAAGCCCAAGCCCAATAGATTGTGCTTATGTTCTTCTTAGTGAAAGTAGATATCAGTGAAAAAACCAGATCGCCAGACACAAAAAAAACCCGCCGCAGCGAGTCTTTTGTTACAGGAGACTGAGGTATCTAAACGCAGATTACATGCTCGCTAGCTGAATAGCATCTAGCGGACGTCTTGCAGTCCAGTAGTTACGCTTCCAATAGGGGTTATCTAGCTTGGAAATAATGACACCACGACTGGTAGACGCATGTAAAAACTCACCATCACCCAGGTAGATACCAACATGTTGCGTTCTACCAGTTTTGAAAAACACTAGATCCAATGGCTCGAGAGAGTGACGCTGAACAGGTACACCAATGTTGACCTGTTCTGAGGTTGAACGCGGTAACTGGAAATCGAAAGCATCTGTGAAAATGGTTTGCACAAAGCCAGAACAATCTATACCTGATTTATCAGTACCACCTAATCGATAAGGTGTACCAGCCCATACTTCATACTTCTCTTCAAGCACAAGACGAAGATCACTTTGTACCGGAGCCATGATAGGCTCAGGCTTCGCAACCAATGGCTGAGTGTGACGACCCGTTGAAAAACAACCCGTTAAGATCAATGATAAAGCAACAAGTAAGATAATACGCATAAGCATCAGATATATATGTAAAATTAATCGCCAAAATTAACCCAATTCCGGACAAATCACAAGTACTTTAGCGGACATTTTTTAGTAAAGAGATGATCCATTCGGATAAGACGCTATTTATCCGACAGCTGAGTTGTTTTCTGTTAATATAAACCTAATTGTTTGCAGGAGATTTAGCCTAAGTGTTTACTGATATTCAATTGAACGAACGCCTTCAAAAAGCGCTGGATGCTCAAGGCATCTCGACGCCCACGCCCGTTCAAGCCGCCACAATCCAACCCGCACTGGATGGAAAAGATTTAATGATCAGCGCTGTCACTGGCAGCGGAAAGACTTACGCTTTTCTGTTACCCATCCTGCAGCGCTTTATCGAGACTCCGGCACCTCGATCCGCAACCCGAGCACTGATTCTAGTGCCTACTCGAGAGTTAGCGGAACAGGTCAGCAAAAGCTGTGATCAGCTTGCCGCATTTACACAGATAAAATCACTGAGCGTTTTTGGTGGTGTAGGCTTCAAAGAACAAGCCGCCAAACTACGAAAAAAACCCTGAAATCTTAGTGGCCACACCTGGGCGCCTTATCGAGCACTTGGAAAAACGCAGTGTCGATCTTAGCGATCTGGAAGTGTTAGTGCTGGATGAAGCCGATCGCATGCTAGACATGGGCTTTAGTGATGATGTCCTCAAAATTGCGGCTGAGTGTCGAACAGAGCGTCAAACACTCCTTTTTTCAGCCACACTTGATACTGGTGACATTAGTCATCTAACTAAGCAGGTAATGCGAGATCCGGAAGCCTTACTTCTCAGCAATGCTAAAACTCAGGTCAAGGCAATCGCTCAGCAAATCATCTTAGCCGATGATCAAAAACACAAAGAGCGCCTACTGGATAAGTTACTAAGCAACACCCCTTTTGATCGCGCTTTAATCTTTACCAACACTCGCACTGCAGCAGATCAACTTGGCAACATCCTTCGCTACCATAAACACCGTACCGCTGTTTTGCATGGCGATATGGATCAACCTCAACGCCGGCTTGTACTGCAGCGCTTTCGAGATAAATCGATCAGCATTTTGGTCGCAACAGACGTTGCCGCTCGTGGACTCGATATTGAGGGCGTCGATCTGGTAGTGAATTTTATGATGGCACGCAGTGGTGACGACTACGTTCATCGTATTGGTCGAACCGGTCGCGCCGGACAAGAAGGAACAGCGGTATCCTTTATCTCCGCAGCTGAATGGAATTTGATGTGCAGCATAGAGCGTTACCTCAAAGTACAATTTGAGCGTCGACAAATTCCGGGACTAGAAGGCAGCTTCAAAGGCCCAACGCATACTAAATCTTCGGGTAAGTCGGTCGGCAAGAAAAAAGCGTCAAGACACGAAGAAGAAGGAAGTGGAAAAGCCGAAGGTTAAGAATCGATTACGCGATCAAAAAGCGATCGGTAAAACGTCGCCAACCTCAAGCGCTTAAACCGGAAGCATCCAAACCGGAAGCCGTTGACCATGGCTTCGCCCCTTTGAAGCGAAAAACCACCGAGTAGAAAAGAAAAAGCACCTGATGCTGGGTGGAACATCAGGTGCCAAAAAGTACAGTTCTATGCTGTGTGAACAGTCTATGATGATGGCCGGAAGTTTTTTTTGATCCAAATCAAAAAACATGGCTATTGATGATTATTTTAACATTTAAGACTTTCGCCTAACGCATAAATGGTTCGTTTTACTCTAAAATGATCTCAGAGATGAGGAGTAAAATAACCTATGACAACCGCCTATATTACCCATGAAGACTGCTTACTTCACAATATGGGACCTGATCATCCTGAGAGCCCCGTTCGCCTTCAAGCCATTCGAAAGGTTTTGGAAAGAACCGGCTTAATGGATCATATGGATCAGCTCACTGCTGTCCCTGTGACACCTGAGCAGATTCAATTGGCGCATGCAAAACTCCACTTGAAAAAACTCGAAATGAAGGTACCCAGTGAGGGCGTTGTTTATACTGACGAAGACACTGCGCTCTGCCCTCATTCACTTGAAGCCGCCCAACTCGCAGCTGGTGGCGTTATTCTAGCTACTAATCGAGTACTGTCAGGTAAAGCTAAAAATGCTTTCTGTGCTGTTCGCCCGCCAGGACATCATGCTGAATACAACATCCCGATGGGATTCTGCTTTTTTTAATAATGTGGCTATCGGTGCCTGTCACGCCCTACTTCATGAAGATATCCAACGCGTAGCGGTATTAGATTTCGATGTTCACCACTGCAATGGTACCGTAGATATTTTCAAAGACCGTCCAGAAGTACTGGTGTGCTCGACCTTTCAGCACCCCTATTACCCTGAGCGCTACACTACGATTGATAGACCCAACATTATCAACTGCCCCATCCCAGCTCACTCAGACAATAGTGTTTTTCGTGAAGCGATCGAAAAACAATGGATTCCCGCCCTTGAGGCTCATAAACCCGACATGATCTTTATATCCGCGGGATTTGATGCACACAAGGAAGACCCTATGGCCGATTTAAACCTGGATGAGGAAGATTATCGATGGGTCACCCAGCAGATCATGGCGATGGCGAATAAGCACAGTCAGGGTCGCATCGTTTCTGTTCTCGAGGGTGGATACAACCCTGTATCTCTAGCGTTCAGTGTTCAGGCACACTTAGAAGTGCTGGCTGGTTTTTAATTGCGCTCTTAAAAAACAAGAGGGCCATTTAGCCCTCTTGATCTTCATTTACACCCGCTATCGACCGTAAATCTTATCTGGCAACCAGGTGATAAGTTCTGGGAAAATAATCAGCAACGCGATAACAGACACCTGCAACACGACAAAAGGCAGAGCACCTTGGTAGATATGTCGCGTCGTAATGGTATCCGGAGCCACACCCCGAAGGTAGAACAGTGCGAAGCCAAATGGCGGTGTTAAAAAAGCTAGTTTGCAAGTTCACAGCCACCATAACACCCAACCAAATTGGATCGATATCCATCATTAATAGAATGGGCGCTGTAATCGGAATGACCAGGAAAATAATTTCAAAAGTATCGAGAATAAATCCTAGCAGGAACATCAGCAGCATTACGAAGATAATCGCACCGACCTTTCCACCCGGTAAGCTATTTAAGAAATCGCTAACCAACTCCTCACCACCCATCATGCGGAACACCAGTGAAAACACAGATGCACCAATCAATATAATAAAGATCATGGTGGTTGTATTGGCGGTAGCAAACATCACCTGACGCAAATTGGCAAAGGTGAGTTTACGACGCAGGGCTGCCAAGAACATAGCACCCACTGCACCGACCGATGCTGACTCAGTCGGTGTCGCCACACCTCCTAAAATAGAGCCAAGAACAGCGATAATCAGAAGTAATGGCGGAATTAAGGTAAAGATAACATCATAGAAAAGGCGCTTACGCTCATCATCTGTCACCTCTAGGGCTGGACAGGTTTCCGGTTGCGTTACGGCCTTATAGATCATAAAGGCCATATAGACAGCCACCAAAATCAAGCCAGGAATAAAGGCACCTGCAAACAAATCACCAACTGAAACGGGTGTTGGAGCAAAGTTACCCTTTGACATCTGCACCTGCTGATTGACACCGGCCAGCATATCCCCCATAAAAATCAGGACGGTAGAAGGCGGTATGATTTGCCCCAAGGTACCTGAAGCACAGATCACCCCAGTAGCTAACTTTGGATCGTAACCCGCACGCATCATCGCAGGAAGTGACAACAGCCCCATGGTCACCACAGTGGCACCCACTATGCCTGTTGAAGCCGCTAGTAAGGCCCCTACAACAATAACAGAAAGACCTAAGCCTCCACGCAACTTACCAAACAATCTACCCATAGTAATCAGTAGCTGTTCAGCGATTCCCGAACGCTCAAGCATCATCCCCATAAAGATGAACAAGGGAACGGCAACCAACACCTCATTCAACATTACCCCCAAATAACGTGGGGCAAGACTGGAAAAGTTTGATAAATCAAAAACACCCAAAGCATGACCGATGGCTGCGAAAATGACCGACGTACCGGCCAAAGAAAAGGCAACGGGGAAGCCCATCATTAGTACACCGATGATGGTAAAACATCAGCAAAGATAGAATTTCACCTAATAAGACTGGATCCATGATTAGCCCCCTACCTTGTAACGGTAATTTTCGGGCACCAGATCCTCGTGCTTAGTTAGCACAAGTATACTGCGCATCACCATGGCAATCGCTTGCAAGGCCACTACGGTAACGAAGACCAGCAGAAAGGACTTCACAACATAGAGCCCTGGCATACCACCGAAGTTTGCAGATCCCTCCATAAAGCGCCAAGAACGCTGAACATAAGGAAGACCATAGGTAGTTAAGATATAAAGAAAAGGGGCGACAAAAAGAATACAACCTATCAGATCAACCAAAGCCTTGCGTTGGATACTGGCTGGACGATAAAAAACATCGACACGAACATGACCATTTTGAAATAGCGTAAAACCCGCAATTCCCATGAACATCATCCATTCAGCCAGACATAAAGGTCTTGCATCCAGACAAATCCGGTGGAAAAAAAGTATCTCAGCACTACGACTGTAAAACAGACCAGAACAATGCCCAGAGAAAACCAGGAAAAGAAGTGACCCAGAATAATGTTGATTCGACAGATAAACCGAATCAGTAATGAGAGCAATTTCATACGACCTCTCGCTATGATGTGATTGTTGTTTTTATAACAAACGGTAGGTGAAAATCACGGTCATGATCAACCCTACCAAAATAACAAAACGTTTCACCCAAATTACGGGTAAACGTCTAGACACGGCAGCTCCCTGATACCCTCCAAGCGTCGCGGCCAGCATCATCACCATTCCCTCGAACCATATTATTTTACCTGCAACTGCAAAAGCAGCGACAGAAATAAATGATAAAACAAATGAAAGACTGTTTTTCAGGCCGTTCATCGTGTTCAGGTTGGTCATCCCTGCAGCAGCAAATAATGCCAACAGCATAATGCCTAAACCACCATTAAAATATCCACCATAAACGGCGACAAGAAATAATCCAGGCAGCAAAGGCAATGGCAGCCCACTTTTCCTGACTTTTGCCATGATTTGCGTGCCTAAAGCAAACATCGCCGTCGCAAAGAGAAGCAACAAGGGTACGACAAAAGCAAAAATATGCGCTGGGGTAACTAACAGCAGTAATGCACCTAACAAACCACCCGCTAGAGCAACGGAAGATAACACCAAATGTCTTTTAAGACGGATCTCTCTCAGCTCTGGACGAAAACCTAATGCACCACCGGCATATCCAGGCAACACGGCAACGGCACTGGTCGCGTTCGCCATAATAGGTGGGTACCCTGCCCACACCAGCGCAGGAAAGGTTAAAAAGCTTCCTCCACCCGCTACAGCATTGAGCACCCCTGCAAAGTAGCCTGCCAGCAATAAGACGGTCCATTCAAGCATCTATCGATTCCTATATAAAGGACAAAACCTATCATCTAAAATCGGGCGTTTATACCGAGTTAAAGATGATTGGTCAAATAGATTCCCGAAAAACAGGTCAGACCATCTTGAATCACCTAGCAATAAAGGTTCAAATGCAGTAAATCATAATCATAAAGAAAGCGACATGCGTCTAAAACCTGATCATCTTGCTTACCTGTTACTGGGTCTGACCACTTTATTTTGGGGTGGTAACTTTGTTGTTGGCAAAGCTGTTTCTTCACAAATTCCACCGATCGCTCTAGCTTGGTGGCGCTGGGCCTTCGCCCTCTTAGTGATTCTTCCCTTTACACTACAAGCACTTTGGTCAATTAAGAAAACGCTGCTTTCTCACTGGAAGTATCTAGTTATCGTATCACTGCTTGGTGTCGCTAATTTCAACACTTTTGTCTATTTGGGTTTACAAACCTCGACAGCCACGGATGCTGTACTGTTACTGTCCGCCACACCCATCATCATACTTATTTTTTCCAGACTCTTGTTCGCTGTTCCCATTAGCGCGCAACAGCTCCTAGGTATAGTCGTTTCCCTTTTTGGCGTTTTAGTGATTATTTCTGCAGGAGTACCCGCCCAACTAGGCAGTCTTGTTCAGGGCGCTGCAAGCAGCTTATGGATTCTAGCGGCTGTGATCAGCTGGTCTCTCTATTCGGTATTACTTAAAAAGCGCAGTGCTGATATCAATGGTCAGGCGTTCTTTGCCATCACTTGCATCTTAGGCTGGATCGCTATCACACCACTCTATTTATATGAACATTGGGTTTTAGATGCCCCTATGCCATGGACCTTTAATTCCGTACTCAGCATTATTTATGTCGGTCTATTCGCGTCCGTTTTTGCCTTTTTATTTTGGAATAAAGGCGTCGAAATACTGGGAGCCAATAGAGCCGGTAACTTTATTCATTTGATTCCAGTCTGGGCGCTTTTATTGGCCAGTCTTTTTCTAGGTGAGCGCATGTACTGGTTTCACTGGGTTGGTATTTTAATGATTTTTACAGGAATTGCGATGGCAAGCTACAAGCGCTCCCAGCTGTCAAACGTCACCGCAAAGTAATGATTGCTTTAGGATAAATAGCCGCTATTCTTAGGCTATTCTTCTATAGAAAACATGTACAACAATAACTCTAACGGAGATTTAGCATGAAAAGACGTCATTTTCTTAAAGGTGCCGCCATCGGTGCAGGTGTTGCAGCCACTTCGCTTGCCGCTCCCGCCATTGCTCAACGTCGTATTACCTGGCGTATGGTAACAACCTGGCCTCGTAACTTCCCAGGATTGGGAACTGGCGCACAACGACTGGCTGATCGAATCACCGCCATGTCTGAAGGCCGCTTAACTGTTCAAGTATTTTCTGCCGGAGAACTGGTTCCAGCACTAGGTACCTTTGATGCCGTTATAGAAGGCTCTGCTGAAATGAGCCATGGTGCGGCTTATTATTGGCAGAACAAAAGTCAGGCAACCTCTTTCTTCACGGGTGTCCTTACGGTATGACATCTCGCGAACTGGCTGCTTGGATGCGCTACATGGGTGGTCAGGAAATTTGGGATGAAGTGTATGACCAATTTGGTGTGAAAGGCTTCTTATCAGGCGACACCGGCACTCAAGCGGGTGGCTGGTTCCGTAAAGAACTGACCGGACTCAGTGATATTCAAGGCTTGCGTTTCCGTACCCCAGGTCTGGGTGGTCAAGTATGGCAACGCATGGGCGCTACAGTCGTCAATATGGCAGGTGGTGAAATCTACGCCGCACTCCAATCCGGTGCACTCGATGCCGCTGAGTTTGTTGGTCCCTATAACGACTTAGCGCTTGGCTTCCACCAGATTTGCAAAGATTACTACTTCCCAAGCTTCATTGAACCTGGCTTGGCCACTGAACTGGTGGTGAACAAAGAAAAATTCTCTGCGTTACCCGCAGACCTACAAGCAATCGTTGAATCGGCTTGTCAAGCCGAGTACGACCAAGTGGCATCTGAGTTTTACGCCAATGATCCTATCGCACTCAAAACCCTTGTGGAACAGCATGGCGTCAGAGTTCACCAGTTCCCAGATGAAATTTTAGAAGCTGGTGCAAGAGTCTCCATGGAGCTCTTAACTGAGATTCGTGAAGGTGGAGATGCGTTGACCAAGAAGACCGCTGAAAGCTTCGTGAATGCGCTGAACATTCTCCGTACACGTACTGAGAATACTGACCAAGCCTTCTTGGCAGCTCGCGCTAAGTACTTCAAGCTCGACTAATGCTCAATTGATCATCCTAAAAGCAAAAAAGGCTGCATCGCAGCTTTTTTGCAGCTCACTTCCTTGTGAGTCGCGAGAGTTGGTTAATCGGCAATTAACCCACAAACTTAATCATGACACCGGCCGCAATCGCAGAGCCGATAACACCCGCTACGTTGGGTCCCATTGCATGCATCAGTAGGAAGTTTTGAGGGTTAGCCTCAAGACCTAACTTATTGGACACCCGTGCTGCCATAGGCACCGCAGAAACACCGGCGGAACCAATTAATGGGTTGATCGCATTGCCACCCATCATCCAGTTCATGAGCTTGCCCATTAAGACACCCGAAGCTGTTCCTAAAGCGAAAGCCACAATACCCAGGATCATGATACCTACGGTTTGCATATCCAAGAACTTTTCTGCGACAAGTACTGAGCCGACAGAGAGACCTAAGAAAATGGTGACTATGTTGATCAGTGCATTCTGAGCAGTATCACTCAAACGATCCACCACACCACACTCACGCATTAAGTTACCGAAACAGAACATACCCAAGAGAGGCGCCGCTGCTGGCAGTAACAAGGCTACCAAGAAAAGCAGCACTATCGGGAAAAAGATCTTTTCACGCTTGGTGACTGGGCGAAGCTGACTCATTACGATCTTGCGCTCACGTTCGGTCGTGAGTAAGCGCATGATGGGCGGCTGAACCATCGGTACTAAGGCCATATAAGCATAGGCTGACACGGCTATCGCACCCAACAGATGTGGAGCCAGCATAGTGGATACCCAAATGGCTGTTGGACCGTCAGCACCACCGATGATACCGATAGCGGCGGCTTCTTGGATGGTGAAGTCCATTACTCCAATTGACGTAAGGAAAACAGCACCAATCACCGTAGCAAAGATACCAAATTGAGCAGCGGCACCAAGGAACAGCATGCGCGGGTTAGCTAACAGAGGACCAAAATCAGTCATTGCACCTACGCCCATAAAAATGAGTAGGGGTGCAGCACCTGATAGTATGGCGATACTGTAGAAGTTATACAGCATACCGTTGTTAAAACCAGCATCTTGCGCCACCAAAGTCGCGGCCGCTTTCATTGAAGCAGGCGCTTCTGCGATCAGCAGTTTTAGTTCTGCAACGTTCGCAGTAGCACTCCCCAGCAATAGGGCCATTTCAGTCAGTACTTCAGCACCACCGAAATACAGCGCGTTCTCCACAGCGGAGTAGGCAATACCCGCCTGAGGTATATTGGCAAGTATGCCACCAAAACCAATGGGCACTAACAGCAAAGGTTCAAACTTTTTATATATTGCTAAATATAACAATAGGATACCCACAAAGATCATCACAACCTGACCAGCGGTCAGGTTGTAGAGTCCAGATGAGTGCCAAATACTTAATAATGCATCCATTATTAACCTCTATTATGCAAGAGAAAGAAGACTATCGCCGACTTGGACGGTATCACCTTCTTTCACATCGATGGATACCACTGAACCAGAACGCGCTGCACGAATTTCCGTTTCCATCTTCATGGCTTCCAGAATGATCAGTACATCGCCTTCTTTAACTTGCTGACCCGGTGATACCAACACTTTCCAGATGTTTCCAGCCAAAGGAGCCGCAACAGGCTCGCCTGCACCCACTGGTGCTGGAGCTGCTGGTGCAGATGCAGTAGACGCCGCGGGGGCACTACTGACCACATTGGTAATATCTCCACCTTCAGAAACCTGCACCACATAGCTTTGTCCATTAACAACAATGGTATAAACACCTGGATCAGAGGCTTTAGTTGGCGAAGATGAGCCCTTGCTGGCAGCAGGTAGGCTTTCTTCACCGGTTGGCACTGGCTCAAACGCGTCTGGGTTGCCACGATTTTCTAGGAATTTCAGACCGATTTGTGGGAAAAGCGCATAGGTTAGGACGTCATCTATCTCATTTTCGCCAGCAGCTAACGAAATACCCTTATCCTTAGCAATTTGCTGAAGTTCAACAGTCAGCTTTTCAACTTCAGGCTGAATTAGATCAGCAGGTCTGCAAGTAATCGCTTCAGCACCGTCTAACACGCGAGCTTGCAACTCGGCATTATAAGGAGCAGGAGCAGCACCATATTCACCCTTTAAGATGGCTTGAACTTCTTTGGAGATGCTCTTGTAACGCTCACCCATCAAAACGTTGATCACTGCTTGAGTGCCTACGATTTGTGAGGTCGGTGTTACCAATGGAATCAAACCTAGATCTTCACGAACTTTTGGAATTTCAGCCAGAACTTCATCAAATTTGTCTGCTGCGCCCTGTTCTTTCAACTGACTTTCCATGTTGGTGAGCATACCGCCAGGTACTTGCGCCAACAGAATACGCGAGTCAGTACCACGCAGAGATCCTTCAAACTTAGCATATTTCTTACGCACAACTCTGAAGTAAGCCGCAATCTCTTCTAGAAGTTCCAGGTCTAAACCCGTATCACGATCCAAACCTTGTAGAGTCGCAACGACGGTTTCGGTCGCGGTATGACCATAAGTCATGGACATTGAAGAGATAGACGCATCGACTCGATCGATACCCGCTTCAATAGCCTTTAGTAGCGTCATATCGGCGAGACCTGATGTCGCATGCGACTGCAGTTGAACCTCAAGGTCAGTTTGTGCTTTTTAAGCGAGATACTAAATCATAGGCATCATAAGGTTTTAGAATGCCAGACATGTCTTTGATGAATAGCGAGTCAGCACCCATATCTTCGAGGGTTTTCGCGTAATCGACCCACATATCCAGCGTATGCACACGACTGGTTGTATAGGAAAGTGTACCCTGAGCATGCTTACCGCAGTCTTTAACCGCTTTGATTGCAGATTCCAGGTTGCGCGGATCATTCATCGCATCGAAGATACGAAATACATCAACACCATTTTTGGCAGCACGCTCAACAAAGCGACTCACCACATCATCGGCATAATGACGATAACCAAGGAGATTTTGACCACGAAGAAGCATTTGTTGTGGTGTTTTAGGCATAGCCGCTTTTAATTCACGGATACGCACCCACGGATCTTCACCGAGGTAACGGATACAAGCATCGAATGTTGCTCCACCCCAGCTTTCCATTGACCAATAACCAACCTGATCCAATTTTGCTGCGATTGGCAACATATCATCGAGGCGCATTCGAGTTGCTAGTAGAGACTGATGGCCATCACGTAACACGAGTTCAGTGATGCCAAGCGGTTTTTTTGCGTCTGACATGGGGCTAACCTTTTAATTTGTTGAAAAAGAATTAGTGGCTATTGCGATCTTCGCGATATTTTTTTACCGCCGCTGAGAGTACTGCGATTAATGCAGGATCATTTACAGCTCCTGCGGTCGCACCTGCAGCAGCTCCTGCGGTCGCTCCTGCGGTCGCTCCCGTTTTCTTGGCAGCAACCGGTACAGGCGCCGGCTCGAAACGGACTAAAATGCGTGACATGAGAGAAGTGGCAAAAACTAGCAAGGTTAGAAATACCACGACAAATCCCATACCAAACAATAAGAGGGAAAAGCCTTCAGCTAATATACCGTCCATCAATTGCTCCTGAAGTTTGCTATTTAAGCCGTACAATGATTGTTGATCTAGCATCTAGCTTAGACTAGCAATACCGAAATTGTTATCAATGGCCTTTAAGTAACCTAGTACAAAAAGGGTTATAGAGCCATTAAAGCCAATTTTATCTAGAGCAGCAAGCACGGATGGACTATGTAATTTTTTTACAAAAATACCCATAGAAGAATTTCCGGATGCTGGAATGATCCACACCAAGGTAATCACTTGGAGATAATGCATACTAGGTATAGAGGTATAGGATGATGTTACAGAGGAAAAACGAGAAAAAATAACTGAAATTGAAAATTAAAATTGCAAAGTTAAATGGCGCGCCCGAGAGGATTCGAACCTCTGACCGCCTGGTTCGTAGCCAGGTACTCTATCCAGCTGAGCTACGGGCGCATATCAAAATGGCGGTGAGTGAGGGATTCGAACCCTCGATAGAGTTTCCCCTATACGCCCTTAGCAGGGGCGCGCCTTCAGCCACTCGGCCAACTCACCTAACAACGGCGCATATACTACTAAGAAAAATCCTTAATGAAAAGAGAAATTTATAAAAATTTTACTCTTTCCCTGAATCTTCCCCTTTTTCACGTTGGATTCGCTGATAAATCTCTTCACGATGAACAGATACATCCTTTGGTGCGTTAACACCGATGCGAACTTGGTTGCCTTTTACACCTAATACAGTAACGGTAACATCGTCACCAACCATCAGGGTTTCGCCAACACGTCTTGTCAAAATCAGCATATGAATCTCCCGGTCCTTTTTAACTGATGTGATAGTGACCGACCCCATGTCACCACTGATCCCTCAGTAAGTTTAAAATTACTCAGATACCGTATCGGTTACGTCAAGATTAAATGAAGAATGCAATGCACGCACTGCCAACTCCAAATATTTCTCAGCGATCACTACTGATACTTTGATCTCGGAAGTTGAGATCATCTGAATGTTAATATTTTCGTTAGCTAAAGCATCAAACATACGACTCGCCACTCCGGCGTGTGAACGCATCCCGACGCCCACAATTGATACTTTAGCTATTTTGTTGCTCCCTGTGCACTCTTTCGCACCTAACTCGACTACCACTTTTTCCAAGATCGCTCTGGCTTTATCATAGTCATTGCGATGCACTGTGAAAGTGAAGTCAGTGGTTTTATCTCCTGCCACATTCTGTACGATCATGTCGACTTCAATATTTGCTCGACTGACCGGTCCTAAAATCCTTGAGGCCACCCCTGGAATATCGGGTACGCCGACCACTGTCAGCTTGGCTTCATCACGATTGAACGCAATACCTGAGATGACCGGATTTTCCACGGTGTTATCTTCCTCTGTTGTTATCAATGTTCCTGGGCCGTCAACCATACTGGATAAAACGCGCAGTGGAACTTTATATTTTCCCGCAAACTCAACGCTGCGAATCTGTAACACTTTTGAACCTAGACTGGCCATTTCCAGCATCTCTTCAAAAGTAATCTTTTCCAGACGACGAGCCGTTTCGACGACTCTAGGATCCGTGGTGTAAACACCATCCACATCAGTATAGATCTGACACTCGTCTGCCTTTAACGCTGCCGCGAGCGCCACGCCTGTCGTATCAGATCCACCACGCCCTAATGTCGTGATATTACCCGACGAGTCTACGCCCTGGAAACCCGCTACAACCACCACACGGCCTTCGTTTAAATCAGCTCGCATCTTTTCAGTTTCAATATCCTGAATACGCGCTTTAGTAAACGAACTGTCCGTTAATATTTTTACCTGTGTTCCCGTGTATGAACGAGCACTCACCCCGCGCTTTTCCAACGCCATACAGAGTAACGCTATGGTGACCTGCTCCCCTGTGGAGACAAGAACATCCAGTTCACGAGGGCTTGGATCATTTGAGATCGCCTTCGCCAAGCCGATTAAGCGGTTCGTTTCACCACTCATCGCTGACAAGACAACCACAACATCATCGCCGCGATCACGAAAACTTTTCACTTTATCGGCAACAGCTTCAATTCTTTCGATGGAACCTACCGATGTACCGCCGTACTTTTGTACGTACAATGCCATTTTCACTTCTCCGCACGGGTAGATTAACTATCCCGATCAGCTATTTACAAAAATCAGGCGTTACTTAACAATTCAGGCAAACGATCCAGTGCCGTCGGAATGGCAGCAACATCAACCCCTCCGCCCTGCGCCATATCGGGTCGACCACCCCCTTTTCCACCCAAAATGATTGCAAGCTCTCTTACAATATCACCCGCCTTTACACGAGCAACCAGATCTTTGGTGACACCGGCCAAAACTGAAACTTTTTCATCGTCTGTTTTAGCTAACAAAACCACTACTCCACTTCCCAGCTTGTTTTTAAGCTGATCGACCATATCGCGAAGTGATTTTGCATCCAACCCTTCAACTTCAGTTGCAAGCACAGAAATTCCATTGATCTGTTTTACCTGAGATAACAAGTCATTACTTTGAGCGGAAGCAAGTTTTGAGTTAATTTTTTCTAACTCTTTTTCTAACTGTCTATTTTTGTCGGCGACCTGCTTCACTTTTTCAACAAGGTTGGTACGTGAGCCTTTGACAAGCGCAGCAATTTGCCCAATTAACGCATCGGTTTCAGCAATATAAGCAAGTGCGTTTTTGCCTGTGACCGCTTCAATACGTCTTACGCCGGCTGCAATACCAGCTTCACTGGTGATTCTAAATAGACCGATATCACCTGTACGACTGGCATGAGTACCTCCGCATAGCTCTAGCGAATAGTCACCCATACTAAGCACACGCACATCGGCTTCATACTTCTCACCAAACAGCGCCATTGCACCCTTAGCTTTAGCTGCATCCAAGCTCATCAACTCAGTTTCAACCGCCATATTGGCTCGAATCTGCTCATTCACCTGCTGCTCTATCGCCGTCAACTGCTCTTCTGTGACCGCTTCAAAGTGTGAAAAATCGAACCTTAGCCTTTCCGAGTCAACCAATGAGCCTTTCTGCTGAACATGCTCACCCAAAATATTTCTCAAGGCAGCATGTAGAAGATGAGTCGCAGAATGGTTAAGTGCTGTTGCTTGACGACGCACCTGATCAACTTCAGTGACCACCGTTTCATCTAACTGGATAACGCCTTCGACCACCTCACCATGATGAAGATGGTGCTTACCCTCTTTGGTACAATCATCAACCCGAAATTGTCCTTTATCCCAGAGTAAAACACCGGAATCACCGACTTGACCGCCTGACTCTGCATAAAAGGTTGTATTTTCAAGCACAACAACCCCAGTTTCACCAGCTGAAAGCTGTTTAACGGACTCACCGTCCTTCAACAACAAGAGTACTCGACCTCGATCTTCGAGTGTCACGTAGCCATTGAAACAGGTCGCACCCTCAAGCTGGATTTGATCATTATAATCAACACTAAACTGACCAGCGGATCGCGCTCTTTCACGTTGCGCATTCATAGCGGCTTCGAAGCCTTCCATATCGAGCGACAAACCATGCTCTCGAGCAACATCCGCGGTTAAATCTACTGGGAAACCATAGGTATCATAAAGTTTAAATACCGTCTCACCGGGCAGAACCTTGCCCGACAAAGAATCGATGGCTTGTTGTAAAATACCCATGCCATTCTCTAAAGTGCGGGCAAACTGCTGCTCTTCTTTAAGCAAGACTTTTTCAATTTGTCCTTGTAACTCTCTTAGTTCAGGGTAGGCATCACCCATAACATCAGCCATACTTTGAACGAGCTCATGGAAGAAAGCACCTTTCGCTCCGAGCTTATTACCATGACGTATAGCGCGACGGATAATACGGCGTAGTACGTATCCTCGCCCTTCATTTGAGGGCACTACACCGTCACTAATTAGAAAACAGCTTGATCTGATATGGTCAGCAATAACCCTAAGCGACTGCTGATTTTGGTTCTGACAGCCTACTGCTTTGGCCGCTGCAGATAACAATTTCTGAAAAAGATCTATTTCGTAATTACTATGAACCTGCTGCATAACTGCAGCAACACGCTCTAGCCCCATGCCAGTATCAACAGAAGGTTTTGGCAAAGGCGTCATGGCACCATCAGCGGATCGGTTATACTGCATGAAAACGATGTTCCATATCTCTATGTAACGATCACCGTCATCATCGGGACTGCCAGGAGGACCACCGGCCACTTCAGGACCGTGATCAAAAAAGATTTCCGTACATGGACCACAGGGACCTGTATCTCCCATCGACCAGAAGTTATCTTCATCTAGCTTTGAAAAACGAGCTGGATCAACACCGATCTCTTCTTTCCAAATTTTTTCTGCTTCATCATCGCTATGATGAACCGTAACCCACAAACGTTCTTTGGGCAGCTGCAATACTTCGGTTAGGAAGGTCCACGCAAAACGTATGGCATCCTGTTTAAAATAATCACCGAAACTAAAGTTACCGAGCATTTCAAAAAAAAGTGTGATGACGCGCCGTGTAGCCAACATTTTCGAGGTCGTTATGCTTACCGCCCGCCCTAACACATCGCTGTGAAGTCGTTGCACGGGAGTAATCACGCTTATCCGTTCCTAAAAAAACGTCCTTAAACTGGACCATACCGGCATTTGTAAATAGCAGCGTCGGGTCATTACCCGGAATCAACGAACTGGATGGCACTATCGCATGCCCTTGTTCATTGAAGTACTGAAGAAATGCTTCACGTATCTGTGCGCTGGTCATGTATTGCATAGTTAACCTTCTGCTACCTACCACGGAACTAAAAATGACGAAAGATTATATAGAATAACTTTAAAATGTACGATATTTATCCTTGCTTTTTCATTCAAATTCCGGTTTTAGAGCGTTTTTCGCTTCTTCATAATCAAATCCATGATTTAACAGATAACGAAACCTTCTCGACTGCTCTTTCTGTGATGTTGGCACTGACTGATTAAACTTCTTAATTGCCAATTCTTTCGCGAGATCTGCCCAATTGACTTCCATCTCTTCCAATATTCTCAAAATGAGATCTTTCGCGATCCCCTTCTGCTGTAGTTCGTAAGTGATACGTTTTTGCCCCCAATATTGACTCACTCGCTGACGCACAAAGCTTTCAGCAAATCGCTGATCACTCTGATAATCCATTTTCTGCAAGACGGTCTAGCTCTTCGTTGAGCAATTGGGTCGATTCGACTTGATCTTTGAAACGTTGATAGAGTTCTGCACGAGAATATTCACGTCTAGCGAGGAGGCTAATGACTTTGTTTCTAAGGGATGGTGTATCAAGAGGTGTTTTCATTCTAGATTAACTTCCTGTTTTTTAGCTTACGTAATGGTGGGAGCGGATCACCGACCTTTACTACGCAAACTCTATTCATCCCTGAATAGAGTTTTTGAAAAGATTACAACAAATTAAGCATCCAGTTCAGGCTCTACCGTAGGATCTTCGTCTAACACTTTTACCTGTGAGGTTAATAAACGACGACGAATTTCCAGCTCAATTTCGTTTGCGATATCTAAGTGCTCTTCAAGGTATTTTGCCGCATTCGCTTTCCCTTGGCTATCTTATCACCTTTATAGGCATACCAAGCGCCGGCTTTATCGATCAAACCTTCTTTCACACCAAGGTCGATCACCTCACCCATATGATAGATACCGCTGCCATACATAATCTGGAACTCAGCTTGCTTGAAAGGCGGAGCCACTTTGTTTTTGACCACTTTAACGCGGGTTTCATTCCCAACAATCTCATCGCCTTGTTTAACAGAGCCAATACGACGAATATCAAGACGCACGGATGAATAAAACTTCAGCGCATTACCACCGGTAGTCGTTTCGGGTGAACCAAACATCACACCGATCTTCATACGAATCTGGTTAATGAAGATCAGCAAAGTATTGGCATTTTTAACACTAGAAGTCAGCTTACGTAATGCCTGTGACATCAATCGAGCTTGAAGACCTACGTGAGAATCACCCATTTCGCCCTCAATTTCGGCCTTAGGTGTTAACGCAGCCACCGAGTCGACAACGATGACATCAACCGCATTTGATCTTACCAACATATCAGTAATTTCGAGCGCCTGCTCACCTGTGTCAGGCTGAGAAACTAAAAGCGCATCGACATTAACCCCTAACTTTTCAGCGTAAATAGGATCAAGCGCGTGTTCAGCATCGACAAAGGCACAGGTTTTACCCTGTTTCTGCGCTTCGGCTATGACTTGAAGCGTTAAGGTCGTTTTACCAGAGGATTCCGGCCCATAGATTTCAACCACTCGCCCATAAGGTAAACCACCTAAGCCTAATGCAATATCCAAACCTAGCGAACCGGTAGAAACAGAAGGAATGGCCTCCCGTGGCTGGTCACTCATGCGCATGACCGCACCTTTACCAAACTGTCGCTCGATTTGTGATAAAGCGGCATCAAGTGCTTTTTTTCTGTTATCGTCCATTGAGTCTTAACCTCTGGCTTTCGATGTTAGGCTTAAAAATACTGTATATTTAAACAGCATTATTTCATATTTTTCGATAAATGCAAGTAGTGATTTTTAAGAATTCGGTAGGTAGGCTAGCAAGCCCTGTAATGCTTGCTCTACCGCTTGCTCTCTTATTGCTCGCCGGTCACCAGAAAAAAAGCTTAAACAGGAAACCGTTGGCTGATTTTTGATAGCCCATGCAAACCAAACTGTTCCGACTGGTTTTTGTTCGGTACCGCCATCCGGTCCCGCAATACCACTTATCGCGACCGTAATATCAACATCAGCATCGTTCAATGCACCCCTCCGCCATCTGAACCACCACCGATTCTGAAACCGCTCCTTTGATTTGAATTGA
>JAJOJN010000038.1 GCA_021208565.1 Nitrincola sp.
TTCTCCTTATGTCGGCTTACTCGGATATGAGCGGTTATCGAGTGATTATCCCGTCATCTTTGGCACCCTCTATATCTTTACCTTGGTTGGTTTATTACTGAAATTGATTAGTGATATTACCTATACCTTGGTAGACCCACGTATTGACTTCAGCAGTCGGGAGGGCTAACAGATGTCTCCGATTATGCAGCGACGCGTGGATGCTTTTTGCCGAAACAGACGCGGTTTTTGGTCACTCTGGATCTTTTTAACCCTGTTTATTCTCTCTTTAGGGGCTGAGCTGATCGCTAACAACAAGCCGATTTTGGTCAGCTTTGAAGGCAGACTTTATACCCCGATTTTTGTCGCCTACTCTGAATTAGAATTTGGTGGTGAATTTGATCTTACCGCTGACTTTCGTGATCCTTTTGTTAAGAATCTCATAGAAGAAGCTGGCGGCTGGATGATTTGGCCGATCATTCGTTACAACTATCAAACCATTAACTTTGACCTGCCCTCACCCGCGCCCTCACCGCCTACACTTGAGAATTGGCTAGGTACAGATGATCAAGCGCGTGATGTTATGGCGCGTGTCATCTACGGCTTTCGCATTTCGGTACTGTTTGCCTTGGTGTTAACCTTAGCAAGCTCAGTTATCGGTGTCGCTGCGGGGCCGTTCAAGGCTTTTATGGGGGTAAAGTTGACTTGCTCTTTCAACGATTTATTGAAATCTGGTCAGGATTGCCGGTTCTCTTTTTGCTGATCATTCTTGCCAGCTTGGTTGAACCTAACTTTTGGTGGTTACTCGGGATCATGCTGCTGTTCTCTTGGATGAACTTGGTGGATGTTGTGCGAGCAGAGTTTCTTAGAGGGCGTAATTTAGAGTATGTTCGTGCCGCAAGAGCCTTAGGTCTAAACAACAGCACGATCATGTTTAGGCATATTTTGCCTAACGCTATGGTCGCTACCCTGACCTTTATGCCCTTTATCTTTAACGGTTCGATTGTCACCCTAACCGCATTGGACTTCCTTGGATTCGGTTTACCGCCAGGATCAGCTTCCCTAGGTGAACTGGTTGCTCAGGGTAAGAACAACCTCCACGCGCCTTGGTTAGGATTATCAGCCTTCTTTAGTTTAGCGATTATGCTGACTTTGTTGATATTTATCGGTGAAGCGGTTCGCGACGCCTTTGATCCTAGAAAAATTAACTAGGAGTCCGGTATTTTGACTTTAATCGAACATAGACACGTCGGGTAACCTTGGCAACCAAGGTTCCCTTCTGATCTTTGATATAGACGACAAATTCAGGAAAGTATTTATCGCCTTCTGCTGTTTTTTGTTTTATCTCATGCAGTTGCTCGTCATCGAGATGAAATTCTGCAGTTAAACGACCGATACCTGGTGAGATAAAATCGATCTCGGCAGAGCTGTCCCAAATATGATAACGGTGAAAGCCTAAGCATCCGAAAAGCAATAAGCGTAAAAAGGATCTGTCATCGAAAACAGACTACCACCATATTGGCTGCCATTGATATTTCGTGTGGTCTTTTTCCACTTTAAATCAACACGGGCGTAGCGAAAGTCTTTACTCAACTCCACCAGTTTGATGCCACAAAATAGCATCGGCGGCCACAAATTCATGCCCAGACGAAATAGCCAAGGATGACGAAAGAAAAAAGATCTCATAGCTTCCCTCAAAAAAACGAAAACCCATGCTAACATGGGCTTTATGTCGTACTGATAACAATTTAGGTCAAGGTTAATGGTGAGTTAAGTCAACTTCCGGCAAGCATTCAAATCCGGGTTTGGCAAAATAGTAGCCCTGCATCAGATCGACATCTAAGCTTGCAAAAAAACTCACTTCGGCTTTCGTTTCGAGCCCTTCAGCCAGCACTCTGACACCGAGTTCTTTACACATACCCACCAAGTGTTTAACAATCACCTGTTTGGTTATGTTTTGATCAATACCTCGAATCAAATCCATATCGATTTTTAACACACTCGGCAAAAAGTCAGCCAGTAGGTTTAAACCGGCATGACCCGCACCGAAGTCATCAATTGCTGTGATAAAGCCTTGTCGCTCGTAGTGCTTAAAAATATTGGTTAAGTGCTGGCGATTATAAACGCGCTCTGACTCAACAATCTCAAACATTAACTGATGAATTGGGAAGCCTGTTTCTTCAGCGGCCGCTAAGGTGCTCCTGATACAGTGAGCAGGTTCATAAACCGCATTCGGTAGGAAGTTAATACTTAATACTTTATCTAATTTAAGCTGAGTAGCGAGTCGAATCGCTTTTACGCGGCAGGCTTGATCAAAAGCATAACGATTATCATCATTCACCTTTGATAACACACTGTATGCTGACTCTCCCTTCGGACCTCGAACTAAGGCCTCATAACCAAAAATCTCTTTTGCGGCAAAATCAACAATAGGCTGAAAGGCAAAGCTAAACTCAAAATCGAGAGGGACATAACAAAAGCCACAGCCTATTTTGGTGATTTCTTCTGGAAACTGCGTTGCCAAGGGTTATTCCTCCAACTTAATTAGCCGTTAATTCTCTCAAGAGACACAGCAAGTTGATCGATTCGAGAACGAGTGGTTTCCACTAAACCACCGATTTGTCCCGCAGATTCAGATGACCGATTGGCCAAATCACGCACTTCGGAAGCGACCACAGCAAAACCTCTTCCTGCCTCACCTGCACGTGCAGCTTCAATCGCAGCATTTAAGGCTAACAGGTTGGTTTGGCCGGCTATCGCGGAAATACTGCCAACGATATCGCCTATTTGATTACCCACTTTGAGTAACTCTTGCATCGCTTGATGCGTTTCTTGCAAGGCAATCTGACGATCCGTAATATCCACACCAAATACCACATGACGAGTGGTCTTACCTTCGAAATCTTTTAACTCGCAGATACGTGCATCAAAAGAACGCTTCACACCATTTTTATCCGTGAAGGTCACAATCAGGCTGACCTGCTGCCCTTTATCCAAGGTCGATTGACGATTTTGTTCGGCATGAATTTGCTGCCAAATGGATTCAGAAGCTTTACGAGCTCCATCAGAACTACCCACACGTTGTAAAAAAAGATCATTGGCATGTGCAAGGGTACCATTTGGATTCCACTCAACCACCATCAAGGATTCGTTGATTAAATCCAAACGATCCAGTGAATCCTTAGCCGCTTGTTTCATGGTGGTGATATCAGCTTGCACAGAAACGAATCGATAAATCTTGCCATGATCATCAAACACGGGATTTATCGACATGGCGATCCAATAAGGCTTACCCTCTTTGGTATAGTTTAAGATCTCTTCGTAGAATGACTGATGATTAGAGAGCTTTTCTCGAATATGAGCCACAGTGGTTGGATTGGTATCACGACCTTGCAAGAGTTTACCAGGAATTTTTCCTTTAACCTCATCGGATCGATAGCCAGTCATCCGCTCAAAACCACGATTAACATAAAGAATTTCACCTTTAGGGCTGGTAATGATAACCGCATTACTGGTTTCATTGGCCACCAAGGACAGCATTTCGACCTCTTCTCGCCGATGCACCTCATCGGTCACATCCTTTACAAAGGCCGTAAAGAGAATTTCGCCGGGAACTTCAACTTTTGCTAAAGTTATCAGACCCCAACGCACTTCTCCTTGTTTGGTATGGATCGGAAGCTCAACCGGCTTGCCGATTAAACGGTTAACACCCGTCTCACGATTACGATTGACGTAATGATCATGGTTAGAGCGATGCTCAGGTGCTACCAGCATTTTGATGTTTTGACCTAACATCTCTTTCGCTGAGTAGCCCCAGAGCTTTTCAGCGGCCGGATTCACAAAGATGATCTGGTTGTGACTATCGATAGTGACAACGCCGTCATGAGCTTGATGAAGTACCTGTTCGACCATGCCACGTTCAGCGCGCTCTTTGCTACAATCTCGCGCAAAAGCAGTATAGTAAAGCTTAGTGCCTAACTTAACTTGTGACAGAGTGATATTAATCCAGGTCGTCGAGCCATCTTTGCGTTCCATCTCGATTTCGATAGCAGAACCCACAATCCGATTGTCACCTTCTTTTCGGTGACGGTTAACATACTGATCATGGTTTGATTGGTACATTTTTGGTACCAACATTTTTACATTTTTGCCAAGCACCTCCTGAGCAGAATAACCCCAGAGTTTTTCAGCAGCGGCGTTCATGTAGATCACCAGGTTATCGGGATCTATCGTTACGACGGCAATCACACTTTGATCCATGGAACGTCTGGATAGATCCGTTTTTTTAAAGAACATAAACTGCCTCTACTTGCTCTTCGTTATTGTTTAGATTTTAAACTGCTCAACTTGATGCTTAAGTTGTTGAGCGAGTTCGGCAAGTTGTTGGCTTGCAACCGAGGTCTGCTCTGCACCTTCTACGACTTCACTGACAGAACTGACCACCGTATGGATATTTTGATTAATATCATTCGCTACAGCCGTTTGCTCTTCTGTAGCTGATGATATGTGTACGTTCATATCAACGATAGTCCCTACAGCACCACTCACTGCTTCAAAGGTTTCACCATTGATCTTGGCGTTCTCTACACCTTGTTTAGCCGCATCATTAGACAACTGCATCTGTTTTACTGCCTCTTTGGCTACTGATTGCAGCTTGCTGATACTGCCTTGAATACGCTCGGTAGATTGACGAGTGCTCGCAGCAAGATTCCTGACTTCATCGGCTACGACCGCATCCTCTACCCGCATCTCCCGCTCTTGCGGCCTCAATAGCAGCGTTTAGCGCTAAGAGATTGGTCTGCTCTGCGATCGATTCGATCATATCCAACACTTCGGTGATTTGGTCAGCTTGAGCATCTAACTCACTGATGCGATCCGCAGATTGACTGATATTACTGGCGAGGGACTCAATCATTTTAATGGTTTCGCGAGTGCGTGAGAGACCTTGTCGAGCCTGATCATTAGCGTGATCAGCTGATGCCGAAGCACTTTGTGCGTTCGTCGCCACCTCGGAAATAGCCGCTGTCATCTGATTGATCGCCGTAGCGATCATGGTCGTTTGATCTTCTTGATTACGGGCGCTACCACTGACCTGAGTGCTGATCGCACTCATCTCTTCAGCCGAGGCAGCTAATTGATGACTGGCAGAGGCAAGATCGTGTATGAGTTTTTGAAAATGATTGATTAACTTATTAAACGACTGACCTAACTCCGCAAGCTCATCACTACCTTCTACCTGAGTTCTTAAGGTTAAATCGGACTGACGGCTGATATCTGACATGGTTTTAACCAGTCGAGAAATTGGGGTTTGAATTGACATGGAAATTTTCCAGGCAATCAAAGCCGTTAAGAGCGTAGCAACCGAGCCTATGATGATAAAAAGATTTCGATCACGAATATATTGGGCTTCACTAGCATCACGAACTGCTGAAGCTGCGATGAGTTGATAGTCGGTCAAATTACTAATGGCTGCCGATAAGGGATCAAATACACCAAACAATCGCGTGTTGAAATCTCTATTGGAAAGCGACGATAAATTTCCATCACGCGCCATGGCTAGAAATTCGTTTTTAACGCGGACAGTCTCTTCAAGTCTTTGTTCCACTTCTACCACTAAACGACGTTCTTCACTGTCCATTTCCGTAAGCATATATCTTTCCCAAGAACGTTTACCTGTATTGAGTGCTTCAGTTAGCACCCGATCCAGTTCTGTCATGGAAAAAATACCTGCTCGGTACTTTTGAAAGGCATCAACAATTTCAACCGCAAAGCTATCAGCAACCTGCTTTAGATCTCTTAATGGCACCACTCGATCATTGTAAAGCGAGGTAGTGTTTTCACTTAAATTCTTCATATCTTTAATGGCAATCACATAGCTGACAATTAACACAAGAATCGGAAAAACGCATAACGCAATTAAGCGAGTTGTAACTTTGAATTGATTAAGCATGTTTCATTCCTTGTTTCTGAATTTGTTAAGTTCTGTGACAACGCTTCTATAAACAGATTAAAGGCATCGACAGCGGCAGCGACCGTTTCTGTAGCATTTATTGCCTCTGAATGTGTTAATTCCGCAAACCCTTTCCAGCCTGATTGGTTATCCGCCAAAGCAGACTCAAAAAAACGGGTAGGCAGTCGCTTTTTTTCTAGTTGACGCAAGATTTGCTTGGCACCCAGTTTAGATCCCTCTAATACATATAAGGTACCTAAAATTTTTGACTTATTGGATATATCTTTAGTTGAAAGAAATATATCGGCAGGATGATTATTGAATTGAATTAAATCTTTTTCAATCAGCGGATAACGGGCTGTGTAAATATAGTGTGGAAAGAAGTTTGATAAGTGAGTTAAGAGGATGGTTTCTAGAGTTTTTTGAGGAAAATAAAGTGCTTTTAATGCATTTGCGTAGCTTGTAGAACATAGCTCTGGACTCACTAAAGGCTTTAACACCTCATGACTGTCAAGTTGTCTATGAAGTGTTTGTGTTTGCGTGCGTAGCGCTTCTAGCAACTCTCTATCCATGATGCTTCTCGCTAGCACTTAGCCAAGGCGCGAGGTGCTCTGGAGTGACTTTTTGCAGTTCATCCCTTAGACGCAGCAGTTTCAATCGAGTGGCATTGCCCCATTCTCGACTGTACCCCATCCGTTTTTCAACCCACTTACCAAAGGATCGACGGGGAGCAATGCCGTAAATACCATCATGAAACTCGGCCGGTTTATCTGGATTACCACCCCAAACAACTTCCTCCACCTGCTCCAAGCGCAGTAAAAATAAACGCGTGCCTTGTTTATCTTGGGTACGCACTTTTAAACCGGCTGCACCGGCATAGTGGGTTAAAATATCGCTTGATATCAAATCTCTAATTCGATTTTATAAAAAACCAACTCTTCACTCTTATGGCTAAACCAATCATCTAACTGGTCAATAAGAGAGGCTTCGACAGTTTGCCCGGCGTAGAGATGTTGATTGCTGTAGCACAATACAGCAGCATCGGCTTCAAATTCATCCAGCAACCATTGACTCAGCGTCTGCCATTGCGTTTGTGCATCTTGATGCTGACGCATCGCTTTGAGCACTTGCTGAGAATGAAAGGTCAACTCATCTACTAACTTTAAGCGTGATGCGGTCATCACATTTCTGAGCAAACGATTAAATTGAACAACAACTTCTCTGATGGCGCACAGACGTTCAAGGGGTAAAAGATGCGGCTGATGACTGTGACAGGAAATAAGCGCATCAAGCTCCTGACCCGCACTGATTGGAAAGGATAGTGAAGATTGATCACCCATATTTTGCATATAGATTGCATGAACCGGTGATACGCTTCTTAAATCTGACCAGGTCAAGTCAGCTCTTTCTTTGCCCAAAAGCGCAACACTGAATGCTTGAGCGTTATGGATCACTCGCCAAGGATTTTTTTAAATATAACTGTCTGGCAATTTGCGGAATATCGCTGGCAGGAAAGCGCAAACCTAGATAACTACCCTGATCATTCTTTGAAACCTCCGCAACAACTTCCCCATCACCTTCAGACAGAAACTGATAGTACATAACTCGATCAAAACCTGTGACTTCGGCAATCCAAACGACTAACTCTTCTCTCAGAGTTTGTATCGTTTTAGGATCGTAACCACCACTCATATCGGGCGGATGCTTCCACTCGATACCGCAGTTGATGCTCCTAAAAAAACTCGATGAGTAAGGTTTCGTCATTGCCACGAGTAATGACTAAGTCAAACAGTCCTTTTTTGGAATCCAAACCCGATAGCAGCTCAGAACGATGACCCACCTGAGTTGGGAAAGCGGTTAACGCAGGTAAAAATGAACGATTTGAAATAGATTGTGCAAGATCTTCGGGGTCAAATCCGGTGAACTCGGTGAAATTCTCAGACCAATGCGTAAGCTCAAAGTGTTTAGATAGGATTAACAACGCCCCATAGGACTGAATCTCTCCACTGTGCTGGAGTTGCTCCTTTTCACAATCATCTAAAAAACCACGATGCATACTGTTCATTTATGACCTTTCCTGATCCATGTTTCTCAATAGTTGTTCAAACTCTGCAGCGGAAATCGGCTTAGATAACAGATAGCCCTGTATCTGGTCACACCCCTGTCTTTGCAGCCATTCCAACTGCTGCTGAGTCTCAACCCCCTCGGCAACGGTACGCAGACCTAGTGCTTTAGCCATCCCCAAAATAGCTTGAGCAATCGCTTCGTCGTTTTCGTCAACACCTAATCCATCGACAAAGGTTTTATCGATTTTAAGCTCTGTAAGTGGAAGACGTTTTAGATAACTAAGTGACGAATAGCCCGTACCAAAATCATCTACAGATAATTTGATGCCTTGTGCATGCAGAAGTTCTAATCCTTCAGCTTCTTCACCATCTTTAGTCATTAAGGAGCCTTCCGTAATTTCCACTAGAATAGACGACGGGGATAGACGGTATTGTTGCAACATTTCCTGCAGACGCTGAGCAAATTGCTTATCACGAATTGATTGCGCACTGACGTTCATTGCCACCGGAGGACAATAAAGACTGGCTTTTTGCCACTCGTTTAATTGATTAACCAGCATTTGCTCAACCAATTTACTTAAATCGAGTATTTGTCTGCTTTTTTCAGCGACATGGAATAAACTCACCGGGACTGACGACACCCAAGGTCTTATCTGTCCATCGAAGAAGAGCCTCAGCACCGACAAGTTTTACTGGATTTTTCGCAATCAAATTTCGGTTGATAAACCAAGTGTAAAGAGCGGTTTTGGATCGCTTCGTACAAGGCACTTTCAATGGCGGCTTGCTTGAGTAAATGAGTACGATGCTCTGGTCTGAAAAGTTGCAACCTGTTTCGACCATCCTCTTTGGCACGATACATCGCTGTATCAGCTGCTTTGATCAGACCACTTGAATCCTCTGCATCCTGAGGGTAAAAAGCCGCTCCAATGCTTGCAGACACAAAGACTTTTCGACCATGCACCATAAAGTGACGATTCATTTCATTTAGAATGCGAATAGAAATAATTTCCGCATCTTCAACCGAACATTCCGTTAGGATGACGGTAAACTCATCACCACCAATACGCGCGACCGTATCCACATCTCTGACCACACTGCGCAAACGATCAGCTGCTTCTAAAAGCAGTTCGTCACCGGCGTGATGTCCTTGTGTATCGTTAATCGACTTAAAATTATCCAGATCGATAAACAAAAGCGCTAAACTTGTTTGATGTCGGCGACTCTGCGCAATGGCGTGTTCGAGTCGATCGTGAAATAGATTACGGTTAGGCAGATTCGTGAGGGTATCGTGCGTCGCTAAAAAACTCGATTTTGCGCTGTGAGTCTTTTAAGTCAGTTATGTCAGAAAAAACCGCTACAAAGTATTCAACTTCATTGTCTTTATTATCGACTCGATTAATATTCAACCACTCAGGATAGACTTCACCCGATTTGCGCTTGTTCCAAATCTCACCCTGCCAATAGCCTCGACGATTTAAATCGGACCACATGCGGTCATAAAAGTCTTTACTATGACGTCCCGACTTTAATAATCGTCCTATTGACTGTCCGATGGATTCTTCCATCTCATAGCCGGTAATACGCGTAAACGCTTCATTGATTGACTGAATCATACCCTTAGCATCAGTAATGGCTATGGCTTCTCCAGCGTTCTCAAACACACGAGCGGCAATTCTTAACTGATCCTCAGCATGGCGTCTACGGGTCACATTTTCAGTTTCGGTGATAATGACTTCCGGCTTGCCAGCACTGTTACGCAACACCTGATGAACCGTTTTGTAAATATGTTTTCGCCCTTCGGTTTCAAGAACATGCTCGTGTTCTCTGACCTCTCCTGTGCGAATCGCTTCAAGATCACTTGACCAGATGCTGCCTGCAAACACTTCAGGGAAGAGATCAAAATCACTACGCCCCATTATCTCTTCAGCGTTAAGATTAAACGCATCCAAGAAACGTTTATTGGCAAACAGATAACGCCCTGTTAGATCCTTCATCGCCATCAGAACTGTTGTGTTTTCCATCAGAGTATCTAAACGGGACTGAGAGCTTTCAGTTCAATTGAACCTTAGCGATATCGGTAATATCGATGAGTGTCACGACCAGTGATTGGATTCTCAGTTGCAGATCAACACCTGGCGTAACAGAGATCTGGAAAGTTCTACCTTCACCATTCAGTAATACTTCTTCTCGATCGCCATGCGTGAGCACAGACTGCATCATTGTCGGTATAGATTTCAAATAGTCAGGGAAACGAATACGTTCTGCATCTTGCATTATCGCTGTAGGTCTTAAATTAAAACGACGACCCGCGGCAGAGTTAAAACGTTTCAGATGACACTTTTCATCGAAAACCAATATCGGAAAGTCAATAGAATCATAGAGATGCGTATATTCATTGGTTAACAACGTGAGTTCAGTTGTTTTGACATTCATCTCTTCATTTAGACTGACGAGTTCTTCATTTGTCGCTTGTAACTCTTCATTCGCAGCTTCTAATTCTTCATTGGTCGCCTGTAACTCTTCATTAGAGGCTTGCGCTTCTTCATTGAGAGACTGCATCTCTTCATTAGCTGTCGCTAACTCTTCAATCAACGCCTGCAAATGCTCTCGTGTAGCCGTCAACTCTTCCGCCATTTCCAGCTCAGGCAATAGAGTAGTTTGATGATCTAAATTAGCCGCATCCTTGTTCAGAACAACTTGGCTGATCATCACGATGAATGAGCCATCTAATCGAGCCGTCACAGGCATAACGACCATTTGGACGCTTTTATGCTCAGCAAAGGTTCGAGAGCGTCCCATCTGCAATTTAGACGTTTTTTTGAATCGATGCAGCAACGCCATCAACTCCCCTTGAAAATGGGGCGTGATAATATCAGTAACTGAAGCAGTGGCATTACCTACTGGGAAATGAAAATACTGCGATACTGAACCACAAGTATGCATCACTCGACCCTGCTCATCACATAAAGCAATCGTGGCCTCGAGATACTGTGCGAGCGATTCTAAAATATTGGCAACATGATTGGTTTTAGTTCGGTTAGGAAGGCTCGTTCGCTTAACTTGATGCGCCGATAAAACAGGTAAGGCACTGCTTTCTCCCTGCTTAATAAATAACCGCTCACGACGATTATCTGCTGCAAACAACTGCTCAGCTTGGGCAACACTCTCTGAACGACCTAAAAACAGATAGCCAGGATGTCTAAGCGCAAAATGAAACCGCTGCAAGACTCTAGTTTGCAGTGGATTATCAAAGTAGATCAATACATTACGACATGTAATAAGGTCCAAACGCAAAAAAGGTGGATCATCCACCAAATTATGTCGCGCAAAGACAATCATGTCCCTAAGGCGTTTACTGACTTCATAATATTTTTGAACGGGTTTGAAGTAGAGCTTAAGCCTTTCTTGTGACAAAGCTGCCAAAGCCGCTGCCGGATACAAGCCTCGCCTAGCGGTATTCAAGGCTTCTTCATCGATATCTGTGGCAAATATTTGTAAAGGTTGAGTTAAAGCTCTTTCACCAAGAACTTCGGCAAACAGAATAGCAATGGTATAAGCCTCTTCACCACTGGCACAGCCTGCAACCCAAACCCGAATCTCTTCATCAATGGTACGCTTTTCACAAATATCCTTAATCTTCTCGCGAAGAATTGAAAAAGCTTCTTTATCTCTAAAAAATGAAGTCACTGAGATAAGGATATCGCGAGATAGCAGGTCTAGCTCATCTGGATGAGCTTCGATCCATTTAATAGTCTTGTGTCGAATCATGCCCCGTTGCCACAACTCGGCGACGAATTCGGCGGGCTAAAGTACCGATTTTGTAGCCAGAAAAATCAACCTGACAACGCTTTTTTAACAACTCAAGCAAAGTCGTTAAAGCACTATCTGACATTTGATCGACATCAACACTCTTAGAGGGCATTAAACGAGGTAAGCGAATCGCAATCTCATCGGGTGGAAGTACAAAATCCGCCACACCTCGCTTCAATAGCCCGACTGTGGCATCCCGATATACCTTCGCAGACTCAGTCGTTTGTGATTGGTAT
>JAJOJN010000005.1 GCA_021208565.1 Nitrincola sp.
TCCAGCGTCGCCTTTATCATGCGCTTGCTGTTTACCCTCTATGCCGAAGAGAACGGCTTGCTGCCCCACGGTAACGTCACCTACGACCGCTCTTATGGCGTATTGCACTTGCTCACCGAGCTTGAAGAAACCCGCCGCCTGGCGCCGGAAAAACTGAAACATTCCTATGCCGCCTATGCACGCCTGCTAGCAAGCGCCCGACTGTTACACGATGGCAGCGTAGACCCGGATATCCGCATTGCCGCTCACGGTGGCCAACTGTTTGACCCAGACCGCTACCCACTATTGGACGGCCGAGCGAAGAACGGCGAATGGCCAACAGAAGTGCCTGAGCCGCCCAAGGTCAGAGACGCCGTCATCCGCGATATTCTGCGTAGCCTGAAATATGCCAAAGCCGATGGAGTGCGCCAGCTGGTGAGTTATCGCACACTAGGCAAGCTGATGCGCAACGCGCAAAGATTTAAATATTCGTGTTGTGCAAGGTGAACAAATTACAAACTATCAAAAACACCATTCGCAAGTTGGATTGGTTAAGTTTGCAAGCTTGCCAGAAGTCTTTCCACCTCTCTTTTCAAGGATAATCACTCCACGCTTTTGAATGAAACCCTTATAGGTATTCATTCAAAGGTGTTGATGAAGAGGAGTGCTTGTGAACTATTTTATTACCCGTCATTCAGGTGCGTTAAAGTGGCTTGAGCAACAAATTGCTGAGCCCGCTATTCATCTTGATCACTTAGATTTAGTTCACGTTTACGAACTGAATCGAGGTGATCGAGTTATCGGTAATTTACCCGTTAATCTGATATTTGAATTATGCCGTCGCGGTGTGCGTTATTTTCATTTACAGATGGTGGTGCCTGAAACTTTGCGTGGACAGGAATTGACGTCTGGGCAGATGACTGCACTAGGTGCTGACTTGGTTGAGTACCTGTTTTTGCCCCCCCCAAGCGGATGAAGACGTCCTGCAGCAAATTGCTGAATGGGAGAATGCGAGATGAGTCGTGAGCTTTACTTAGTTGCTTATGATATTCGCGAACATAAACGTCTGCGTCTTACACACAGTGTACTCAAAGAGTTTGCCTGTGGTGGACAAAAATCAGCGTTTGAATGCTATCTGACAGAGAGAGAACGCGTGGAGCTTGTGAGCCGAGTTGAAGATGTCATGGATACAGCAGAAGACGCGCTGCTAGTGATTCGTTTGTCAGATCGAAATAGCGTAGCCACACTTGGGATTGCTGTAAAACCGATGGATGAACTTTACACCTACTTGGGCTAATCAAGGTAATGGATCGAGAGGGTTGATGATGCAAACCTTATATATCGACAGAAAAGGTTCGGAACTGGATATCAATACTAACCGCTTATGCGTTCGCATCCCTGGAAGTGAACGCCACTTCTCGGTTCCATTGAACGTGCTCGAATATCTGGTCATCAGTGCATCGGTTCAATTCAGTTCAACACTACTATCACGTTTGAGCTTAGCAGGGATTACCGTGATTTTCTTAAATCCTCGCAAAGAGGAAGCGACCTGCATAGCTTATGGATTACTGCATAATGCAGCGGATCGAAGATTGATGCAGTATCATGCCGTCAGTAACCCCGATCTAAGATTGGCATACTCCATCGCTCTAGTGCGTCAAAAACTCCGAGGTCAGCGCGCAATGCTTCATAAAGCACTGCGTACACGACCTGATCAACGATACGCATTAACCAAAGGTATTCAAAGACTGGTTGAGCTGGATCTGCGGCTGGACAGTACAACCAATATCGACTCTTTGCGTGGCATAGAGGGTGCGGGTGCTGCCATGTATTTCGAAGCTATCAGTGTGTGTTTCCTCCGCGACTGGAATTCACTGGCCGAAACCGCCGGCCACCACGTGACCCTGTCAATGTGGCTTTATCACTCACCTATACCCTAATACATGCAGAGGCGATTCGGGTATTGGTCTCTAGTGGTTTTGATCCACAGTTAGGGGTCTATCATTTGCCCAGCTATGGTCGGGAGTCCTTGGCCTGCGATCTGGTTGAAATCTATCGACCCCTTGTTGAACACTGGGTGTGGCGCTTATTTGCCGATGAAATTCTGCGATTGGATCAGTTTTCATTTAACACCGGAGGGTTATGTAAACCCTGTATATTGGGAAAAGCAGGTCGTGCTGCCTATTACAGTCATTATGAATATAAAGCACGCTGTTGGCGAAAACTGATGCGTGAAACGGCTCGACTATGGTTAGCACGGCTTCAATATGATGTAAGTCAACTCTTGCAATCGGAAGCTTATGCGTTTGTCGATCAAACAGACACTCTTTGGAGTTAATGAATGAACGAAGTGGCACCTACCTCACTAGTGATAGATAGTCGAAAACTCGTCAAAATGGCTATAGATGGTCCCGCGCTTAAGGTCACTATGTT
>JAJOJN010000032.1 GCA_021208565.1 Nitrincola sp.
CAGACAGTTCAATGTCTGCCGTATGATAGCGCGCAACCTCTGGTTCATTAACGGCTTCATCAAACTCAGCTTGCGATATGTAGCCTAAGCTGAGCATTCGACCTAAAATCCAATTACGTCTTTCGTTAGATCGCTGCGGGTTACGAACTGGGTTGTTGGCCGAGGGTGCTTTTGGCAAGCCTGCAATGGTTGCCATTTGTGCCAAGGTTAGTTCGCTAACGTCCTTGCCATAATAGATGTTGGCAGCTGCTTGTACACCATAAGCGCGTTGCCCCAGGTAAATCTTGTTAACGTAGAGTTCTAAAATCTCTTCCTTAGAAAGCTCTCTTTCAATATTTAGGGAAAGCAAGATCTCATTAAACTTGCGTTCAAAGGTGCGATCAGGCGTTAAGAAAAAATTCTTAGCCACCTGCATGGTAATCGTAGAACCCCCTGTTTGAATTTCACCCGAGGAAGCTAATTGAAAAGCGGCTCGACCCAAACCTTTAAAATCGATTCCCTTATGCTCGTAAAAACGACTGTCTTCAGCCGCTAAAATAGCATGGCGTAAACCATCAGGAATTTGATCATAACTGATCGGTGTGCGTCGTTGTTCACCATACTCAGCCATCAACTTGCCATCGGCTGAAAAAATTCTTAATGGAATCTGGAATCTTACCTCACGAAGTTCGTGTACATCTGGAAGATTAGGCTTATATTGATTTAAGGCAAATAAACCGCCGCCGATAACAACTATAATGGCAACGATAAAGATGGCTAAAATTAGCTTCATGAGTGTTAAAACGTTGCGCATGGTCACCTTTTGGTCTAATTTGGGTCTAAAAGACACATTATATCTGTCTAGGTGCTTTACAGTACAGTTGACAAGCGTTTTAATTAAGAATGCTTAAATGCTGCATAAATTGAATTGTTCCGTTGTAGTCGGAAAAGGAATGAATTGTGGTCAGCTTATTTGGAAAAAAATCATCTGGCTGGATTGGAATTGATATAGGCTCATCATCCGTAAAGCTTGTATCCATGTCCTCTTCAGGCTCTCAACGTCAAATTGACGCCTATGCTATTGTTCCTTTACCTCCCACAGCTGTTATTGATGGAAATATTGAAGAGGTTAGTGTTGTTTCCTCTGCCATTCAGCGCGGTTTAAAAATTTGTGGCGGCAAATACACAGCGGCGGTTGTTTCAGTGCCATCGTCAGCAGTTATTACCAAGAAAATGCAAGTGAGCAACCTCTTTGTAGGGATCGAACTGGAAGAGCAGGTGAGAATTGAGGCAGATCAGTTCATTCCTTACCCTTTAGAGGAAGTCTCCTTGGACTTCGAAGTTATAGGTCCAGTCAAAAAAGATCACAACTTCAATGAAATCCTCTTGGTTGCCTGTCGTAAAGCAAATGCTGAGTCCCGTGAAGATGCAGTGACCTCAGCAGGTGTTAAGTGTGAAGTCGTAGATGTTGATATTTACGCAATGGAGCGTTTACTGCCTTTAATTGATCAGGTAATGGACAATAAGTTAATAGCTATAGTTGATGTAGGTGCTTCCACGCTCTCTTTGAATGTATTTCAAAATCAGGAAGTGGTTTATAACAGGGAGCAGGCTTTTGGTGGCAATGATTTATCACAAGCCATAAATCAACAGCATGGTATGTCGATGGAAGAGGTTGATCTGGCTCTTAGGGAGAACTCGCTTAGTCAGGAGATACTCGATGGAATGGTTGTACCCTTTACCAATACGGTTATCCAACAAGTGTCCCGCGCGTTACAGTTTTTCTACTCTTCAGGCGTTCATGGTCAACTGAGCAAAGTCTACTTATGTGGCGGGGCTTCGAATTTACCTGATTTGGCCCATAAGGCTTCCGATGAGTTAGATATGGCATGTGAAGTGCTGAATCCCTTCAAGAACTGCTCAGTGAATAGAAAATTAAATGCTGAAAACTCCGCCGCGATAGTGCTGTTTTAGTTAAAGCCTGTGGTTTGGCGTTAAGAAGTTTCGTAGATAGGGATTGATTGATGGCTAAAATTAACTTAAGACCCTGGCGTGAGGAGCGTAATGCGCTCAATCAAAAGCGCTTTGTTTCTAACCTATTAGGATCGGCAATTTTAGCTGGCTTGGTTGTTTTTGGCGTTGGTTACTACTACGACATGCAAATGGATCGTCAGCAGGCTCGAAAACGATTTTTTACGTGCTGAAAATGTCCGTTTGGATAGACAGCTCACTGAAATTAATGAGCTTAACCGTTTAAGAACGCAACTGCTTGAAAGACTTCAGGCAATTGAAGATCTGCAAGGTACTAGGCCTCTAGTGGTTAGAAACTTTGACGAGTTGGTCAGAGTGCTACCGGATGACTTGTTTTACACCGCGGTATCAAGAGCTGGCGATAGATTAACGATAGATGGTTTTGCTGCTCAAAATAGAGATGTATCAAATCTCATGAGAAATTTGAATAATTCAATTTTGTTTGGTGAGCCTAATTTAACACGGGTTGCTTCTGCAGATGGCATGAGACAGTTCAATCTTTCTGTGCCGATGTTAAGACCTGTTGAAGAGGAGTTAGCACAATGAGTTCTAATGCTCTTCAGAATGCTTTTCGTGGTTTTGATATTAATAACTTAGACTTTAAACAAGCTGGTAATTGGCCTTGGGGTGTTAAGTTTATTTGTTGTGTCTTAGCCTTTGCTGTGGTGGTTGGTGTTGGTATTCATCTGTTTATCAAAGACAAGCATGCTGCTATAGAAAGAGAAGTTAGCAGAGAAGCGGATTTGAAACGTGAATTTGAAGACAAGTCATTCCGGGTTGCTAACCTAGATGCCTTACGTCGTCAAATGGCCGATGTTGAAGAGCGTTTTGATGAAATTTTAAAACAGCTTCCAACAGATAAAGAAGTGCCTGGTTTGCTTGAAGATATATCAGATATCGGTCGTCAAGCTGGCCTTTCAATCGATACGATTGCCTTGCAACCTGAGACGCGCTCTCAATTTTATATAGAGTTGCCGATAAATATCCAAGTAACAGGTACATATCATCAAATGGGAGAGTTTGTCAGTGGCGTTGCGGCGATTGAGCGCATCGTAACATTACATGACTTTACGATTCGAGCGGGCTCGGGCGATGCTCTGACTATGACAATCAATGCGAAGACCTATCGATATGAACAAAATTAATTGGCTGAAAACAGATTGCTCGTTAAAGCTTTTTAGGCGGAATCTATTCATAGTGCTGTCGCTTTTAGCATTGCAAGGCTGTATATGGATTGAAGACACTACAGACCTAAGAGCATTTGTCGCCGATAGATCCTCCAGGCCGGTTGGCGAAATTCCTCCACTGCCAGAGTTTAAACCTTATGAAGCTTTTGTGTATGAGGGCTCTAGTCTTCGAAACCCATTCAGAGCGATGGTGCCTGAAGTTGCTGTTGCACCTGAAATTGTATCTGAAGTCTTTCCAGACCCTGATCGCATTCCGGAATACTTAGAGCGTTATGCGGTAGATAATTTAAGCATGGTGGGAACAATCACTTCGCCACTGAATGCAGATCAATTCTTCGCCTTAGTACGCGACCCGTTAGGCGAAGTGCATCGTGTTCAGATGGGCGACTTCTTGGGTCTAGATAGTGGCCAAGTTGTTGGTTTAGATGAAAGAAGAATTGAACTATCCGAAATAGTATCAAATGGCCGTGGCGGTTGGATGAAGCGCCCACGCTTTATAACGCTTCCAGAGACCGACTGAGGGATATTGACTGTGAATACTTTAATGAAGAATCAAAAAATGAACGTATCTACGATTAAATCTTATGGTCTTTGGTTAATGGGCGTGCTCATTGCTTGTCTATCGGTTCAGGTGTCGGCTCAGCAAGCGAGATTAATCAATACTGAATTTGTCTCCTTACCCGGGCAAGCGGTAGAGGTCAGAATGGAGTTTGACTCCGTACCCTCCACACCCAACAGTTACATGATTGATAGCCCACCAAGGTTGGTAATGGATTTCAATAATGTCACCAATCAGTTGGGTGGTAGAACCTTCAGTGTTAATACGGGTGTGGTGGATAGCTTAAACTTTGCGCAGGCTCAGGATCGCCTTCGAGTGGTCACGAATCTATTAGGTACGGCTACTCATGACGTACGTATGGATGGCAATGTACTGGTGTTGCGCTTTCAAGAGGCCATAACAACTACTCAGTCAGTACCCGCTGCTCAGGTAATGGCGAGCAGTCAGCCAGTGAGTGATGGAAGAACACGGATACAGTCAATTGACTTTCAACGTGTTGAGGGAAATCAGGGTCGTGTCATCATTAATATGAACAATGATCGTGCATCAATGGACATTACTCGTGAAGCCGGCAATGTGGTGCTGAATCTATCTGAGGCTGTTTTGGATAGTTCTTTGGCGAGACGTTTAGATGTTCAAGATTTTGCAACACCTTTGCAGTTCATTGATAGTATGACATCAGGTCGTGTACTATTATTGCGTCCTACTTCACAACCATTTGATTACATGGCTTACCAGACCGGTAATCAACTGATTATTGACTTCAAACCGATTACGACACAAGAGCAACAGGCGCGTCGTGACAACCAGTTTCCTTTTACTGGTGAGCGTATCGACTTAAATTTCCAAAATGTTGAAGTACGTGCTGTGCTACAGATTATTGCTGAAGTGGCAGAAATGAACCTTGTCGTAAGTGATAACGTTAGTGGAACGGCCACTTTACGACTCAAAAATGTGCCTTGGGATTCGAAAGCTTGATTGATTTGTTCTTTAAATCCAAAGGGCTTGATAAGCGTGAAGTTGGTAATGTGTTGATGATAGGAACCGCTACTGAGATTGCTGAACGGGGAAAGAATCGAAGCAGAAAGTCAGATTCAAGTTCAGGAATTGGCGCCCTTGTTGACAGAGTTTATCCAAGTTGATTTCCGTCGTGCTTCAGACATGAGAACTCGTCTTGAAGAGGCAAGATTGATTTCAGATAGAGGCTTTATTCTCGCTGACGATCAAACTAACGTCTTGATGGTGCGTGAAACTGCACGTCAAATGGAAGATATTCGTAGAACGTTGCGTCGTTTTGACGTGGAAGTGGCACAAGTTCTTGTCGAGGCACGTTTGGTAACTGCATCGACAGAATTTGCGAGGGAATTGGGTATTCGATGGGGGGCTGCTGGTGGGTCTAACAGCCGAGTATCGGTTGGTGGTGCTGCTGGAACAGTCGGTGGAATTCAAGGTCTAGATGGTGGTGCTTTAGTTAGCGCACAACCCAGTGTGCCAGGTATGGTTGATTTTGGTGTCGGTAATGCAACTTCTGCCATTCGTATTGGCTACTTAAGCAGTGGTCTATTGTTATCTGCTGAGCTATCAGCCCTTCAAAGCGATAACAAAATTGAAATTGTTTCCCAGCCTAAAGTCATTACCACAAATGGTCGTCCGGCTGTGATCAAGTCGGGTCAAGAAGTTGCTTATCAAACCGTTGAAAATGGTGAAGTTAGCTTGGAATTTAAAGAAGTAGTACTCAGTCTAGAAGTAACACCACAAATTAATCCAGGTGACCGTATTTCGATGGATCTTAAGATCCTTCAGGATTCATTAGATCCAAACCGTTTGGGTGGTGAATTGCTGATCAATACTAACCAACTTGAAACTTCGGTAGTCGTTAATGATGGTGATACCATAGTTTTAGGTGGTGTGTTCCGAAATGATATTGAAAGTGTCGTGAACAAAACTCCATTGCTCGGCGATCTTCCTGTAGTAGGTAACTTGTTCCGCTATAGAAGAGAAGCAGAAACCAAACGTGAGTTGCTCATCTTCATCACACCGACTATGATTCGCGAGTCCTTAGCCATACAGTAGGTCTCGTGCGTTGAATGTCTATCTGATCGGCCCTATGGGTGCTGGAAAAAGCACCATAGGGCGTCTTCTTGCTCAAGAGTTAAATCTTACTTTTTACGATTCCGACAAGGTGATCGAAGATCGCTCTGGTGCAATATTCCTTGGATCTTTGATGTTGAAGGGGAAGCCGGTTTTCGTGAACGCGAAACCGCCGTTATCGATGAGCTCACACAATTGCAAAACTGTGTGATGGCAACAGGTGGTGGGGCTGTATTGCGTGAGGAAAATCGTCAATATCTGCAAAGTCGTGGCACGGTCGTCTATCTGCAAACCTCAATTGAGCAGCAATTAGAGCGCACCGCGCGTGATCGTAATCGTCCTTTGTTGCAAACCGATGATCCAGAATCTGTGTTGAGAAAACTGCTCGATCAGCGTGATCCCCTTTACAAAAGCTGTGCAGACATTATCATCCAAACTGATAAGCGTCACCCTCGCGGTGTAATCAAAGAGATCCTGCGTCAACTTAAGCAGCCTTGCTCGTCGCTATCATAGTTCAAATCATTATCTAATCCTGTTTCTAAGAGGTGAGCCATGCAAACCCTAAGGGTCGACTTGGGCGACAGAAGTTATCCCATTACGATTGGTACTGGTGTTTTGCGGCAGGAGTTCATTGCGCCTTATATTAAGGGCAAACAGGTGATGCTGGTGACTAATGATACAGTCGCCCCTTTATACAAAGAAAGCTTATTAAATGCCTTAGCTGGCTTTCAAGTCGACGAAGTGGTGTTGCCAGATGGTGAAGCCTATAAAGATATATCACACTTGAATTTGATTTTTGATCAGTTATTAGCGAAACGTCACAATCGCACCACTACCCTAATCGCATTGGGCGGCGGCGTGGTAGGCGATATGACCGGTTTTGCAGCCGCTTGCTATCAACGCGGCGTTAATTTTATTCAAATTCCCACGACGCTTCTTTCACAAGTGGACTCTTCGGTGGGGGGTAAAACGGGTGTTAATCACCCCGCTGGTAAAAATATGATCGGTGCCTTTCACCAGCCCGTGGCGGTGGTGGCCGATACCCAAGTGCTCAATACACTGCCAGACGTTGAGCTATCTGCAGGTATTGCAGAAGTGATTAAGTACGGCTTGATCTATGATGACGCTTTTTTTTACTTGGCTAGAAGAGAATATGACGGCGCTGCGTCAGCGTGATCCTGATGCCTTAGCCTATGCGATCTATCGCTCCTGCGAAATTAAAGCGGAAATGGTGCGGTTAGATGAGCGTGAATCCGGAGTGCGTGCCCTACTCAACTTAGGGCACACCTTCGGTCATGCGATAGAGACTTTTTCTGGTTATGGTCAGTGGCTGCATGGTCAGGCCGTGGCTGCCGGAACCATGATGGCGGCAGATCTCTCCTGTCGTATGGGATGGATAAGCCAGACAGATGTCGATAGAATTGAACGATTGTTTAAGGCTGCCGATCTGCCTATTTTGCCACCCCCTGAAATGACACCGAACGATTTTAATGAGCTCATGTCTATCGATAAGAAAGTGTTAGATGGGCGATTAAGACTTGTGTTATTGAAGCGGATAGGTGAAGCGATCGTGACAGACCAATTTGATTCTTCTGCATTAATGGCGACCTTGAGCCGCTGAGTAGGGATACCCATGTCTATCAATGAATTTGAATATGTAGAACCTGCTTCGCGGATGCAGTTGGCCGATAAACTCAGCCACCTCTCCAGTTATTCACCCTTATGATTTTCCTGCTGGGTGAGGAAGGCAGTGGTCGCACCACGCTGCTTGATCAGTTGGAAGAGTTGCATGAGCCTCGCACTCAGCGTCTTGCCAGAATTGATCTGAGTGAAAAAACCGATGTCAGTCGTTTATTGGTGGCTTTAGTCGATGCTATGCAGCTAGAGGCGGAGTTGCTGACCGATAATCGTCTACGCTTAGCGGCGATTCACAAACAGATTCGTGCCTTAGCGGATGTCAATATTGCTCTGCATCTGCACATTGATAATGCCGATCATCTGACTGACAACGGCTTAGAGCTTCTGTTGAGTCTATTGCAGTTAGGTGAAATGGCGCCCCATCTATTGCTGGCGGCATTACCCGACTTTGAGCAGCGGGCCGCTGAAAAAGGTGTATTGGATCGCTTCGAAAATCGTGTGCATATCCAGCGCCTTGAGCCCTTCGAAGATGAAGAGATTGAAGACTTTATCCTTTCGTTACTGCCGCCTCATGTCGAGTTAACACCCAAGCAGCTTAAAAAACTGGTTGAACTTTGCGATGGTTATCCGGGTGGGATTATCACCTCTGTTGAAGCTTTGCTGCGACAGGGTGGAGGTAAGTCGGCGATGAAAGGTTTGCCGATACCGCCCGTCCACCTTGCCGCTGTAGCGGGTGTTCTTTTTGTGATTACAGGCTTTGCGGTATGGCACTATCTACCCAGTCCGGCACCTGAGCAGGAAACCTCGACCCGTATTCAGGTGATTCCAGAGCCGATTGCTGTCAATACTGCGGAGCCGGCTGCTGAAATTGAAGTGCGTGAAACGCTTGCACAACGACTGGCTGAACAAGAAGCCAGAATTGAAGAAGAGCCGCTCACGATTCCAACACTTGATTTGGAAATGGATCAAGTGGCAGAGGTAGAAGCGCCTGAAGTCGTGGTGGAAGAACCTGTCACCGCACCGGCGTCCACAACAACACAGCCTGCAGCTGTCGCAACAACGCCACAATCAACACCACAATCAACGCCACAGGTGGTTTCTCCTGCGCCGACAACAACGACACCTGTCACGCCTCAGCAGCCAGTTGTTGCTCAGGCACAAACAGAGGCACCAGCTGTTGCACCCACACCCACTCCGGCTCCAGCACCGCAGAGATCTGAAGCACCCGCTCCAGTCGTAAATCAACCTGTAGCACAAGCACCCTCAGCGGCGGCAAGTAATACGGGGAGTCATGCCCAAATTCTGTTAGGTTGGCCAGACAATGGATTTACTTTACAAGTACTAGGCGCCAGATCAGAAGAAAGTGTGATAAGATTTATTCAATCACAGGCTCAACCTCAGCGATTCTATCGCTTTGTGACGATCCACCAAGGAGCGCCTTGGCACGTGGTCGTGTATGGACAATACCCGACACGCCAAGCGGCAACTGAGGCTGTAAGAAGCCTTCCCGCCGAGCTAAGAGACCGCAACCCTTGGGCTAGAACCATTTCTAGTGTGAAAGAAGATATTAGAAAGATCGATCAGTAAAAAAACTGAATCGGCATAAAAAATCGCCCCTAAGAGTGACGAGAATAAAATTCTAACTAGCTTAGGGGTAAAAACTGAAAAAATTTCAGTGCCCCTACATGTGCCAAAAATTGTTCTTATCCCGATAGGGGTGTAGCATGTCTACCCCTTTTTTTGTCTGCGGGATGAGGGTTTTTGAGTGTCTGAAATTTAAGATCTTGTTTTTAGAGGTCTTTTAATCATGATTTCATTTTAGTTTTAGCGAGAACAATTTATGAGCAATGGTCTGTACCGCCCAGGTGAATTTAAAGACAACTGTGGCTTTGGTCTGATGGTGCACATGCAGGGAGTGGCAAGTCACGGTCTCCTGCAAAAATCTATTCAGGCGCTTGCCTGTATGACGCATCGAGGTGGCATTGCTGCAGATGGTAAAACCGGTGACGGTTGCGGTCTGTTGATGCAAAAACCAGACGCTTTCATGCGCGCTATTGCCAAGGAAACCCTAAAAACTGACCTAAGCGATCTTTATGCGGTTGGTATGGTGTTTCTTTCCCAGAACCCCGAGTTAGCTGAAAAAGCACGTCAGCAGCTCAATCATGAACTAACAGAGCAAGGTCTACGCGTCAAAGGCTGGCGCGAAGTGCCAACAGATGACAGCTGTTTAGGACCCATTGCTAAAGACACGCTACCACGTATTGAACAGGTTTTTGTTGATACGGAAGAAAAAACCGAGCGTGAGTTTGTTATCAACCTGTTTATTGCACGCCGTAAAGCCGAAATTGCGCTAAGTGATGATCCTGACTTTTATATCTGTAGCTTGTCAGACAAGGTTATCTCTTACAAAGGTCTGATGATGCCAGTGGATCTTCCTGTGTTCTATAAGGACTTGGGAGATGAGCGTCTACAAACGGCAATCTGTACCTACCACCAGCGTTTCTCAACCAACACGGCACCGCGCTGGCCTTTGGCACAGCCTTTCCGCTTCTTGGCACACAATGGTGAGATCAACACCATTGAAGGTAACCGTGCGTGGTCACGTGCGCGTAGCACTAAATTTGCGACACCTTTACTGCCTAATGTCGATGAGCTACAACCCATCGTCAACACCACTGGCTCCGACTCTTCCAGTATGGATAACATGCTGGAGTTCCTGATGGTTGGTGGTATGGATATCTATCGTACCGTGCGTATGATCGTGCCGCCTGCTTGGCAAAACGTTGAAACCATGGACTCCAACCTGCGTGCCTTTTATGAGTTTAACTCGATGCACATGGAGCCTTGGGATGGCCCTGCCGGTATGGTCATGACCGACGGTCGTTACGCCGTCTGTATGCTGGATCGTAACGGTTTGCGTCCATCACGCTGGGTGATGCTCGATGATGGTCTGCTTTGTACAGCATCAGAGATCGGTGTTTTTGATTATGAACCGAGCAGCATTGTGGGTCAGGGGCGTGTTGGTCCCGGTCAGATTCTGGTTGTCGATACTCAAACTGGCGAGCTGATGCACACAGCTGATGTGGATAACCTGCTCAAATCACGTCACCCTTACCGCAAGTGGCTGCGTGAGCATTCGATTCCACTTGAGCAAACCATGAGCTTTGTGGAAGAGTCCACTTCTTTCCGTGAGATGAGTCCTGAAGAAACTCGCACTCACATGAAAATGTTCCAAGTCACCTTTGAAGAGCGTGATCAAGTGATTCGTCCGCTGGGTGAATCCGGTATGGAAGCTGTGGGTTCCATGGGTGATGATAAGCCGATGGCGGTATTATCGAACCGTGTACGTTCGGTGTATGACTACTTCCGTCAACAGTTTGCTCAGGTGACCAACCCGCCGATCGATCCTTTGCGTGAAGCGATTGTGATGTCCTTGCAGACCTGTATCGGTCGTGAGAAGAACGTCTTTGAAGAAACCCCCGAACATGCGCGTCGTATCGTCTTAAAGTCGCCCGTGCTGTCAGCGAGCAAATTCCGCCGCCTGCGTGATATGAATGTTGAAGGCTTCGAGTCTGAAACCATCGATATGCAATACGATCCAGCGGTAGGGTTAAAGCGAGCGATAATCAATCTCTGTGAAAAAGCTGAAGCGGCCGCTCGTAGTGGCAAAGTCATCCTGATCCTCAGCGATGCTTACATCAAACAGGGCATGCTACCGATTCACGCCGCCATGGCAACAGGTGCTGTGAACCGTCACTTGGTTGCTCAAGGACTGCGTACCAGCGCCAACATCGTTGTCGAAACCGCAACGGCGCGTGATCCGCATCATTTTGCCGTCTTGTTTGGCTTTGGTGCCACAGCGATCTATCCTTATTTAGCCTATCGCGTATTGAATGACCTTTGCCGTACCGGAGAGATCACTGGCGAGCCTTTACAGGCACATGAGAACTTCCGTAAAGGGATCAACAAAGGCTTGATGAAGATCCTCTCCAAAATGGGGATCTCCACCATTGCTTCTTACCGCTCAGCGCAACTTTTTGAAGCGGTCGGTCTTTCCAGTGAAGTTGTCGATCTTTGCTTTAAAGGCGTGACCAGCCGTATCGAAGGGGCTAAGTTTGAGCACTTCCAGCGCGATCAAGAGCTGCTCGCCGCAGAAGCCTGGAGTGTGCGTAAGCCGATCCAGCAGGGCGGTTTGCTCAAGTATGTTCACGGTGGTGAATACCACGCTTATAACCCTGATGTCGTCACGTCGATTCATAAAGCGGTCACCACGGGCGATCCACGTGACTATCAGCGTTATGCTGATATCGTCAACAAGCGTGGCCCGGCGACCTTGCGTGACCTGTTAGGTATCCGTAAAGATATTCAACCTATTCCCCTATCCGAAGTGGA
>JAJOJN010000048.1 GCA_021208565.1 Nitrincola sp.
TGCCGAAGTGAGGCAGGGCGTAAGTAAAAAGCAGTCAGCACAAAATTGCTCCCTAAGATAACCCAAAAAACAGCCTTATAGTTTAACCATTACTGTAAAAAAAACACAGTCTGTTTTTGATGTTCTGATGTGATTTTGAAGCGCATATTACGTCAGCAAAAGCTAATCTGACCAAAGTCTAGGCAATCAAATTTGATCCCCGTGCACGAAACAGGGATAATGCGCGCACGCAAAATGGATACCTTTAAAATTCGGAGCAAGCCTGTGAGCCAAGAACTGATATTAGCGGACTGGAATGCGCGTGAATCTATTGCTGAAGCGATGATTCCGTTAATCGGTAGACTTTACCGTGAGCGTAATGTTGAAATCTCTGTTTACGGACGAGTCATCGTTAAGCGTTCTGTGATCGACATCATCAAAGCACATCGCTTTGTCAGACAAGTTGAAGAAGAAGAGTTGTCAGTTGTTGATACCTTCCCTGTGTTGGAAGTGGTTAGCGGTTTAGACCTTCATAACGCTCATGTCGATATTGCTAAGTTGGCGGTTAAATTCCGTTCATCTGCTGCGGGTCGTTCATTAGAGCAGTTTGTTGCTGACGAGTTAGCTGATGCTATCGGCCCCATTGATAACCGTAAGCCTGTTGATGTTGTTTTGTATGGTTTTGGCCGTATCGGTCGAATTCTGGCGCGCCAATTAGTGGATCGTGCGGGTATCGGACACAGCATGCGTTTACGTGCGATTGTTGTTCGTAAAGGCAAAGCCGAAAACGATCTAGAAAAGCGTGCTAGCTTGCTGCGTCGTGATTCCGTCCATGGTTCGTTTAAGGGAACTATCCAGGTAGACGAGCAAAATCAATGCATTATTGCGAATGGTGTGTCTATTCAGGTGATTTTCGCTAATCAACCTGAAGATGTCGACTACACTCAGTACGGTATCAATGATGCGTTAGTCATTGATAACACGGGTATGTTCCGTGATGCAGAAGCTATGTCTCGTCATCTGCAAGCCAAAGGTGCGGCTAAAGTGCTTTTGACGGCGCCTGGTAAAAATATGAAAAATATCGTGATGGGTGTTAACCATCAGGATATCGCCGCAGAAGATAACATTCTTTCTGCAGCATCCTGTACCACCAATGCCATAGTGCCAGTTCTTAAAGCACTTCAAGATAAGTATGGTATTGAGAATGGTCATGTTGAGACTGTTCACTCTTACACAAATGATCAAAACTTGATCGATAACTACCACAAAGGTAGTCGTCGTGGTCGTGCAGCGGCACTGAACATGGTGATTACCGAGACAGGTGCAGCGAAAGCCGTTTCTAAAGCGCTTCCTGAGTTGGAAGGTAAGTTAACCGGTAATGCTATTCGTGTTCCGACACCGAACGTTTTCGATGGCGATTCTTAACTTAAATCTTAAGTCGGAAACTGAGCGCGACGAGCTGAACGATTATTTGCGTTATATCGCTTTGCATTCAGGTTTGCAGAAGCAGGTTGATTACAGTAACTCTCCTGAAGCCGTATCTTCTGACTTTGTCGGTTCGCGTGCAGCGGGTGTTGTTGATGCACTTGCAACTATTGCTGATGGCAACCGTTGTGTTCTTTACGTGTGGTACGACAACGAATACGGTTATAGCTGTCAAGTTATTCGTATGGCGCAGTATATCTGCAATACCACGCTTAAGCCTTATCCGGTTGAGCCTGTTGCTTAATCAAATTCGTCATTTAAGGTAGTGAAACGCCGCTCTTGGAAGCGGCGTTTTTGTTTTCTAGTGCTTAAAAGCATATCAATATATCAAAAACATCTACTTATAAGTCACTCATACAACTTTAGAATGCACAATGCTAGTGCGTATCCGGTAGAAAATTTACAAGAATATCAGGTATACTAAGAAAGTTTTTTGGTGAAGTTTTAGTTTGCTTGATAATAAAAATTAGTCTCATTTAAGTGGTGCTAGGTGAAGGCTATTTATATTGGGCAAAAAAGAAATTTCGAAATTTTTAGTTAGATTGGGTGAGGCGAATGATCAAGATCAAGAAAGGTCTGGATCTACCGATTACGGGCGAACCGACACAGACGATTGAAGATGCTGTTAAGGTAGGCTCTGTCGCTCTTATTGGCTATGATTATGTTGGGTTGAAACCCACCATGGCTGTCAAAGAGGGTGACCGAGTTAAGCTTGGGCAGGTGATCTTTACCGATAAAAAAACCGAAGGTGTTCAGTACACCGCCCCTGGTGCTGGTGTGATCAAAGTGATCAACCGAGGCGAGCGTCGAGTTCTACAATCCGTTGTGATAGAGCTAGATGCTGAAGAAGAGTATGTTGAGTTCACGCGTTATGATGCGAATCAACTGTCTTCACTTTCACGTGAGCAAGTCAAAGATAACTTGATACAGTCAGGTCAATGGACAGCGTTCAGAACCCGACCCTTCAGCAAGGTTCCTGCGGTTGACACAGTCCCTCATTCAATTTTTGTGACAGCCATGGATACTAATCCTCTATGTGCTGATCCTCAGGTCATTATTGCCGAGGAAGCGGAAGCCTTTAAACAAGGACTTTCTCTGCTGACAAAACTGACCGACGGTAAAGTATTCCTGTGTAAAGCGCCGGGTACAAATATCCCGACAGCTGAGGGTGTGACCACAGAGGAGTTTGAAGGTGTTCACCCAGCGGGTAATCCTGGGACACATATTCACTTCTTGGATCCTGTTTCGCAAAAGAAAACAGTTTGGTACATCGGCTATCAAGATGTGATCTCTATGGCGAAGTTGTTTACAACGGGTCGTCTTCATCTTAATCGCGTAGTTGCTTTAGCAGGGCCTCAAGTTGAAAAACCAGTTCTGGTTCGTACCCGTGTTGGTGCTGATTTGACTGAGCTAACACAAGGTAGATTGCGTACTGGTAAGAACAGAATTATCAGCGGTTCAGTTTGGAATGGTCTAACGGCCTCAGGTCCTTTGGGTTATCTGACGCGTTATGCCAATCAAATTACTGTGCTGTTGGAAGGTGATAAGCGTGAGTTTATGGGCTGGGTAGCCCCTGGTGTTAACAAGTTCTCTGTTTTGAACATGTTTGCCTCCATGCTTTCTCCGGGTAAACGATTTGATTTCACTACCACAACTAATGGCTCTGAAAGAGCGATGGTTCCAGTAGGTCAGTTTGAAGAACTGATGCCACTCGATATTCTGCCGACTCAGTTGATGCGTGCGCTTGTCACTGGTGACATCGTGCTTGCTATGCAATTGGGTTGTCTTGAGTTGGATGAAGAAGACGTTGCTCTATGTTCCTTCGCCTGTGTTGGAAAATATGAGTACGGTCCGATTCTCCGTGACAATCTGACGCGCATTGAAAAAGAAGCGTAGGAGATAGGCATGAGTATTAGAGCTGTTTTAGACAAAATGGAGCCGCATTTCCACAAAGGCGGCAAATATGAAAACTGGTACGCGCTTTACGAAGCAGTCGATACTATTTTTTATACTCCCGGTAAAGTCACTCGTGCAGGTGCACACGTACGTGATGGTGTAGACCTTAAGCGTATGATGATCCTAGTTTGGATGTGTACGTTTCCTGCGGTGTTCTTCGGTCTATATAGTGTTGGTTTGCAAGCTAACACGGCAATGGCCGAACTCGGTATCACAGAAGCACCAGGTTGGCGTGGTTCTATCCTGACGGCATTGACTGGCTATAACGCCAGCAGTACGTGGGATAATATCATTCACGGTGCTGTGTATTGGCTGCCCATTTATGCAGTGACCTTTATTGTCGGTGGTTTCTGGGAAGTGCTCTTCGCGATGAAGCGTGGGCATGAGGTTAACGAAGGTTTCTTCGTTACTTCTATTCTTTTCTCATTGATTCTTCCCGCCACGATTCCATTATGGCAGGTTGCTTTGGGTATTACCTTCGGTGTTGTCATTGGTAAGGAAGTGTTTGGTGGTACAGGTAAAAAACTTCCTGAACCCAGCACTGACCGGTCGTGCCTTCCTTTACTTTGCCTATCCTGCGCAAATTTCAGGTGATTCGATCTGGACAGCCGTTGATGGTTTCTCTGGTGCCACACCTTTGGCGCTAGCAGCTGAAGGCGGTATTGAGGCGATTCTGGCGACAGATGTGACCTGGTTTAATACCTTTGTGGGTACTATTCAGGGCTCTGTGGGAGAAGTTTCAACCCTTGCTATCATGATTGGCGGTGCCATCATTATGTTTGCCAAGATTGCTGCATGGCGAATCGTGGCGGGTGTGGCATTGGGTGTGATAGGAACAACCCTGTTATTTAATGCTATTGGCTCTGATACCAATCCAATGTTCAGTGTGCCTTTCTGGTGGCACTTTACGATCGGCGGTTTGGCCTTTGGTATGTTCTTTATGGCAACTGACCCCGTTTCTGCGTCGATGACCAACACGGGTAAGTGGATTTTCGGTGCGCTGATTGGTGTGATGACCATTCTGATTCGTGTCGTAAACCCAGCATTCCCTGAGGGAATCATGCTGGCCATTCTGTTCGCCAACCTGTTTGCACCTCTAATCGACAACTTTGTCGTGCAGGCGAATATCAAACGGAGGATGTTGCGTAATGTCGTCTAATAAAGACTCTATCGGAAGAACGATTATCGTTGCACTTGTGCTTTGTGTAGTCTGTTCTGTGGTTGTGTCGGCTGCAGCCGTTATGCTCAGACCGATGCAACAGTTCAATATGGATCAGGATCGTAAATCAAATATTCTGCGTGCTGCGGGTATCGTAGATCCGAGCAAAACTGTGGATGAGTTGTTTGAGCAAATCACCACACGCATTGTTGATCTTCGCACTGGGGCAATTTACAGATGAGTTTATTCCTGAAGCGGAGAACTTCCGTCGTGCAGCGAATGATCCATCTATGTCGCGTTCACTTAGCCGCGCTGAAGATATCGCTTCGATTAAACGCCAACCTTTGTTGATGCCAGTTTATATCGTTGAAGCAGATGATGGTTCGATTCAAAAGTTAATCCTGCCAGTTCATGGTTATGGTCTTTGGTCAACTATGTTTGGTTTCTTGGCGCTTGAAGGTGACTTGAATACTGTTGCTGGGCTTGGTTTTTATGAGCACGCAGAGACACCAGGCTTGGGTGGAGAGATTGATAACCCTTCTTGGAGATCATCTTGGATCGGGAAGCAAATTTTTGCTGAAGGTCAGAAAGATAATCCTGCCTTGAGAGTTGTTCGTGGTGCGGTAGATACTTCTGAACCTGGTGCTCAACACCGTATCGACGGTTTAGCGGGTGCAACACTGACAGCGAATGGTGTGACCAATATGATTCAATTCTGGTTAGGTGAATCAGGTTTTGGTCCGTTCCTCGCTAATTTGCGTGCCGCAAGCGATTTAGCAGCTTCTGAACTTGTTGAACAAGATGCTGATGAAGACGCGCTTGAAGTGGATGAGGTGTAATCATGTCTAGTGCAACTACTAAAGAAATCGTTGTAACGCCGCTCTTTAAAAACAACCCGATTGCGTTGCAGGTATTGGGTGTTTGTTCGGCGCTGGCTGTTACAACAAACATGAACAATGCTGTCGTTATGACGCTAGCAGTAGTCGCGGTAGCGGCTTTGTCAAACATGTTCATTTCGATCATCCGTAACCAGATTCCGAGCAATATTCGAATCATTGTTCAAATGACGATCATTGCTTCTCTGGTAATTGTGGTAGACCAAGTGTTGAAGGCCGTTGTTTATGATGTGTCTAAACAACTATCGGTTTTCGTAGGCTTGATTATCACTAACTGTATTATCCTCGGACGTGCTGAAGCCTTTGCGATGAAGAATCCTCCGATTCCAAGTTTCATAGACGGCGTGGGTAATGGTCTTGGTTATGGTGTTGTCCTGTTATTCGTAGCTTTCTTCAGAGAGTTATTTGGTGCAGGTACACTGTTTGGTTATGAAATTCTGCCCTTGGTGACTAACGGCGGTTGGTACTACAGTAACGGTATGTTGTTACTGCCACCGAGTGCATTCTTCTTGATCGGTATCATGATCTGGTTGATTCGTACCAAGTATCCAGAGCAGGTTGAAAAACCTGAGTTTGTCATTGCTCCGAACACTCGTAAGGAGGCTGTGTAAGTCATGGAACAGTATATCAGTCTTGCTGTACGTGCCATCTTCGTTGAGAACATGGCGCTGGCATTCTTCTTGGGGATGTGTACCTTTTTGGCCATCTCAAAGAAGATCCAAACATCCTTTGGTCTAGGTGTTGCGGTTGTTGTGGTGCTATTGATCACAACCCCTGTCAATAACCTGATCTATAACTACCTGCTTCGTGAAGGTGCGTTGAGCTGGGCAGGGTATCCAGATGTGGATTTAAGCTTCCTTGGCTTTATTTCTTACATCGGTATCATTGCAGCGATGGTGCAAATCCTGGAAATGTTCTTGGATAAGTACGTTCCAGTACTCTACAACGCCTTGGGTGTATTCCTGCCATTGATCACGGTTAACTGCGCAATTTTGGGTGCAGCACTGTTTATGGTAGAGCGTGATTACACCTTCGGTGAGTCTGTTGTGTATGGTGCTGGTGCTGGTATCGGTTGGGCGTTAGCAATTACAGCGCTCGCGGGTATTCGTGAAAAGCTCAAGTACAGTGATGTGCCAGAAGGACTGCGTGGCCTAGGTATCACCTTCATTATCGTAGGTTTGATGTCTTTGGGCTTTATGTCGTTCTCCGGCGTATCGCTTTAATCCACTGGAATTCAATGATAAGGGTGGAATAAGCTGATGAATGCAGAAATTACTCTGGGCGTGGTGATGTTTACCGCACTGGTGTTGGCGATGGTTGCCATCATCTTGGTTGCACGCTCAAAACTAGTCAGCTCCGGTGATGTCACTATTGAGATCAATGGTGATCCGGAGAAAACAATCGTAGTACCTGCGGGTGGTAAGCTACTCGGCGCTTTGGCAGATAAGGGTGTATTCCTAGCGTCTGCTTGTGGTGGCGGTGGTACCTGTGCGCAATGTAAATGTGAAGTTCACGAGGGTGGTGGTTCTATGCTACCAACTGAAGAGTCTCACTTTACCTTGCGTGAAGCGAAAGAAGGCTGGCGTTTGTCCTGCCAGGTGCCTGTTAAGCAAAACATGAAAATTCAAGTCGAAGATGATGTCTTCGGTGTGAAGAAGTGGACCTGTACAGTTGAGTCTAACCCCAACGTGGCGACCTTCATCAAAGAATTGACGTTGCGTCTTCCTGAAGGTGAGAACGTAGATTTCCGTGCAGGTGGTTATGTTCAGCTAGAATGTCCACCGCACGTGGTGAACTACAAGGACTTCGATATTCAAGAAGAATATCGTGGTGATTGGGATAAGTTTGATATGTGGCGTTACGTTTCTAAAGTAACAGAGCCTACTATTCGTGCTTATTCTATGGCGAATTATCCTGAAGAGAAGGGCGTGGTTAAATTCAACATCCGTATCGCTTCTCCACCACCAGGAACCGATCTGCCACCAGGTATCATGTCGTCCTACGTGTTTGCACTTAAGCCTGGCGATAAGATCGATGTCTATGGCCCATTTGGTGAGTTCTTCGCTAAAGACACAGACAACGAAATGGTTTTCGTTGGTGGTGGTGCGGGTATGGCTCCGATGCGTTCGCATATTTTCGACCAGTTATTGCGCCTGAAGTCAAAGCGTAAGATTACATTCTGGTACGGTGCGCGTTCGTTGCGTGAAGCCTTCTATGTTGAAGAGTTTGATAAGCTAGCGGCTGAAAATCCAAATTTCACTTGCACTTGGCGCTATCGGATCCTCTACCTGAAGATAACTGGACCGGTCGGTTGGTTTTATCCACAACGTGTTGTATGAAAACTATCTGAAAGACCATGAAGCGCCTGAAGATTGTGAATACTACATGTGTGGACCGCCAATGATGAACTCTGCGGTGATTAAGCTCCTCGAAGATATGGGTGTCGAGCCGGATAATATCCTATTGGATGATTTCGGCGGCTAAAGATAGCCAATGCCCTACTAAGTTCGATAAAATGGCCGGTAACGTTAGTTCCGGCCATTTTCTTTTATGGCTATCAGGAGGTTTTATGGAAGTTTTTATTATTACTCTAGTCATCCTGTTACTACTTACTTTGGGTATGTCTGTTGGCGTGATCATGGGGCGCAAACCGATTGCAGGGTCCTGTGGTGGTATGAGTGCGCTGGGTATGGTGAAAGAGTGTGATATCTGTGGTGGTGACAAAGAGATTTGTGAAGACGAAGAAGAAAAGCAGCGCATCATCAGTGCGCGTAAACTGCAGCAAGGTAAGCATTCAGATTTGGCCTATGAGGTTAAATCTAAAGGTTAATTGGCTTTATGCTTCTAGCTGTTTAGTCTAGTGTGTATCTGATCCAAAGAATTCAATAATCATAAAGGGGATAGCGAATGGCTGAATATAACTACGATGTCGTAGTCATAGGGTCTGGGCCGGCAGGTGAGGGTGCTGCCATGAACGCAGCTAAAAAAAGGCTTGCGTGTGGCTGTAGTGGAAGAGCAGGACACGGTAGGTGGCAACTGTACCCACAAAGGCACCATTCCCTCGAAAGCGCTTCGCCATTCGGTAAAACAGATCATTGAGTTCAATACTAACCCGATGTTCCGAGATATCGGTGAGCCTCGTTGGTTCTCTTTCCCCAAAGTTTTGCGTCGTGCTGAGAAGGTGATTTCCAACCAGGTGATGCTGCGAACCAACTTCTATGCGCGTAATCGTATTGATGTGTTCTTTGGCTTTGCCTCTTTTGCAGAGAAAGGTCGTCTAGAAGTTAAAAGCCAAGGCCATGAAATCGAGGTCCTTAGGGCTAAGAATTTCATTATTGCGACAGGCTCAAGTCCTTGGTGTCCAGCCGATGTCGATTTTGGACACCCCCGAATCTACAACTCTGACTCTATCCTCAAGCTAAACCACACACCCAGAACCATGGTCATTTATGGTGCAGGTGTTATCGGTTGTGAATATGCTTCTATCTTCAGTGGATTGGGTGTGAAGGTTGATCTGATTGATAATCGCGACCGTTTACTCTCTTTCTTGGATCACGAAATTTCTGACTCTTTGAGCTATCACCTGCGTAATAATGCAGTGAAAATTCGTCATAATGAGGAATATCAAAGTATTGTTGGTGATGATCGTGGTGTATCTATCGAGTTCAAGTCTGGTAAGCGTTTACGTGCTGATGCTTTCCTATGGTGTGCGGGGCGCTCCGGTAATACGCGAGGTCTAGGGCTTGAAAATATCGGTTTGAAAGCGAACAGTCGTGGGCAAATCGAAGTAGATCAACACTACAAGACAGCCTGTGAAGGTGTATATGCGGTTGGGGATGTGATTGGCTGGCCAAGCTTAGCCTCTGCGGCATTGGATCAAGGGCGTTCTGCTGCTTCAGATTTGCTTCAGGCGGATGACTTCCGCTACATCAATGATGTGCCAACTGGGATCTATACGATTCCTGAAATCAGCTCTGTGGGTAAAACAGAAGAAGAGCTAACGGCTGAAAAAATACCCTACGAAGTGGGTCAGGCCTTCTTTAAGGATACGGCTCGTGCTCAAATCTCCGGTGAACCTGTGGGAATGTTAAAAATTCTTTTCCACCGTGAAACCTTCCAGATTTTAGGTATTCACTGTTTTGGTGATCAAGCCTCCGAGATTATTCACATTGGCCAGGCGATTATGCGTCAAGAGGGAGAGGCGAATACCTTAATGTATTTCGTCAATACAACCTTTAACTACCCCACAATGGCGGAAGCTATCGTGTTGCCGCGATAGCAGGTATCAACCGAGTGGCTAACCTCTAAGAAAAAATCGCTAAGGTACGTTGTTGACGTATCTTAGCGACTCAATCTGACGTTTTATTTGCGATAAACATCATCTTCGTAAAATTTACCGGTTACGTTGAGCTTTTTTTCTAGCCATCGATTGGCATATTTCCAGATCAAGAAAGCCGGGACCATCATGAACATGATGGCTAACATTAAGACAGCACCCGCGTGACTTGCCGGAGCAAAGCTAACCGCCCAGTCAAGAAAGCCAAGCTTTCGACCTACGTAGAACCATGTGATTAAAAAGATAAACCCGACTGCGACACCTAAATGATGAAGGAGTTTATGATACTTCTCCATTGATAAGACTTTCCTTCAATGCTTGTTTCTGTTCAATTTGAGAGCGAAAAATAAGCCGAGCGAGTTCAGTTCGGCAGGCTTCTGGCATGCGGAGAAACTCTAGACCAATCTCATATTGTCCCTCTTTCTCCATGCAGCGTTTTACTTCGGCCATTAGCCTTAGGCCGACATCGGATTCCGGTACGATCAATCGAATAAGGATCATCTGACCCAATGGAAGCGCGTTATCTAAATTAAACGATAAGCCACCTTCACTTAAATTCACTTTGTCACTGCGAAGATTAAAGCCTAGTTGTTCATTGTCACTGAGTGACTGAGTGATCGTATCGATCTTTTGATTAAGCAACTGTAAAATTTCTGCCGTTTCAGGGGCTAGTGTCGACAGTCTCTCGAATTTTTCTTCAATGCTACTGTTAATTTGTTCAAGCTCGGCATGTAACATGAAGTAGGGTGTTACTTTAAACATACCGGGGTTGGGTAACTCAAAGATTTCAGAACTGGCTTCCAAAAGCTGAAACTCAAGTGCAACCCATTTGTCTATACGATAGAATTGTCGGCGATCCTGTTCCAAAGCGATTCTCCGTTACTTGGTGTCTTTAAAGGCTAGAGTATACCCAATAAATCTATTCATTTGTTATAGGCAGCATTAGCTGATTGTGGGTTTAATTAAATTATGTTCCGACCCTTTTCCTTTTTTGTAGGATTTCGATATACCGCTGCTAAACGTGGCAATCACTTTATCTCCTTTATTTCGATGGTTTCCATGCTGGGCTTAACACTTGGCGTGGCTGCTTTAATCGTAGTTCTTTCTGTAATGAATGGCTTTGATCGTGAGTTACGACAACGCATTTTAGGTATGGTGCCTCATGCGACCTTGAGTGACTATCAAAAGCCTATGCAGGATTGGCAAGCCGTCAGAGAGCGACTAGCCACAAACCCTAATGTTCGTGCCACTGCACCTTTTGTGCAAGCCCAGGGCATGCTAACTCATGCTGGGCAAGTTCAAGGGGTTTTAGTCAGTGGTATCGATCCAGACATTGAACCTAGTGTGTCAATCATTGAGGATCACTTTGTAACGGGTTCCCTTGAAACGCTGGTGCCGGGTGAGTTCAATATTATTCTTGGCGAATTGCTGGCTAGACAGTTGGGTGCGTCAGTAGGGGATCGAATTACCTTGGTCTTACCTGAAGCCTCAGTGAGTATTGCGGGTATCGTACCGCAGTTAAAGCGTTTTACAGTATCAGGCATTTTTTCGGTGGGCGCGGAAATCGACTCAACTCTAGCTTATGTGCACCGTGTTGATGCCGCACGTGTCAAACGTATGCCTGCTGACAGTGTTGATGGCATACGTTTAGCGTTTAATGATCTGTTTCAAGCTCCTATGCTGGTTCGTCAGTTGGCAACAGAACTTTCACGACCTATGCTCATTTCAGATTGGACACGTACCCATGGTAATCTTTTCCAAGCGATACAGATGGAAAAACGGATGATAGGGCTGTTACTGTTTCTTATTGTCTTTGTTGCGGCGTTTAATATCGTTTCAACCTTGGTGATGGTTGTTACAGACAAGCGTGCTGATATTGCCATTTTGAGAACCATGGGTGCTACGCCATCCATGATCATGCGTATATTTATGGTACAAGGTGCGGTCATTGGCTTTATTGGAACCACCTTGGGATTGAT
>JAJOJN010000002.1 GCA_021208565.1 Nitrincola sp.
AACAGAAGTGTTAGAAGCCGGTAACTTTGCGGAAACTCTGTCATTAGCGCTGAACCATGATGACACGGATTTAGTGTTGCTTGACTTAAATATGCCAGGTATGAACGGGCTTGAAGGCTTACTCCATTTGCGCCAACAGGCACCCACCCTTCCCGTGGTGATTATTTCAGCTGAAGAAGATAAACAGACCGTATTAAAAGCCATCGATCAAGGCGCGGCTGGCTTTATTGCAAAATCGTCGCCAAGGCACGAAATGAGTCATGCCATCCAAGCCATTTTGAAGGGCGATGTTTATTTACCTTCAAGTATTATGCGCCAACAAACATCCGGCAACACTGCTAAACATAAAAGCAAACTTCCCCTTGACCAACTCTATCAGCTCACGCGAAAGCAGCTGCTGGTTCTGGAGCGCATGGTAGAAGGGGATTCTAATAAGCAGATTGCTGCTCATCTCAACATTGCCGAAACCACAGTAAAGGCACATGTTTCTGCAATTCTGTCGAAACTGGGCGTCAACAATCGAGTACAAGCCATTTTAGCGGCCAGTGAAGTGGACTTTACAGCCTTTAATCGTCGTTAGTCAGTTGCTGCCTGAGCAAATGGGCGAGCGTGACTTTAAGTTTGAGCGGTTTTACGGGTTTGTTCAGCATTTTAAAACCAAGTTGACGAACTTCTTGTCGTAAGCTGCTGGTATGGTTTGCCGTAATCATCAGCACGGGTGTCGATAACTGATGCGCTATTTTCAAACGCTGAATAGCCTCTTTACCTGATTCCATTTCATCCAGATGATAATCCACCACAAACAGGTCTGGCTTGTGTTGTTCTGAAACTAAGGCAGCATCAAGCGCTTTAGCATTGTTAAAGGTTTTTACATCACAGCCCCATCCCTCCAGCAACGAGTGCATGGCAGTACAGATGGAGAGATCGTTATCCATCACCCAAATACGACTTTGTTGAAGCAGCGCCTGATCCGTCACCGGATGACTTTTCGTTGCCATCATCTTTTCTCTGGGGTCCGCTATAGGCACACAGACACTAAAGAGCGATCCTTTTCCTTGAACAGACGTGACGCGTATTGGATGCCCCAGCATACCGGCAATCTTCTCGACAATAGCCAAGCCCAACCCAAGTCCTCGCTCTTGATGTCCCGTTTGGGTATGTATTTTTTTGAATTCCTCAAATATAAAACTGAGTTGATCGGCTGCAATCCCGACGCCTTGATCCACGACTTGTATTTCAAGATAGGCACCTCGTCGTCGACAACCCAACACAATTGAAGCTTCGGGATGAGTATAACGCACGGCATTGGTTAAAAAGTTGCGTAGAATGCGTGCCAATAAGACTAAGTCGGTGGACACCACAACCGAGCTGGGTTGATAGTGAAAGTGACGAGCTTCCATATCGCAGATCTGCCGAAACTCGGCCGCTAAATTATCAAGCAAGTCAGAGACTGGGAACACACTGATATCTGGATTGATCACACCGGCATCCAAACGGGAGATATCCACCAGCGTGCCTAACAAACTATCAACATCCTGTAGCGAACGATGGATAGAGTGACTTAGGTGCTGTAAATCAGATGGTAATTGACGTTCCAGCAATGCACCGGTAAATAACCTTGCTGCATTCAAGGGCTGCAATAAATCATGGCTAATGGCTGCCAAGAACTTGGTTCGTGACAGGTTAGCTTCTTCTAATGCTTGATTTGTCTGGCGTAACTCTGCCATAGCCGCAGACAGGGCTTCGGTTCGTTCACGAACCTGCTCTGCTAGAGTTGCCGCATGTTCAAACGCAGCATAGGGTGCCGCGTTATAGGCACTGCCAGCCTCTATTCGTTCAATTAAGGCCGCATTGATTTTTTTTGAGCCGGCGATTTTCTTCCAACAAAGCTTGCAAATCGGTCGTTGTTAGATCAGCACTCATATCGTTTTACCGATCACCACACCGGTGAAGGTCTGATTAATGTGAACACCATCAAAATGCTCGCCATAGGTATTAAAACCAATCACTTGATGTTGCCTAAGAAATGCCGAAGCTTCTGCTAAACTTTCTAGATGCTCAGTTTCGAGTCGTCTTAAAAAACAATCGCACCCGATGGTGATTAAAGGCTCACCTATCCTCGCCTCTATCTCTGCAAAACGCTTTTCAAGGTCAGGTAAGATAGGTTGAGGCTGCATCGCAGTCAGCACCATGCCATTACCTACAGCACAATAAAAGGTCAGACTGAGATCATCATTCACTTTTTGGATTGAACGAACATAATAGTCTTGTCCAAGCTTGACGGCTAAGGGATGTAGCGCAAATACCTTGGGATTAAGTTCCTCTGGCTGCATCCCTAGCATACGGGCGTAAACACGCGCGGCCGGTTCAGCGTTCAGCTCAAGCACACGCCGACTTTCAGACTCCGCTTCTGTAACCACTAATTTCGTCGCTAGGCTTTGCATATGATGAGTCGTAAAGACTTCAAACGCTAGGTTTGTCTGAAGTAAGGTAAGAACGGCGGCTTCTGTGTGAAACTGGCCTTCGAAAAACACATGGGTGCTGGCCAACTGAATATCATCACCCGCCGAACCCCCAAAATGAGGGATATTACCAAGCGCAGAATCAAGCGTCACCAACACTAACTCTTCTTGACTCGACAAACCGTCAAGCAAGGTCAGTGCGAAACATTTTCCTGATATGGACTGCCCTGATCCCTCTCTTAGCTTAGCTATCATAGTGTCAACTTGCTGTTGCGCGATGGCTAAACTGTACTGATCCAGATCGGCAATCAACGACGCCTCAATATTGAACGTGTCACGATGAAATCCCAATCCGACCAGTGTGCCTCGATCATAACCTCTTGGAGTGATCTCACCAGCGGTGGTACAACCGATCACTTTTACACCAGCAAATACATCATTGAGCGATTGAGCTAAGCGATCTAAATCATACTCCGCAGAACAAAAGAACAGTACGGCTTCTAATTGATCATGGTACAACTGCTCCGCCAGTTGTCTCGCCGCTATAGCGCTATCGAGAGAGTCTGACATCGCTGTCATCACAGGAGCAATAGGGTGATCTAGTGGCATGCTTATACTCTATTCTGATATCAACAGCAGACAGAAGCGCCCACCACTAGGGATGGCGCTTTTTAGTATAGCGAGGAAACATCACAATGGCAGATTAAAAAAAGCCCATCGGATTCACATCATAGCTAACCAAGAGGTTTTTGGTCTGCTGATAATGGTTGAGCATCATTTTATGGTTTTCACGACCTACGCCGGATTTCTTGTACCCACCAAACGCAGCGTGTGCAGGATAATGGTGATAGCAGTTGGTCCACACACGACCCGCTTCAATACCACGACCCATACGGTAGGCACGGTTCATATCACGCGTCCATAAACCTGCACCTAAACCAAACTCTGAATCGTTGGCGATCGCCAAGGCTTCCGCCTCATCTTTAAAGGTGGTGACCGAGACCACCGGACCAAAGATCTCCTCTTGGAACACACGCATTTTGTTGTGTCCTTTGATAAGCGTCGGTTGAATATAGAAGCCTTGATTCAAGTCAGTGTCCAGTTGCTCTTTACCACCACCGATCAAGATTTCTGCACCCTCATTTCGTCCAATATCAAAGTAACCAAGAATTTTCTTGAACTGTTCTTCCGATGCTTGAGCACCGACCATGACATCGGTATCCAGTGGATTACCCCGTTTGATCAGCTTGGTACGCTCAATCACTTTTTCGATGAAAGTGTCATAGATATCTTCTTGCACCAACAAACGTGATGGACAAGTACAGACTTCACCTTGGTTAAAGAAAGCAAGCACTACACCTTCAATACACTTACTCAAGTAGTTATCTTCAAAGTCCAACACATCTTTAAAGAAGATATTGGGCGACTTACCACCGAGCTCTACCGTTGAAGGAATGATATTTTCAGCAGCACATTTCAGAATATGCGAACCGACAGGCGTTGATCCAGTAAAGGCAATTTTAGCGATACGCTTACTGGTTGCGAGAGCTTGGCCCGCTTCGGCACCGTAACCGTTAACAACATTCAGTACGCCGGGTGGAAGTAAATCAGCAATCATCTCCATAAAAACAAGAATCGACCAAGGCGTTTGCTCGGCCGGTTTTAGCACAATACAGTTACCTGTCGCGAGCGCGGGTGCCAATTTCCATGCGGCCATCAACAAGGGGAAGTTCCAAGGGATGATTTGACCCACCACACCCAGCGGTTCGTGGAAGTGATAAGCTACGGTATTATGATCTATCTCGCCAATAGAACCTTCCTGCGCACGAATGGCGCCAGCAAAATAGCGAAAATGATCGACTGCCAAGGGTACGTCTGCGTTCAGTGTTTCACGGACCGCTTTACCGTTATCCCAGGTTTCGGCAACGGCCATAATTTCTAGGTTTTGCTCAAGACGATCCGCAATTTTCAGCAATAGATTGGAACGCTGAGTAACTGATGTCGAGCCCCACGCTGCTTTCGCTGCATGGGCTGCATCTAGGGCTAATTCAATATCTTCGGCAGTAGAGCGAGGAATCTCACAAAAGGCTTCTCCAGTAACAGGAGAGATATTTTTAAAGTACTGGCCTTTAACGGGCGCGACCCATTGACCATTAATGAAGTTTTCGTAACGAGCTTTAGGAGCGATCAGCGCGTTTGGCTGTCCTGGTTGTGCATATATCATTTTGTCGCCTCTTATTTTTATAGGTTGTGATCGAAGCAATCACTTGATCAGCTTCGATCATAACGGCAGGCAACTGGAAATGGCTATTCTGCAACAGCACTGAAAAAACCAGTACTTTAGTACTGATTCACCTGTTGACGATTGGATAATCTGGCTTGAAAGGCGCTCGCTGATTCGGGAGCGGCGTAGAGATACCCTTGGCTGGTTTGACAACCCAAGTCAACAAGTGACTGATGTTGTTTTAAGGTTTCAACGCCTTCAGCGACCACTTCTAAAGACAGACTTTTTGCCATAGCAATAATCGTGTTCACTATGGCGAGATCACCTGGATCATCCGGCAACCCTTTAACAAAACTACGGTCTATTTTCACCCTGTGCAGCTTGAGTCTTCGCAAGTAACTCAAGGAAGAATAACCTGTACCAAAATCATCTAGCGCTAGCGAAACGCCTAGTAAACGCAATCGCTTGAGGACTCGAGCACTGCGCGCAAAATTTTCAAAGAGGTAACTTTCGGTCAACTCAAGTTCAAGCCAACGTGAATCCAATCCGGTTTGTGAAAGGACTCTTCTCACCACATTGACGATATCACCATTATTTAACTGTAAAGCCGATAAGTTAACCGAAAGCTTTAGATAGTGACCTTGAGCTTGCCAGATACAGGCCTGGCGACAGCTTTGTTCCAGTACCCACTCGCCAATCGCATGAATCAACCCTGTTTCTTCCGCGATACTAATAAACTGCGCAGGTGGAACACGACCACGCGTTGGATGGTTCCAACGAATCAAGGCTTCCGCACCCGATATTTGACCTGTTTTCAAATCCAGTTGGGGTTGATAATAGACTTCAAACTCACCGCGCTCTAAAGCCCCTCTTAGATCAGATTCCAGCTCGAAACGTTCGAGACTCTGTGTACTCATATCTGATTCGTAAAACTGATAACGCCCTTGACCCAACTGTCTGGCTCTTGCTTGAGCCGCATCCGCATGACGCAGTAGCGTCTCAGCATCCGGCGCATGATCAGGAAATAGGCTAATCCCGATTGTGGAGTCTAGATAAACTGTTTTAGATGCCAGTTTGAAGGGCTGTTTCAAGGCAGCCAATATGGCTTTTGCGAGGGATTCTATATCGGGTTTTCCACGATGAACTTGCACACACATAATAAATTCATCACCGCTGGCCCGTGCTAAAAGCCCCTGCTCAGGTACCAGTAACTTAAGTCTCTCGGCAACCTGTCGAAGCACTTGATTACCTGCTTCATGTCCTAAGCTTTCATTAACCGCTTTAAAACGATTCAAATTGATAAAAAGAACGGAGAGTTGAATAGAGGGATCTTCAGCGGCGACAGCTAGGCGCTCGCCTAAGCGCACATGCAATTGAGACCAATTGGCTAAGCCAGTCAGCTGATCAAATTCGACAAGATGTTTTAGTTTTTGGTCTGACAACTGCTTCTGCAGATGCAATTTGTCCAACTGCGTTAACAAGGGCGCTATCGCCCTAGTCACTAGTAACATGCCGGTGACTAAAACCAACAAAGTGATCAACAGGGTACTAAAGAGCATTTCATAAGTAGGTAATACCAATGAAAATGCCTGAGGTGCAGACTGGTTTGATGCTAACGACATTAAAATATCTGTTTGCCGTTGTGTTTCAAAATAGAGCTGAAGAATGGCAATACCGCCGATCATTAAGCCCGTTAGTAAAATACCTACCGCAATCAAACGTAATATTTTTTGTCGTAACTGTTCAGCGTTCAAACTACCTAAAACCTAACTCAAAACCCAAAAGAGCTGGCACCATATCAGTTTTAATGGCAGGTGTTAATACATAATTCCTATACCATTAGTAGTGTTATATTGTTTAAGGAAAGCCTTAAATAGACCTTCCTAATTGACATTATTTTTAGATTCAACAGGATAATAATTAGACGACCACCTCTGCCGAGGCTTCGATCAAATCAGAAAGTTGCAGTTTCAGTTGGTCACCAGCATACAATTCCCCTACACCCGCTGGTGTTCCTGTCAGCACAACATCACCTGGCTGCAACGTAAACCACTCGCTAATATGGGAAACCAAAGCCGCAACCGAACGCAACATCTGATCAGTGTGACCATCCTGACGCAGTTCACCATTAATCCATAACTTCAAAGATAATTGCGTCAGGTCAACCGTATCAGCAGGCACGAAAGGAGATAGACAGCAACTACCATCAAAGGCTTTCGCTTTCTCCCAAGGTAAACCTTTATCCTTCAACTTAGACTGTAAATCCCTTAGGGTTAAGTCTAGCGCTAACCCAACACCCGAAATTGCGGCCAAGGCCTCGGCTTCTGAAGCATGGGTCAGTGTTTGATTGATCAAAACGGCGATTTCCGCTTCATAATGAAGGCCTCCTCGCTGTGGCGTCAACTTGATGGGCGTTTGCATGGTCTGAATAGCGGTAGAGGGCTTTATGAAGAGTAAGGGTTCATCCGGTACAGGATTGTTCAGTTCTCGCGCATGTTCAGCATAGTTTCGTCCTACACAAACCACCTTGCCAACAGGAAGATCTGAGGGTAAAGCATTCAAAATATGCTGATAATTCATTGAAGATCCTTAATTTAGTTTAGAAAAAGGGATGTCTTTTCACGCGACAGTTTCACGCGACTGTTTCACGCGACTGTTTCACGCGACAACATTCACACGGGTTCGTTGCCACCACCAGAGTATCATCGCACAGGTCGTGGTAATGGCAAAGATCAACCCCGATGCAAGTACGACACCCGGCCAACCGGCATAAGACCAAAAGGGATTTAAATAAATACCGCCCACACTGGCACCAACATAGTAAAACACGAGATACAGAGCCGAGGCTGTGCCCCTCGCGTGAGTCGCTTGCTGGCTAACCCAACTACTGGCAACTGAATGAGTTAAAAAGAACCCAAAACTGCTGATAAAGAAACCTAATACTATGCCTGTTAAGGTGAGACTTAGTGTAGACAAGCTACCCAACAACATAATCACAATACCCAGTCCCATACAAAGGGGAGATGATAGGCGCTGGCTCAGCCGTCCCGACAACAAGGAACCCAAGGTGCCTGTTAAATAGGTTAAAAAGAGCAGTCCTATCCAGGTTGCGGAAAGATTAAAAGGCTCATCCGCTAACACAAACGTAATATAGGTATACTGATTCAAAAAAACGAGAAAGTTTAATCCACCGATGATGTAGGCCAAACTCAGCACCGGATTGCGCAAATGGCTCAGCATATCAGCAGTCATTTTTTTCGGCCTAAACTCAGCCGGTTTAAAGTGTTGTGATCTAGGGAGTAGCCAGAGCACGATCAGCAGACCCAACGAACTCGCAACACCAAGAAACAAAAAAAACTGAAGACCAGCCCAACCAGTCCCCTAAAAAACCTGACAACAAACGCCCTGTAACGCCTCCCAATGAGTTACCGGCTATGTAGAGTCCTACCGCCGCCACTAAAGCTGGTTTAGTAAACTCATCCCCCATGTAAGCGATCGCCACGGCGGGAACACCTGCCAAGAAAAATCCCTGCAGCGCACGCAACCAAAACAACGTTGAATAGTCTTGAACAAAACTCAATGAGAGGGTGGTTAGGCACACTCCTGCTAAGGTCCACAGTAAAATACCACGCCGACCGAGTACGTCTGATAAGGGACCATAAATCAGCAATGACAACCCAAGCGCCAGTGTTGCGATGGTGTAGGCATGACTCATGTCGAGTTCAGTTCTACCTAAGCTTTGAGATAACATAGGCAGTAAGGGCTGCATACCATGTAAATTGGCAAAAATAATAAAAGAAGCAAGGCAAAGCGCTAAGGTTGCTCGCCAAAACTGAGGACTCGAAGTTTCAATCACAATCTTTACCCTCAAAAAATCTTGGCACTAGTTTAGCCCTGACAAATACATCATAAAAATATATACTAATGATAGATACCATAAGAGAATCTGATCATGAATCTGAAACATCTACGTTATTTTGTTCGAGTGGCAGAACTTGGGAGTTTTACGGCTGCTGCTGAGCAACTTAAATTAGCTCAACCCGCTGTCAGTATGGCTATTCAAAAGCTTGAACAAACATTAGAAATCTCACTTTTTCATCGACATGACAGACAGATCACGCTAACCGATGAAGGACGAGAGCTGCTGATGCATGCCCGACGCGTCTTGATGGCTGCAGAGGAAGCAGAACAAGCCATGCAGGAACTCAGCGGCTTGAAACGTGGCGAGGTTCGGATTGGTATTCCGGGAATGTTGGGGTCTTATTATTTTCCACCCATTTTAATGGCTTTTCGTCACCGTTATCCTGATTTACAAATTTCAGTGATTGAGGCTGGCACTCGTAAATTACAGCAGATGCTGTTGAGTGGTGAAATAGATATCGGTGTGATTGTCGAAGACTCCGCTTCAACAGAACTCGAGCTTTGCCCTTTTTTACGGGAAGAGATGATGGTCGTCATGGCTGACGACCATGTGCTTGCTGAATGTGAGCGAATTGCGCCAGTTGATTTTTTTGCTCAAGAGTTGGTACTTTTCAAAGAAGGCTATTTCCACCGCGAGGTAATCAACCGATTGCTGAAAGAGACTGGTTTACAACCCCATATAGGTTTCGAGACCAATCTGATTCCACTCATCAAACAGATTGTTAAGCAAGGGTTTGGTATCTCAACCTTGTTACAATGGTGATCCGTGATGAACCCGCACTCGTCGCTCGACCTTTTGAAGATCCAGTCATCCTAGACCTTTCTCTAGCTTGGCGAAAGGGTGGGTATTTATCTGTCGCGAATCGAACCTTTATTCAGTTTTTAGAGGATCAGATACGACAGTAGTTTTCATCGGTTCGATAATGGGCAGTCCGGTTGATTCCAAAAGGCTAACCACTCCTCAACAGGAGCAGGTCGACCAAAGAGATAACCTTGATAAATAATTGACTGACTGCACTGCTTGAGAAAATCGGCCTGTTCAAAGGTCTCAACACCCTCCGCGACGACTCTAAGCTGCATTTTCTCCGCCACGGCCAACAATGCATCGATTAACGCAGCATCGTCAGCGTCCTGCGGTGCATCTTGCACAAAAGCTTTATCAATTTTGATTTCATTTACTGGCAAGCGTTTTAGATAAGCCAGTGAAGAGTAGCCTGTTCCGAAGTCATCTATCGAAAATTCAATACCCAGAGTTCTAAGTGAGCGCATTTTTTCCGATACACTGTCTAAATTATGCAAGAAAAGACCCTCTGTTACCTCTAGCACTAGAGATTTAGGGTCGATCTTCTGTTCCTTAACTAAGTTGTTAAGCCAGGGTACAAAAGAGCTTTTAGCAAAATGTCTTGGGCTAATATTAATCGACAAGTGAAGACTAATTCCTTTTTGTCGAGCAAGATGTAACAGCTGAGCGGCCTGGTTCATGACCCATTCGCCCAAATCAACAATTAGATTGCTGGATTCTGCTATAGGTATAAACTCAGCTGGTGAAATCATACCCAGCTCAGGATGTTCCCATCGAAGCAGCAGTTCTGCAGCAACCTTTTCTCCTGCTACATTAAACTGTGGCTGCATGAAGAGTCTGAGCTCTTTTTTCTCAACAGCTCGCTTAAGATCTCTTTCCAATTTGAATCGATGCGCTGCGGCGTTACTCATTTTCGTTTCGTAAAAACTTAAATGCCCACCACCCTCTAAACGCGAATGTGTTAAGGCCATGTTAGCACGCTGAAATATTTCATCAGCTGATAGCCTTGTTTCAGTCTCCGGAAAGCGAACCACACCAACACTGACACCCACCACTACCGGTTCATCATCAATCATAAACGGAGTTGAAAAGAGATGCTGACAATGGTCCATTAAAAAAATGCTCTAAATCGATCAACGGCATCTCGGCAAAATGGGTAGATACAATTAAGACGCCAAACTCATCCCCCGCCATTCTTGCGACTTTAATCATCGCATCACCGAATTGGCAGCTTTGTAAACGATGACCCACGGCCTTTAACAACGCATCACCATAACGACTACCTCGAGCATTGTTGATGGTTTTAAAGCGGTCGATATTGAGCATCAGCAAAAATCCGGAATGTGATTTTAAATGCTTTCGCTCCAGCACTTTGCTTAACTCTTTATGAATCCATGCCCGATTGGGAATTTGTGTCAGAGGGTCATTAAAGGCTAAGGTTTCTATATGTTGTTCATACTGAATCTTTTCATTCACGTCCTGAACGGTGCCTAACAAACGCACCACCTTGCCAAATTCATCTCTGATGACGTGAAGTTTTTCATGAACCCAACGAACTTCGTTGTTGAGGCAGATCCTATAATCAATGTCATAATCCTTAGCTTTGGTTAACGCATCGTTCCAAGCATTGATCACTAGGGATTTATCTTCCTCAACTACCGGTGCGATAAAGTCGTCTAAAATCAAATGACGACTGGGTTTCAATCCGAGCATCACGCACAACTGATCTGTACAGTTATACTCTTTTTTATCTATGTCATACTCCCAGCTACCGATTAATGCCACCTGCTGAGCATGATTCAGTAACGCTTCGTTTTCTTGAAGCTGCTGGGTGATAAAGGCGTTATCAAAATGGGATTGAGCCAAAGCAGCATTTTTTGCGTTTCAATACCACAATAACACTGCTTAAAATACCCGCCAAACCGAGAATAAATAGCCATCCCCAAAACTGCCATTCACTCCATACTTGTCTAAATGTAAGAGCGGGTATGTTGTCGAATGGATCAAGCTTTAATTCTCTGAGTAGTCGATCAATCCCCCGATAATCGCCAGGTACAGTAAATCCCGCTATCCCTAAGGTATCGGCTACAGGGCCGTTTAAAGGCAGACTTAACAACGCCGCTGTGACATCACGCACTACAAAAGGATCGGTATGCGATAAGGCAGCAAAAGGCCATTCAGGATATAAGCGCGTGCTACTGATCCATGGAAAGCCACCAAATTGTCTCGGTTCAATAATTCGATAACTATTGGCTTTAATCAAACCCTCACTTTTCCATGTTTCGAGCATCCCGGCGCGCATAAATCCAGCATCAGCATCACCATTCATCACCGCATCTAGCGTATTGGTTAAGGGCAGTTTGGTTTCCATAAGCGTGAGATCCCTCTGAGGATCGATACCCCGCCTCAAGAGTTCGTAAGCTTGCATCTGATAGGCCGCTAAAGAGCGAACAGACGGGATAGCAACCACCTTGCCTTTTAAGTCCTCAAAACTACTAATATCGGCTCGATCCGAACGCGTAAATACCACGCCGGCAAACTGATTGAGACTATAACCCTGTTCACTTGTGACGAGTGTCGCTAAAGGGGAAGTCAGTCCATACTTGTAGCTATAGACCACATAAAGCGATGGATTGACCAATAGAAAATCAACCTGACCAAAGGCAACAGCACTCTCTAACTGTTGCAAATCTAACACTTCAATTTGAAATTGGTGATTGGATTGAGAGCTACGAGTCAGGTAGTCTGCTAGCGGCTGCCAGCGTGAACGGGTTTCCTCTTCGGTTTGCACCAGCGGAATACCGATCTTAAACGATGCATCATCAGCCAAAGCCAATGAGCTCATCTGCCCATTTATGAATAGGCAGATCATCACGAGACTTATTATTCCTCGTTTAATCCACATCGTTTTACCACCATTCGGTTTCTTCCCTTAAACTTAGCCTCGTATAATGCCTTGTCGGCCAACTCAATGAGTGCTTTAGGGTTGATCTCGGTTACCTCATCAACGCAGGCAACACCTATACTCAGGGTTAAAAAAGTTGAAACGGAACTGCCCTGATGTTCGAGCTGCAAGTTTTGCATAGCCTCTAACAACTGGCCGGATAAAGTGATCGCCGATGCATTATCCGTGTCAGGTAAAATGCAGGCAAACTCCTCACCACCATAGCGAGCAACAAAGTCCTGCCCTCTCATAAACACTTTGCGTAACAAGCGCGCAACATCTCGTAGTGCCTGATCACCTGCTTGATGGCCATAGAGATCGTTGTAGTTTTTAAAGAAATCGACATCTATCATCAACAATGCCATAGGTGATTTGCGTTCACCTGACTGTTGAATAATTCTTTCTAGATAATAGTCAAAACCACGCCGATTGTGTACGCCCGTCAGCGCATCGGTTCGAGACAACGCCTCAACGCGAAGATTATGCTCGGTTACTTTTTCAGCAAAGTAGTTAAATGCCTTGGATAAATCTGTTATTTCATCATGACCTGCCACAGTAATTTGCTTACTGGGATTCTCGACTTGATCTAAGACTTGCTTTTTAAGACTGACCAAACGATTGATCACTTGGATTTTGATTAGCCAAATCATTATGATTAAAAACAGCAAGACTGAAATAGATAACACACCGATCCAGTAGATCTGCTGACTGAGTGTGTTTTTCAAAGCTGAAACCTCTGCCGTCAGCTGGTTTTGAATCATCCATCCTTGATGCTCGACTTCAAATCCAAAATCCTGCACCATTGATCGAATGAAACGACTGCGACCCGTCGCTCTACCCTGCAATCTTAATTGCTCGGATCGCATCTGAACCAGCCCATCCGAGCCAAACAAAATCAACCCCAACTCCTGGTGGTATTGGAGTGCTTGGCTCTGAAGTGACTCATCCATCAACGCAAGCATCGACGCCTGTTGCAAAAGTGACTGTTCAATCACACGCGCCTCTTGCCTGACATCATTCAATCGATCTAATCCAACTAACTTCGCTGATCGAACCAAGAGAGCCGAGAAAGCGATAGACCATTCCGATGGAAAAGCATGACGCACTAAACTTGATTCAAACTGATCAAAGAGCCGATAAAGATCCAAAATTCGTTGCTGAATCTCTCGATCAAAGAGCAACTGTTGATTCACCAATTCATCTAAGTGCGCTAATTCATTTTGGATAGTCGCGAACTTTAAATGCAGTTGATCTTGTGGATGATGATTGAGTGCTGAGATAATTTGAGCGCTGTAATGCTCTATCTCTTGCATGGCTAAACGTCTCATCACCTGTGTTTCAGAACGCGATAACTGCTCGGTCAAAAAAGGCAGGTCTTTAACCAATAGGGTAAATTGTGCGGCTTGACGAAACTTGGGCATTGCCTCATCCACAACAGTCACCAAGGAGGCTTCGTAAGCCTTAGCTCCGTAGTATGCAATGGCCGCGGTCAGCATAAAGAGCAGCAAGAAGCTAGATAAGACAAGGGACAGCTTCGCTGAAATCGGCTTAAGAAAACGCATGAACAGCCTTAATCTGAACTCAGATTAGTCAAACGGCCTTCGATCCTAGGAGCAACGTCTCCTTGAAGAAGGATCCAATCAATCAATATGTCTGAAATTAAACGCGTGACTTGTCCAGAGTAGGGTAAGGGCCCTAGGTCCTTAAACATCTCAAATCCATCACCACCTGTGGCAAGAAATTGGCGTGTGGCTAATGAGTAGCTTCTTTCGAGCTGCAAGGGTTCACCCCCTACTTTGACCGAAACAACTCTTTGACCGACCGGTTGTGCAGTATCAAAAACGACTTGCATTCCTGAAACATGAGGAAATCTTCCCTTAATTTCTTCTATTTGACTAAAACCGTTCTCTAAAGCCGCTAACAACGTCTTCCCCGTTACATTTAACAAAACCACTTGGTCTCGAAACGGCAACTCACGCATGATATCTCGTCTCGTCAACTCCATACCCAAACGATACTCTTGCTCGCCACGAATGTAGCCACCATTAATGAGGGAAATATCGGCCCCAGCATGTTGCCTAATGACATCAGCCAGTAGATTACCTAAAGGATTTTCCACTGTTCTCACATCGGTTTGATAGGTCGAAAATTCAGCATTCATATTGCCAATCACTTGGCTCAGTAACGCATCTAAACGATCTAGATAATCTTCAACTAGCTGAGCAACAGCAGGGTCTGGCTCATAGTCATTCATGCTATCAGCGAACCACTCTGTCAACACGGAGTCGGCAGCGGGATTTAATGACAAATTAACTACTGCCACCTGATCACCCTCAGTAATCCAAATATGAGCCGGATGCATCTGATTGAGACGATGTTCAGCAAGCAGCAGATGCTCATCTTTACCTAACGCCAGATCAATGACACCCTGATGAAGTAATTCATCTAACTCGTCAAAAAAGCTCAGATAATCTCGGTAACAACAAGAGTAGGCTAAAATTACCCTGTCAGCGCCTGACTCTCTTAATTCCTGTGCTTTCTCAATAATTCTTGCTACTGGAGGCGCAATTTCGACTCGTTGAAGATTGTATTCCTGCTGGGCTATGGGCGGTAACAAAGCCAACAACCCTAGCGTCATCTCACCCGCGGAGATCAATAAACTCTCTTGAACACCATCCAGATTTTCACCCGTCAATGTATCCAATAGGTTTGAGGAGATAACAGGAAAAGCCGCTTCATAAGTCCTCAACGACAAGACATCTTCACCAAAACTAAACTCTCGTTTACCTGCCACCATTGCCACTGGGTCAAGCGCGTTTAGTAAATCAATGATGTGGGCACCCATATCTAAAGAGGACATAGCACTGGGTGCTAAGCCGCCACCGCCTGAAATAAAGATGACGGGGACCATGCTGTTCGCGATAATGACTTAACAAGCTGGCCAATCGTGGGTAGCTGCCCTTCTCTTCGCTCTCCATTTCGGTCATTTCACTGACAAAAATCAGTTTCATCGAAGCTGGACTGGCTTGCGCTGCTGAGTTAAAGAAGAAGATAAGACTTGCAGCGAGTAGAAGTTTTTTAGCAACCAAGCCAAGGGGCTGAAGGCGATATTCTTTTCTCTGTTTAAGATACATAACCTACTCCATAAAGACTTGAACGCCATAAAATAAAGCGAATCAGTTTTATATTTTAAACAGTAGATTACTGTATTCGAGGATCAGCAAGCCATTACTTTTTTCTAACTCGTGTGCAAATAAATTTTGTATATCAGTTTTTTTCATTCTTGAATGAATATTTTCACGCTAGTGCAGCAGATTCTAGCCTCACTCTTTGTCGCTAATGTGATACTATGCGTCGCCTGACATTCAATGGCGATATTCTTCGCACAATTCGGTGAGTTGCCCAAATGACTAAGACAACGTCTCTAGACAAAAGCAAAATTAAGATTCTGCTGCTGGAAGGTATCCACCAGTCTGCAATCGATACGTTCCACAATAACGGCTACAACAACATTGAAACCCATAGCGGTTCTTTGTCTGAAGAAGAATTGATCGAACGTATTCGTGATGTTCACTTTATTGGCATTCGCTCTCGCACCCAGCTAACCGCTCGGGTTTTTGAAGCCGCTGAAAAACTGGTCGCCGTTGGCTGCTTTTGTATCGGCACCAATCAAGTGGATCTTTCTGCAGCAACCCAATCCGGTATTGCCGTATTCAACGCGCCTTACTCCAATACTCGTTCTGTTGCAGAACTGGTGCTCGCTGAAGCGATTCTACTCATGCGCGGCATTCCAGAAAAAAATGCATGTGCTCACCGTGGCGAATGGCAAAAAACAGCGAAAAACTCTTACGAAATTCGAGGCAAAAAGCTCGGCATTGTCGGCTATGGCAGTATCGGCACACAGCTCAGCATTCTGGCTGAAGGCCTTGGTATGAATGTTTATTTTTATGACGTTGTGACTAAACTTCCACTCGGTAACGCGAAACCGGTCGGCACCTTAGCTGAACTTCTTTCTATGTGTGACGTTATTACGCTGCATGTTCCCGAACTGCCGTCTACTCGCAATATGATTGGTGCCGCACAGTTTGCACAAATGAAACAGGGCAGCGTGTTCTTAAATGCATCACGTGGCAATGTCGTTGATATTGAAGCCCTGTGTGATGCACTGGACTCTGGTAGAATTTTAGGGGCGGCTGTCGACGTTTTCCCTGTCGAGCCTAAGAGCAATGAAGACGAGTTCATTTCTCCTTTACGTCGTTTTGACAATGTTATCTTGACACCTCACGTAGGTGGTTCAACGATGGAAGCCCAAGAAAACATTGGCTATGAAGTGTCTGAGAAATTGATCACTTACAGTGACAACGGTTCCTCTATCACATCGGTTAACTTCCCTGAAGTTGCTCTGCCAGGTCATCCAGACAGTCACCGCCTGCTCCATGTGCACAAAAACATTCCAGGGGTACTTTCTCGTATCAACAGCATCTTTTCAGAGAACAACATTAACATCCTTGGTCAGTACTTGCAGACCAATGAGAGTGTTGGTTACGTAGTCATTGATGTCAATGCTGACTACTCAACACTCGCACTCGACAAGCTTTCAAACATCGATGGTACGATTCGCTGCCGCCGCCTGTTCTAAAGCCTTTAGCTCGCTCAAGCCTTCACTTTAAGGGCTTGAGCGAGCCTTCATTCTGACGCTCTGCCAGATATCGATCGACGCTTAAAAACACTTCTTTTCTGTAGACTTCCGACTCGTTGACCAGATGATGCCTTGCGTTTTCGATCACCTGCCATTGAGCCCTTGGCAGCAATCTTTTTAACTGCGCCACATTGTGCTGCCAATTCACTGTTTGATCTCCAGTGCCTTGAATGATCAGAACGTCATCATCGGATGGATCTGCCTTTTCAATCTGTTTAACCCATTTCAGCATTGCCCCTATCCATTTCAGCGAAATATAACGATGCTGAAGAGGATCTTCCTGACTGCGAAAGTCCAAAAAGGCCTGATCATGAGAAGATTCCGCGAAACGGCGTTTCAGTCTTTTTAACCACCAAAAGAAAAACGGATAGAGCCTCTTCATCCAATCATAATCCGCAGGTCGAATCATGGGAGCTAAAAGCATGCTACCGCAGACAGACCAAGCTTTTTTTGCTGTTCTGAGGAGGCTTTGAGAAATGATAAAACAACGGATCCCCCCATACTCTGCCCCATCATCACGATGGGACCAATAAAGTGAGGTCGATAATGATTAAGCAAATGCTGCAACTGAACAACATAGCGATCAAAGCGATCAATCGCTAAGGGCTCACCTGACGAAACACCATGCCCTTGCAGATCAAAGGTAAATACATTCCATTGATTATCGATCAAATGCTTAATCGCATGTTGATACAAACCTGAGTGATCTGTGTAACCATGAACAAGGACAACCGTTCCCTTAGCGGAACGACGACTGAAATACTGCAAAAATAGCTGAGTATCGTCTAACCAATGAAAACCAGCAGAGTAACTGATGTTCTCAGGTAACCTATTCAGCTTATAAAGCGCATAATACGCCTGCAGATGAATATCGCAGAGCGTGGCTCGACTCGGATCAAACACCGGCAACTCATCTCTTAATCGTTCAACCCAGTCTTCTTGGTTGTTATTACGTGCCTCGTCGAGCATCTCCATCCTTCTGATTAATACGCTGCTCATGATCATTTTCTCACTATTCTAGGCGGTCAACCTGAGCATTGCATAGATAGATGACAAAATAAGGAAAACCAATCTTATACCCTTAGGCTAGGGACAATAGCATGATTTTGAGGTATGGTACGTGGGCTTTTTTTTAAATCAACCATTACCCGAGGGGCGCTGCCTTGTGTCAGCCCGGGACAATAAAAATCTTGAGGCATAACCATGAGCCAGAGGGTTCAAATTGGCGGCCTGCAGGTCGCAGAAAACCTTTATAACTTTATTAACCAAGAAGCACTGCCCGGCACAGGTGTCGATCAGAACAGCTTTTGGCAACATTTTGACGCTATCGTCCACGATCTTGCACCGCGCAACCGTGCACTGCTGGAAAAGCGTGAGCAGATTCAAGCTCAGATCGATGCGTGGCACCTAGAACACAAGGTCAGCCACTGGACATGAACGCTTACAAGGCGTTTTTGCAAGAAATAGGTTACCTCTTACCTGAAGGTGAAGATTTCAGCGCAACCACCACCAATGTCGACCCTGAAATGGCCAGCCTGGCTGGTCCACAGTTGGTCGTTCCTGTCATGAACGCACGCTACGCTCTGAACGCGGCAAATGCTCGCTGGGGCAGTCTTTACGATGCGCTTTATGGCACCGATGCCATCTCCGATGAAGGGGGTGCCGAAGCGGGCAACAGCTATAACCCAGTTCGCGGCGCAAAAGTGATCGCGTTTGCTCGTAACTTCCTAGACGACACGGCACCATTGGCCAGCGGCTCTCACAAAGAAGCCACGGCATACCGCATCGTTGATGGCACACTTCAAGTCACACTTGAAAACGGCAGCCAAACGGGACTTGCTGATGCCACTCAACTGGTTGGCTACGTCGGCAATGCAGAAGAGCCCAGCGCGGTTTGCTTGAAGCAAAACGGTTTGCACTTCGAAATTCAGTTTGACCGCGAAAGCGTCATCGGCAAAACCGATGCTGCCGGCATCAAAGACGTGTTAATGGAAGCAGCTCTGTCCACCATCATGGACTGTGAAGACTCCATTGCCGCTGTTGATGCAGACGACAAAGTAGTTGTTTATCGCAACTGGCTAGGTCTGATGAAAGGTACCCTGACTGAGGAGATCACCAAAGGTGGCCGCTCATTCACGCGTAAAATGAATGCAGATCGTCAATACACAGCCGTTGACGGCTCTACGCTGACCTTGAAAGGTCGCAGCTTAATGTTTGTCCGTAACGTGGGTCATCTGATGACGATCAACGCTATTCTGGACAAAGATGGCAACGAAATCCCGGAAGGTATCATGGATGGTCTAGTGACCTCTTTGATCTCTATCCATGACCTGAAAGGCAACAGTGAATTCCGTAACAGTGTCACCGGTTCGATGTATATCGTTAAACCGAAAATGCACGGTCCTGAGGAAGTTGCGTTTGCCAATGAGCTGTTTGCACGTATTGAAGATGCATTAGGCCTTGAGCGCTACACCCTGAAAATGGGCATCATGGATGAAGAGCGTCGTACAACGGTTAACTTGAAAGAGTGTATCCGTGCGGCGAAAGAGCGCGTGGTCTTTATCAACACCGGTTTCCTAGACCGTACCGGTGATGAGATGCACACCTCAATGGAAGCAGGTCCTATGTTGCGTAAAGGCGACATGAAAGCGACTGCTTGGATCAAAGCCTATGAAGACTGGAACGTTGATACCGGTCTCATGTGTGGCCTACAAGGTAAAGCACAAATCGGTAAAGGGATGTGGGCAATGCCTGAGCTTATGGCCGCAATGCTAGAGCAGAAAATTGCACATCCAATGTCCGGTGCCAATACCGCATGGGTTCCTTCACCCACGGCGGCAACGCTTCACGCACTGCATTACCACAAGGTCGATGTCTTTGCGCGCCAGAATGAAATCAAGTCGCGCCCTCGCGCTAACCTAGATGACATTCTGACCATTCCAGTGGCAACCAATCCAAACTGGAGTGCTGAAGAAATTCAGCAAGAGTTGGATAACAACGCTCAAGGTATCTTGGGTTATATGGTCCGCTGGGTTGATCAAGGTGTGGGTTGCTCCAAAGTGCCTGACATCAACAACGTTGGCCTGATGGAAGACCGTGCAACGCTGCGTATCTCTAGCCAGCATATCGCTAACTGGTTACATCACGGTATCTGCTCTAAAGAACAAGTGATGGAAACCCTGAAGCGTATGGCGGCTGTCGTGGATAAGCAAAATGCGGGTGATGCTCTGTATCGTCCAATGGCAGCTGACTTTGAAGGCAGTGTTGCTTTCCAAGCAGCTTGTGAATTGGTCTTTGAAGGCCGTCAACAGCCAAGCGGCTATACTGAACCGGTACTGCACCGTCGTCGTATTGAAGCTAAGGCTAAATTTGGCGCTTAAGCCTTTAACCCTTTGCAAGAGTGTCGCTTAATCACGACTCACTCTGGTTAAGATCTTTATCATTAAAGCCCGCTTATTAGCGGGCTTTCTTTTTGAGGGCTCACCATGTCTTTTTCACCCCATGTTACTGTTGCTGCACTGATCAAAAAGGATGATCGCTATCTCATGGTTGAAGAGGGAGATCCCAACGCATCCGTTTTTAACCAACCCGCCGGACATATTGAAGAAGGTGAAACACCTTTTAACGCCTGTGTGCGTGAAATACTTGAAGAAACGGGCTGGCAAGCTGAACCTCAACACCTCATTGGCGTCTATATTCTCAATTTACCGGAACAGAACAAGGTCTATTACCGTTTTGGATTTAGAGCAGCCGCACTTGAACAAGTCACTGACCGTCTCGACAAGGACATCATTGCTTGCCACTGGCTAACATTAAAAGAAATCCAAGCGCTTAATGATCAACAGCGCTTACGTAGCGATTTGGTGCTTCAGCTTATTGAGGATGATTTAAATGGAAAAGCCTACCCATTGACCTTGATTCATGGTGGTTAACAGGCTGCTTTTATGAGCAACTGCCTTTAATCTGCGTAATAGGGCTAACATTACCTAAGCGACACGATCTCATAACAGGGAGTTTTATGTATCAACGCAAGCTGGTTATTGTACTCAGTGTTTTTTTGGCACTAGTGGTCGTACAGACTCTGGCCACGCTGTGGTCTTTTCATACCCTTAACCAACATAATGAACGTAGTCGTGCAGCACAACAAATGCTCACCCACATTGTTCACTTCAGAGCGGATGCAAAACGGCTTCAAGTCTGGTTGGCCGATTTTATTATTACTGAAAAAAGAGATTTTTCGTTAAGAGACGAGTTGTTTCAACGTATGTCATTTCAATTGCAACAGATAGACAGGCTTAATGAAACCGTATTTGCCTCGTCTCCTTTTCAATCTGATCCAGACTTTTCTGCTCGCGTAAACCAGAAATCTCTTTTCTTACGCGAAAATATGACCGCCCTGGAGCAAGCCTTACAATCGCGGCAGATCAATCAACTTCACTCTGACGCTGAGCGCTGGCAAACACTTGTCACCCTAGTCGATAAGTTTCAAGGTTCTGATATCGCTAGTATCGTCTATGACTTAACCCAATTACATACGGACAAAAGCATTCAGGCTGACCAAGATGCGGCGGCCATGTCACGATTTCTACTCATCAGCTTAGTGTCCGTTTCAGTCATTAGCTTAGCCTTGTTTATCAGCATGAGCCTGTATCTCACCCGCCAGTTAAGCCAATCACTAGGGCAATTGAGTCTAGGGGCTGAAAGAATCAAGCAAGCGGATTTTTCACAGCCTATCCCAGAAACAGGTTCTAGAGAATTTGCACATCTGGCAAAAGCCTTTAACCAGATGTCTGAAAGTCTAAAAGAATCGATGCTGCAACAGAAACGTCTGCAAAATGTCACTGAAGAAAAAAGTGCAAGAACGAACCGCTCAACTTCAGCATGTGGTCAATCAACTCTATGATGCCGAACTGCGCCAAAAAGGGTTCATCGCGGAAGTCAGTCATGAACTTCGCACACCGACCACGATCATTATGGGTGAAGCTGAACTGGCTCTAAGATTACAAAAGACCAAACAAGGTGAAGCAGCCACCAGCTTCGAGCGTATTTTAGAATGCTGCCAAACGCTTAAATCAAGAATCGATGACCTCATCATGTTAAGCAAAGGCCAACACGCCTTGGTGTCTGTCAAACTAGATCCCGTCTCACCCAAAGGGGTCTATGAGCTACTGCTGCAGCAAATTGAAAGTCAAACCTCACACCGCAGTGGTCATATTAACTATCCTGATAAGCGCCAATCACTTTTTGAGTCGACTTCCATGCAATGCCTGATTGATGTAGACAAGTTGACTCTGGTTTTTCGAATTCTGATCGAGAACGCATGGCAATACCAAGAAGGAACGCCCTATTTGGACATCGAGATCGCATTGGAAAATCAACAGCTGATGTTGCGTTTAAAAGATCAAGGTATAGGGCTCACTACACAAGAACAAGCATCGCTATTTCAACGTCATCATCGAGGTCAACGTGCCAGCGAACTTCGTCCAGAGGGCTTAGGCATTGGCCTTTGTATTGCTAAAAGCATTATGGATGCCCATGATGGTCTGTTACGACTCGTGACAAACCATCCTCAGGGGGTAACGGCTGAAATCAGCTTACCTTTATTTGATCTAGGGAGAGATTCAAGTTGAAAATTCTCATCGTTGAAGATGACCAAAAACTAGCAGACTTTCTTCATAGAGGTCTGACTTCAGAGGGTTATGCAACTGACCGAGTATCCAGTATTAAAGATGCTTTGATCTATATTCGTCAGTATCAACCCAGTCTAATCATTCTAGACAGATTACTCGATGATGGTGATGGACTTCAGGTCTGTCGGGATGTTCGTCATCTGAAACTACCCTGTAAAATTTTAATGTTATCGGCTTTATCGGATGTCGATGACCGAGTGACAGGGTTGCGTACTGGCGCTGATGATTATTTAGGCAAGCCCTTTCACTTTGAGGAACTCTTGGCAAGAGTAGAAGCCTTATCTCAACGCGACCACTTCGAGCAAGCAAAAAAATCAGCTCTGTGTAGCCGACCTATGCTTAGACCTCGATTTGTTAGAAGTCACTCGAGGTGATCAAACGCTTGAACTAACAGCGAAAGAGCTCAAAATCATTGAGATGCTGTTGCGTAATCCAGGCCGCGTTATGAGTAGAGAGCGAATTCTGAACCATGTTTGGGGGATTCTTGAAGACCCATCAACCAACATTGTCGATGTTTATATGGCTCGATTAAGACGTAAAATCGATGATGGTTTCGAGCAGAAGTTAATCAAAACCAGGCGAGGTTTGGGCTATCTGCTCGATGCAAAACAAAGTTGAAAGCGACAGCAGGTTCACTGTCGCTTTCAGTCGATGCACTTATTCTGGATTAAATGGTAGAGATGAGTGATGTAACACAATTCTCAAATCACCTGCATCATCTCTCAGAAAGCCCCAGGTTTTATCTACCGTGGTCACATCCCCGTCAGCATTCGTTAACATGACGTTACCCATAGTGAGCGCCATATTGTCATTAATCAGTACGGCTGCATTCTCAAAGGCAAACTCCTGCCATCCTTTTAATGCAAAACCACTGTCGGGAAAATCAGGATTACCGCCAACGAAGTAGGCCAACGCACCTTCTTGAGTGGTTCTAAAGGTCGTATCGCCAGAGGTTAAAGTTGGCTTGAATAGCACAGGACCCAGATTGTAGCCATAAGCCTGATCTAACACGGCTGATGCTGTAGCGGTTGCCTTTTCCAATCCACCTTCAGCATAATCTTGGCTGATCTGAATCAATGCGGCTCCCCATGCTTTCTGAGCCGCTAGGACCTCATCTTTGGTTAGCGCCTTGTCAGGTGCAGAATAAGCAAATGCCACACCTGAAGAAAATACAGCAGCGAAACCGAGTACATATAGGCTTTTCTTATTCATGTCGATCACTCCTTTAGGAAGATTCTTGATGTGTTGATTTACATTTTCAGAGTAATATAGAAGCCTCAAATCAAGATTCATCATTTGATTAAAATAACCTGAATAGACCATTAAAGTTTTATACCGCCATGACTGATACCCTCGACACGCTTTACGACGCCATTGCCGATGCACTTGTCGACAAAGGGTATTTCTATACACAAAACGCTTTACCGGGATTGCCCACGACATCATTGCAGCAACGAATCGTCCAACTGGAAACAGAAGATGCATTGAAGCGGGCCGGTATTGGTCGAGACAGCGACCACCATATCAACAATGACATCAGACAAGATCAAATACGCTGGCTACAACCCAATCAGGCAGCAGAGCAGGACTATTTGTCTTGGATGGAACATCTTCGTGTAGGTATCAATCAACGTCTTTTCATGGGGCTATTTGATTACGAATGTCATTTCGCGCACTACCCAGAAGGTGCCTTCTATAAACAACATTTAGATGCTTTTAAGGGGCGAACTAATCGCGTCTTAACCACAGTTTATTATTTAAATGATGGCTGGGAAGTCACTCAGGGTGGTGAACTCATTCTCTACGCGGAAGATGGGAATCGTATTTTAGAAACGGTTTTCCCTGAAACAGGAACCCTGTTAATTTTCTTGAGCGACCGCTTTCCGCATGAAGTGCTTCCGACAAAACGTGATCGATACAGTATTGCGGGGTGGTATCGCGTGAATAACTCGTTAAATGCTCAGATAGATCCGGCGAGTTAGTAAGGGGTGACTTGCTGAAATGAGTGAGGGCCTTACCCAATTCAGCAAGTCGTTGCCAAACACTGACGATTTATTTAACGATTGTGGTTGCCACTGACAGATAGGCCTCTCCCTGCGCTTTTACATCTTCAGCGTCGAACTTTTCCGAGGCCACATGAAGATCTTCTAGCGTATCCACCAGCTCAGCCACTTCTGCGTGAATTTTTTCCAGCGCATTTTCAAGCGTATAGGTCAACTCATGAACCTCTACCATCGCTTGATTATCAATGTCACCCGCCAGAACTGCCGCTAACTTTTGATTGTATTCAGCAAAGTTAGCTACAGCTTGCTCAAGTGTCTCAGCGGGTAGCCCTTTAAAATGCTCTACACCACTGGCCATGACCGATGTTGCAAAAAAACCACTGAGGGCAACGCTTAGAATTAACTTTCTCATAAACTATCCTTAATTAAAATGATAATGATTTGTATTTGCAATCTATCATCCTAATCTATGGATAGCAAGTATGATTATTTGACTGAGATCAACTGATCATCAAATGAATTAAGATCCAAGCCCCCATACCCGCAAAGATGAGCGCTGCCGCCCAATGGAACCATTGCATACGCAAGCGTTGTAACAACCAGCCACCCGCAAAGATCACGGGAACATTCGCGATCAACATGCCCAAAGTCGTTCCTAACGTAACCCATAGCACTGATTCAAATTGAATAGCCAACATTAAAGTGGCTACTTGGGTTTTATCACCCATTTCAGCTAAGGAAAATAAAATCAAAGTGGTTAGAAAGGCACCGTACTTCACCAAACGACCATCTACCTCATCCTCTTCATCAGGAATCAGCACCCAGACAGCCATTGCAAAGAAGCTCAATGCGATCAATAGCTGGAACCAAAGTCCATCGACGAAGCTCGCAATCCAACCACCGAAATAGGCAGTTAGTCCATGATTCACCAGTGTAGCCAGCGTCAAACCCAATAGAATGGGCCAAGGTTTACGAAATTTAGCGATTAATAACAGGGACAGAAGTTGCGTCTTATCACCAACTTCAGCGATGGCAACGGCTAACGTAGAAAACAGAAAAGCTTCCATGTGATGAGGTTCTCAGGGCAGGATATTTAAACCAAAGGCACCCATGCACATCCTACCCTCGTGTGTGCATCGATACCTTAGGTCTCATCAGTCAAATGTCAAAAGACACTTGATGTAACAGCCATGAACTTGAGGTTCAATGATGTTGACTGCTACTTCGGTCACACCGAACGATTACTCCCCTAAGAGTGTGGGGCATCTTATCGATTCAAGGATTTCAAGTCAAACAACAATCCATAGGTTCTGGCAGTAGTATTTTAAGCCTTATCTTCCTCTCTTATCTCTTCGGCATGCTCGGCAGCCCAAACACTCGCTGCTTCAACAGCGACGGGCGAGGAAGTTGGCGTTACACTCAGGTAACTCTCGGTTTGCGCGACCGGAATACTGGCTTTTTGGGTCATTCGATAAAGTGCATAGACCGCTATCGCGACAAAAGTCACGGCAAGAACGGGCCAAAAGGTATAGGCGCCTATCCCCTGCATCGTCCACCCAGTAACTAAGGGACCCAAAATTGCCCCTAGTCCAAAGGTAAATACCAAGCCTCCAGAGGCTGCAGGCATCTGTTCAACTGAGAGGGTATCATTAGTGTAAGCGAGAAAAAGAGCATACAGAGGTGTGGTTACCCCACCGGCTAGAAATGCAGCGACCAAAAGCAATGCTAAGTTTCCATCAGCGTACCATCCTAATCCACAGGAAAAGGCGCCAATAATGGATGCCACACAGATTAGACTGCGTCGATCCACCCTATCGGATAACCAGCCGATCGGATATTGAAGGATCAAGGCACCGGCAAAAAGCATCGCGATGAATAATGCAATTTGATTAACTTCAAGCCCTATTTGGGTGCCATAAACAGCGCCCATTCCAGCTTGAGTGGCATAAATACTACCCAATAAAAAGATACCGATCGTTCCCAGCGGTGAGGACTGATACAGCTCTCTAAAACGCATAGGACTCACCACCTCTACCGCCGGCACCGGTCTGACAGACAGCAAGATCGGCGCGAAGGAAATTGATACCAAAATAGACGCACCAATAAACAGAACCGAAGTGGCCGCATCACCGAGAGTTAATAACCCTTGTGCGCCAATAATCCCTAATGTTTGTGCAATCATATAAGCGGATAGCACCTTGCCCCGCGTCTCATTAGTCGCACTATAGTTCAACCAACTTTCTGCGGTCACATAAATTCCGGACATACAAAAACCGATCAGTATGCGCAAAGGCGTCCATGCCCAGGGCTCTGTAATCAAGGGAAAAGCGATCAGACTGGCGGACATAAAACTGCCCAAGGCCGCAAACACTCTGATATGTCCGACACGCCTGATCATGATCGGCGTGACACGAGCGCCAGAGAGAAAACCTAGAAAATAGCCTGAAGTAATAATGGCCAGTTCAGTTGCAGAAAAACCTTCAATATCACCTCTTAAGCCTATCAGCGTAAAGTGCATGCCATTACCCAACATAATCAGCACTATGCCTAACAACAGAGGCCAAACACCATACAACACTCTGAACATATCTTTTTCCCTATTAATCCACGCCAACCGCTTCATTTCGTATCAAGCTGAGCGTCTCACGCATACCCCTCCTCTAGCATGATAAAAACGCCGATTCGCTGTCGATTTACGACACTAAGCTGATCATTAATTATGCTACAATGACTTTTTATTCTTTCGCGTGGACATCTAGTGACGAACCCTGACACATCCGTTGACACCTCAACCGCATTTAGCCAATTAAATCTGCCTCCAGCGGCACTCGATAACCTCGCTAGCATGGGCTATGAATCGATGACGCCGATACAGGCGCAAAGTGTTCCATTGGTATTGGAAGGGCGTGACCTGATTGCCCAAGCACAAACAGGCAGTGGAAAAACGGCAGCTTTCGGTATCGGCATGTTGGAAACACTCAACCCTCGCTGGTTTGCGATTCAAGGCCTGGTGTTATGTCCTACACGAGAATTAGCCACTCAGGTGGCAGGGGAGTTACGCAAACTTGCTCGCTACTTGGACAATATCAAGATTGTCACGCTATGTGGCGGTCAACCGATTGGCCCTCAAATAGGTTCACTTGAACATGGTGCTCATATTGTTGTTGGCACTCCGGGTCGTTTGAAAGATCACCTACGAAAGCAAACGCTAAAACTGGATAGCGTTAAAATGGTGGTGCTGGATGAAGCGGATCGCATGCTGGACATGGGATTTGAGGAGGACCTTCGCACACTTCTTGTCGCCACACCTGATCAGCGACAGACGTTGTTATTTTCAGCCACTTACCCGGATGAGATAGAAGCGATCAGTGCCGCCTATCAGTTGGACCCCGTCAGAGTCAGTGTTGAACTTCATCACGATGCCAGTCGCATAGATCAGCGTGTCTGGCACATTGAGCGCCTACCTAAAGGCGAAGCGGTTGCATCCGTGATACAAGAATATGCACCTGAAGCCAGCATTATTTTTTGTAATACCCGCCAAGCCTGCCAAGAGATGCAAGCTACATTGCGTGAGTATGGCTTGAAAGCCTTGGCCTTGCATGGTGATTTAGAACAGCGTGATCGTGATCAAGTGTTAGTCCGCTTTAGTAATGGCAGCAGTCGATACCTAATCGCTACTGATGTCGCCGCCCGTGGTCTCGATATTGATGCGGTAGATCTTGTGATCAATGCTGATTTGCCTCAAGATCCTGCTGTCTATGTCCATCGTATCGGTCGCACAGGACGCGCCGGACGAAGCGGCATGGCCATTAGCCTTTGCAGCGATCGCGATCAACATCGTTTGAGCCGCATTGAAGCCCTTCAATCTCAGCCATTGACTAAACTGGCTGAACTTACCCCTCCCTCTGCTGACAGACAACCACCTGCTGCTGATATGGTAACGCTTGCTATTGCCGGTGGACGTAAAGAGAAACTTCGAGCAGGTGATCTGCTGGGTGCCTTAACGCGTTCAGGTGGAATTGAAGCATCACTGATTGGTAAGATCGATATCGGAGATCATGCCTGCTATATCGCGGTGCATAAGCGCGTGGCCGCCGACGCACTTGAACATCTTCGTCAAGGCAAGATAAAGGGTCGTTCATTTCGAGCTAGACGACTTTAAACCATCCGACTTTTTCCATTTCAGTAGCCTTATTTGCTGGCATAAAACCTGCAAAGGATCTTTTTGATTTTACATTAGGTTTTAAACAGGCAGTGCAATGAAGACCCATGCACTGCCATCTAGCCAAGCAATGCACTCAAAAAGTGCAAGCGTCTCTGAAATGGAGAAGTAATATGCCCGATAATAGTGCGCTAGACGCGCTATGGCTGTTAATCGGTGCCGTCCTTGTACTCATCATGCAGGGAGGTTTTTTATGTCTTGAGTCTGGCCTGACTCGAAGTAAAAACGCCATTAATGTTGCCCTAAAAAATGCATTCGATCTCATTGTCGCAGCATTACTCTATTGGTTAGTAGGGTTTGGCATCATGTTTGGTGCTCACCAAGGTTTCAGTATAGATACGCGTTGGTTTATCGCTGATTTCACCAAAGATGAATTTTGGCACGCGAGCTTCTTTTTCTTTCAACTCACCTTTTGCGCTACCGCTGCCACCATCGTCTCCGGTGCCATTGCAGAGCGAAGCCGCTTTAAGGTCTACCTGATTATCACCGCTTTAATTAGCTTGTTTCTATACCCCGTTTTTGGTCACTGGGTATGGAGTGGTGCCGTCAATTTAACACCGGGCTGGTTAGAGTCTCTAGGCTTCACTGACTTTGCTGGAAGTACCGTAGTTCATAGTGTGGGAGGCTGGGTCGCTTTGGCCGCGGTGATGATCATCGGACCAAGAACAGGTCGATTTGTTGAGGGTAAAGTTCAGTCAATCCCAGGCAGCAATATGCCCTTAGCTATTCTCGGCATGTTATTTTTTATGATCGGCTGGATAGGTTTTAATGGTGGCAGCACGCTTGGCTTTTCTACGGCGATCGCCGGGATTATCGTCAACACCATCATCGCCGCTTCAGCCGGTGGCTTTATCGGCATGCTGCTTTCCCAATTAGATAAAGACAAGAGTCAAACAACTGGATTGACCGTTAACGGCACACTCGCTGGGCTGGTGGCTATTACCGCCGGCTGTCATGTTGTTTCAACACCTGCGGCAGCACTAATCGGTGGAATAGGTGCTCTGTGCATGTATGCCGCCGAGCGTGCTATGTTTCGAATGCAATTGGATGACGCTATTTCGGCAGTGCCCGTGCATTTAGCGGCCGGAATCTGGGGCACACTAGCTGTGGCTTTATTAGGTGATCTCAGCTTAATTGACACGGGTCTTAATCGACTTGATCAACTGAGCATTCAGCTATTGGGAATTATTGTCTGCGCCCTTTTTATTTTTCCCATAGCCTTCGCCTTTCTACTCTTCCTAAACAGACTTTCACCACTGAGAGTCTCTTTAGAAGCTGAACATCACGGATTAAATGTATCTGAACATGGCGCAAAAACCGAATTAGCAGATCTTCTCAGTGCTATGCAAACGCAAGAACGTAGTGGTGACTTAAAACAAAAAGTTCCCGTTGAGCCTTTCACCGAAGTGGGTCAGATTGCGGCACAATATAATCGTGTCATCGCTAATCTTAATCGGATGGTCACACGCACCCGTTTGATTGTTCGCGATATGCGTGATGGCATTATTACCTTTTCGGATCAAGGCATCATTACCAGCGCTAATCCCGGAGCTGAAATTTTATTTAATCTTCCGGCACATCAACTGGTGGGACAGTCGACTGATGCACTTCTTCATCCGAGCAACCGTCAAACCTTTCCCGCAACACCACCTCATCGTCTGTTTGTTGCCCTAGCCAGCAGTCAAGAACCCGGACCTTATGAAGTGATAGCTCGTGATCACAAGGGGGAGCCTTTACCTCTTGAGGTGACCACCACAGCTAGCCCCACTGAAGAAGGCGTGCAGTACAGTGCCATATTGCGTGATATTCGCGAGCGCAAACGTATTGAAGCCAGGCTTCATCGTCATTCGGAATTAGCTCAAGTCACTCTTGAAGCGATTACAGAAGCCGTAATCACTTGTGATGCTGACAAGAATACTGTCTATATCAACCCGATGGCGGCAGCGATCCTTGCCAAACCCCTCGAAGACGCTTTTGCGTTACCCATCGATGAGCTTATCAACATCTATACCATGGATGGTAACGAACTAAAGGTTTCTTCTTTATGTAATGGCACTAAAGGCCAGCAACATCTTCGCAGCCATACTAAGGCTCTTTATCAACTGAAGAACCATCGTAACGAGTTTTTTTGAAGTTCAACTTAACTGCGCTCCGCTTCTCGATCCGCAAGGAAAAAGCATGGGCTGGGTAATCGCACTGCAAGATATTACTCAACACAATCGATTACAGGAGCAGCTAACATTTCAAGCTGTGCACGACACACTCACTGGATTAATCAATCGTCGTGAATTTGAAAAGCGGCTGGAGCAATTTATTTTCGATGCGCAAAAAGATAAAACGCATCACCTGCTCTGCTACTTAGACTTAGATCAATTCAAACTCGTGAATGATACCTGCGGACATCGAGCCGGAGATGCCCTACTGAAACAATTATCTAATCTGCTTAAACCCATTTTGCGTCAAAGTGATACCCTAGCGCGACTCGGTGGCGACGAGTTTGGAGTTCTACTCAGCCATTGCCCCGTTGATAAAGGATTAGAGATAGCGGAATCCTTGCGCAAAACCATTACCGCTTTTCGTTTTTCCTGGGAAGGGCAAATTTTCTCTGTCGGAGTGAGCATCGGAATTGTCTGCATTAATGAAGACAGCGGTAGTCTCGATGAGGTGCTAAGCCATGCTGACGCGGCCTGTTATGCCGCCAAGGATTTAGGTAGAAACCGAGTACAACTATTCCAAGCAGATGATCAAGACACTCAACAAAGGCAGGGTCAAATTCAGTGGGCAAGCCGCTTACAAGAGGCACTCGACAAAGATCTATTTAGGCTGTTTTACCAACCAATTGTCCCCCTTGAAGCTGAAAACGAGGGCATGCCCCACTATGAAATCCTATCGCGTATGATCGATGCGAAGGGTAGCTTAATTCCTCCTGGAGCATTTATTCCTGCAGCAGAGCGTTTCGGATTGATGTCAAAAATCGACAAATGGGTCATTCGCAACACCCTGGCCTGGATGGGAGATCAACTTAAACAGCAAAAACAACCCGTTTTCTGTGCAATAAATTTATCAGGTGCCTCCATTGGCCGAGATGACTGCTTGAATCTAATTCGAACGCAATTGGAAAAGCATCAAGTCCCTGCGAAAAACATCTGCTTTGAAGTGACGGAAACCGCTGCCATTGCTGATCCAGACAATGCGGGACTTTCATTCATGAACGTGAAACAACTAGGGTGTCAATTTGCGCTAGATGACTTTGGCAGCGGATTGTCTTCTTTTGGTTATCTTAAACAGCTACCTGTCGACTATTTGAAGATCGATGGCATTTTCATCCAAGAGATCGCTAATAACCCCATTGATCAGGCGATGGTCGCTTCAATTAATAATATCGGTCATATTATGGGGTTAAAAACGATCGCTGAATTTGTTGAAGACTCGGCGTCACTCGATATTCTTCGCCAAATCGGCGTAGATTATGTGCAAGGATACTATTTGGGAAGACCCGAACCCCTTGAGTCACTCAACAGTGTGAAAGTGATGCCAAGATAAAGCCCTTATAAAACTCATGGGGTTAACCAAGTTGAAAATCTTGTGTCATAATAGGTAAATATTTTAGTCAACACGATATCAGCATGCGACGACCCATAACCTTTATCATTTGTGGATTGATTGCCACCAGTCTTTGGGTGGTAGGCTTTGCTCATGCTGACTCAGGGATACGTCGAATCGTCCATCCTGATGGGCGTGTTGAATTCACGAATGTCGGTAGTGGCGCAGGCTCTGCAGTGAATGTCACTCCCGCTAAACCTGCAGCTCAGGTACGAAGCCAAAATATCTACACCTACCGATCGCCCTCAGGAACCTTATCCTTTACCGATCAACGTCCGACATCAGGCGTGGCCTACGAGATTCGACGATTTGAGTGTTTCGCCTGCAGCCCACGCTCAACCGTCAACTGGCACACCACACAACTCTTTACCGATCGTTTCGCTGCGGAAATTGAACGTGAAGCGCGTCGATTTAATGTGGACCCTGCCCTTGTGCGAGCCGTTATTCATGCCGAATCGGCGTTCAATCCACAAGCGATCTCACCCAAAGGTGCTCAAGGCTTAATGCAACTCATGCCGCCCACCGCATCGGACTTAGGTGTCAGTAACGCCATGGATATTAACCAAAATATTTATGGCGGGGTCAAATATCTCTCTTGGATGCTGGAGCGTTTCAATGGTGATATTCGCTTAGCAACTGCAGCCTATAACGCTGGTCCGGGTGCCGTTCAACGCTATGGTGGCATTCCTCCTTTTGCGGAAACTCAAGCCTACACCGAGCGAGTAGCTATCCTTCACCAACGCTATCGTCAAATGAATTAAACCTTTTTCTTTTTCGGGCCATGTGATAGTGTACTAGTACATGAATACACTAGATCCCTATACCCAAGAACTGTTAGATACACTGCTTGATGCCAAAGACCCTCAGGCGCTCTTGGAACTCCTCCAAAGCCTGCTAACACCGGCCGAGCTGAGTGAAATTCCAAAAACGTCTACAGATTCTAAAGCGGTTAAAAGCCGGAGAGCCCCAACGTCGGATTGCCGAGGAGTTGGGTGTCGGTATTGCGACTGTTTCTCGCGGTGCACGCGCACTGAAACGAGACTGATAAGAGCCCATTATGACCCGTCGACCTGAAAAAATTGAACTCCCTCGCAAACCTCAATATGTCACTGTGACTGCTGATGGTGATTTTTTTGACCTGTTTCGCAAAATCGAAAAACGTTTTGATGTCTGCTTCATGCTGGAATCCTTGGGCGAAGATAGTCACTTCTCCCGCTATTCCATCATCGGCTTTGATCCCGAAAACTTCTTTATGCCAATGGGGATCAACTTACCATCGAAGATCGTGATGGCAAGCAAGAGCATTACACCAGCGAAAATCCTTATTACCTGCTGCGTGACATCATGCCGCAGAATATCATCTCTCGAAAATATGCTGGCGGCTTAACTGGCTATATCGGCTATGACGCCATGGGTTATTTTGAACCTAGCTTGTCATTGAAAACCAGCGACTGGTTTGATGCCTTCCGTTTTGGACTTTATAAAGATGGCCTCATCCTCGATAAGATGACGGGAGAAGTCATCTACTTCCACTACGCAGAAAACCGCATGGATCTGGTCAACGAACTGATTCAAGCCCCTAGTCCTGATAATGGCAAGCTGGAAATCGCTTTCACGGGTGAAACCATGACGCGCGAACAACACGCTGATGCTGTGATGAAGGTGAAGCAGGATATCATCGAGGGCAAGGTGTTTCAGTGTGAGGTCGGCTTTAAAAAGTACCTCAGTCTAAAAGGCGATACGCTCAACCTCTATCAACAACTGCGCGAGGTCAACCCTTCTCCGCAGATGTACTACCTCAAGTTTGGAGAGCAAAAACTGATTGGCGCCAGCCCAGAACTGCTTTTCCGTTTGCGCCAAGGCGAGATGGAAACCTTCCCCTTAGCCGGTACAACGCGACGTGGTAAAGACGCTATCGAAGATACGCAATTAGCTCGCGCACTCTTGAATGATCCAAAAGAGATCGCGGAACACAACATGATTGTCGATCTGCATCGCAACGATATAGGTCGTGTAGCCCGTTTTGGTACGGTTAAAGTCCGTAGCTTGATGGACATCAAACGTTTCAGTCACGTACAGCATATTTCTAGCGAAATTGTTGGCATTATCTCCGAAAAAGAAGACATGTTCTCCGCATTAGCCAGCAACTTCCCGGCTGGCACACTGACCGGAGCACCCAAAATTGAGGCGATGAAAATCATTGATGCCTTAGAAACCGATGGTCGCGGTCCTTATGGCGGAGCAGTCGGTAACTTTTCCTTTAACGGTGATTGCACCTTTGCGATTCCCATACGTACGGTATTCGCCAAGGGTGAAGCAGCCTACGTACAAACCTGCGGTGGCAATGTCTACGACTCCAATCCTGAGGATGAATATGAAGAGATCCGCCGCAAGTTTGCCGGCACACGTAAAGCGCTAGAACCTTTTTTAGTCGGTGACGGAGAGCCATCCCTATGAAAATTCTAATCATCGATAACTACGACTCCTTCACCTACAATCTCTACCAATATATCGGTGAAATCCTATCAACGGCACAGATTCACGGTCAGTTAGAAAGCTTTCAGGTTGATGTGAAACGTAATGACCAGATCACACTTGAGGAAGTACGCCAACTCAACCCTGATCGCATTATCATTTCACCGGGTCCAGGCTCACCGGATGATGAGCATTACTTTGGCATCTGTGCAAGGTAATCAAAGAGATAGGCACTGACACTCCCCTTCTAGGCGTATGCTTGGGTATGCAGGGTATCGTGCATGTTTTTGGAGGCAAGATTGTCAAAGCGCCATTACCAATGCACGGTAAAATCAGTCCGATTCAACACAATGGCGAAGGGATGTTTAAGAATATTCCCGATCAACTAGAGATCATGCGTTATCACTCTTTGATCGCTGAGGCTGAAAGCCTACCGGAGTGTTTGGAAGTGACTGCGAGCGTGGGTGACCTACCTAGTCAGGACTTCACCGATCACGCCCGTATCCATCGGGGCGGAAACTTTGAGATTATGGGTGTTCGCCACAAAACCTATCCGATACAAGGGATTCAATTTCACCCCGAATCCTTTGCAACGGAAGGTGGCAAGGAACTGATTGCGAACTTTCTGTTTCAAAGATAATCAACCACGGGGTTAACAGGTCTTAGCTCATACTCGCCATGAATCCATGAATACCCGTCAGGATAATTTGTGAGGCCATGGCGGCTAAGACCAGTCCAGTCACTTTACTCAGCACATTCAAACCAGTTCGGCCGAGGATCTTTTCTAGCCAAGAGGCCAGATGTAAGCAAGCTAATAAAAAACAACAACGCTAACACTAAGCCGATAACCCCGTAAAACAGATCCATGCCCTCTAATTCTGCACCATAAACCAGAATCGCACCGATAGACGCCGGACCAATGATGGTAGGAATCGCGAGCGGCACGACAGAGATATCATCACGTTGCTCCTTGGGCACTTCCGCATTAGCACGCACACCATCTCGCACTAAACTCACCCCAGATAAGAAAAGCAATATACCTGCACCAATTCGAAACGAGTCCAGAGTAATGCCAAGCACTTCGAAAAGTTGAGCTCCGAAGAAGAACAGGATCAAACTGATACATAGCGCCGCAAAGACGGCACGATTAGCGATGGATTGACGTGTTTTCCGCGTATCGGTTCGTGTTAAGGACAAAAACATCGACACCACAAAGAAGGGAGCAAACAGAAACACAAATTTAAAACTGATAGAAAGTAGAATCGACATAGGGCTGGCAAACTCACGAAAACAAACGCGCATGATCCTTAAATCAAACCATGATGTCTAGTCGTCCTGGTTGATCTTCAACAAATTCTGACCAACTCCTGATTGCCAGCATTCATTTATGGTGTTCTACTTAGTCTTTCAATTCGACGATTAGACAGGGATTACAGGAAAGAAACCATGTTAACTCACTCCACACCTTTTAAAACGACTGGCTTAGCCGCGACTTCACTGCTAGGCGTCTTGTTACTGCTCGGCGGTTGTAGCAATGATGAGCCCTCACAAACGGCTTCAGATTCCTCAACCCCTGCCGTAGCTGAAGACCGCTGGTTAAGTCAAATCCCTGCCAGCACGCCTTACTTTTTTGCCAGTCGTGAGCGACTATCAGAGGCCGATGCCATGGCACTGATTGAGAAGTTGGGCACCATGGAAGATATAGAGCTTCAGATCGCCGAATTGGAAGTATTACGCGATGAGACAGATGATGAAGCAATTGCCAACTTTTTAGATATTGTAGTCGGCCTTCTGCGAACCTTTGATCAGGTCAATACGCTAGAGGACTACCATGAAAGAGGCATGATGCCTAATGCACGCTCCGCTGTTTACGGCTTAGGGTTGCTGCCTGCGATACGTATTGAACTACACAACGAAGAGCGCTTTAGATCTTTCTTTGAATCAATGATCACCGATCTAGCAATCGATCTACAAACCTCACAACTCGGTGATACTCATTACTGGCATTCATCAGCAGAGAGCTTTCTGCAAAGTTTCATCACCATTAAGGATGAGCAGTTAATTATTGGTCTACTACCCTCGACCGTCGAGCAAGCCGTTATTGAAGAGCTTTTTGGCCTAACCTTGCCCAATTTAAGTTTGTTGCAGAGTGGTGCGATTGAGCAGCTTGAACAACGCTATCAATACAGCCCTTATGGCAGTGGTCGCTTCTCGACACAAAAAAATTGTTCATGAGGTTATTTCACCAGTACACCCTGCCACTCAAGCGCTAATGGCTGCCGGCGGTGCTGACCCCTTAGATGTTGAACAGTGCCGAAGTGATATCGACCGCTTAACGCATCTCTTTCCGGCGATAGTGATGGGGCTGCATGCAGTTGATACCCAACGCATTAGTGCAAGTGTCAGATTGGCGACCAGTTCCGATATCGCCGATGACCTCAGCAGTCTCACCACCTCCGTGCCAGGTTTAGGTAGTGGTCAAGGTATAGCCAGCCTTGGGATAGCACTGGATATCCCTGCCGTCACTCGTGCATTGCAGAAATATGCTGGACAAGTGAGAACCATTCCATTTACCTGCCCTGAATTGGAAGGCATCAATGAAATGTGGGGTGAATTAGGCTTACTGACCAATAACCCGATGACCATGTTAGTCGGCCCAGCACTGAGTGGCATTAATGTGCGCATTGATAGCTTTACTATGGACCCTATGCAACCAACAGGTAGCGGAGTCATCGGCTTTGCAACACCCAATGCACAAGGCTTGGTATCCGCCATCAGTATGTTTGTACCTCAAATTGCCAGCTTGAACTTACAGAGCAATGGCGAAGTCAAACAGGTTGATCCCAGCTTACTGCCGCCAGACACACCTAGCGTGCATGCCGCCATGTCTGATAAAGCGATCTTACTCGGCGTAGGCCTAGACCAGCCTTCTCAACTTAAAACCGAACTCAATCAGCCAGCGGGTCGTTCAGATTTAATGCTCTATGGGCATCTTAGAAGCGACACCTTTGCTAGTCTAGCCGAGATCAGCTCTCAACTTCCCAACACAGATGCGATGGACACAGCAGAGTTACTTTACATGGCGGAAATCTATGAAAAAGTCGCTTTCTGGTTAGGTGTTGATGGTTCTGGTTTTGAACTGGGTGTTGAGGTCGAACTGAAATAACTTTGCAGTAGACTCAAAAAGCAATGGGCTGGTCAGAGCTTAATGAGCTGATCAGCCCAGCGCTCACTGTCCGTTTGCTGATGAGAAACCAACAATGCGGCTTGCCCGCGCTTATCAATCTGCTCTTTTACCCAATCACCCGCCGTCACTCTGGTCTCTTCGTCCAGCGCACTGAATGGCTCGTCGAGTAACAATACCGGCTGATCTCTAAGAACCGTTCTAATCAAGGCGACTCTTTGCCGCTGACCGCCCGACAATTCACTGGGAAAGCGCTCAATTAAATGATCCACTCCTAATTGCTGACAGGCTTGTATGACAGACCGCCACTGCACTTGATTGGGCTGACCTCGCTGAAAACCCAAGCGTAAATTCTGTGCAATGGACAGATGCTCAAACAGGTTATGTTGTTGAAAAAGACTCGACACAGGGCGCTTTTGGGGTGGTAACTGCTCAATAGATTGCTTTCCGTAAAGAATACGACCTGATTGCGCTGGTAAGAAGCCACCTAAACACTCCAACAGACTGGTTTTCCCGGAACCACTTTCACCCATCAACACCATCAACTGACCTGCTTTTAAGATGAAGTCATGCTGCCATTGCAACTGCCCCCGCTGAATACAGAGTTGATCGATGATCAGTGTATCTTGCCATTTCACGCTCATTTCTCTAACCATCTTAATGCCAAAAAAGCAAACAATAACAGCAACAAAGACACTAACGCTGCCTCGGCAATGCGGTAGCTGCCAGCTAGGGTATAAATGAGCCAGGGTAAGGTACGCCAGTCATCGTTACCAAAAATAGCAAAGATCGACATATCACCCAGCGCCAATACAAAACTCATGGCCAGTACCTGTAACAACACTGGCTTCAAATAGGGTAAGTAGATTTTGCGCCAGCAGGTCAAGCGATCATGATTGAGATCCGCTTGCAAGCGACCGTATTGCTGATGGAAATTTATCACCTGGGGATGCAATTGCTTAAAGACAAAAGGCAACACCACAACAGCATTCATCACCACAATGGCTATCCAGCCCCATTGATACCAATCCCAATAAGGCATCATCAAAATATACAACCCGACCGATAGCACCATAGTCGGAACAACAAGGGGGTATAAAGCAATCCCAGCGATCACATGATGCCAGCGACTATGTCGCAAATCTGCCCAGAGTGACAGGATAGAAAGTCCCAGCAGCAAGGCTAAGAAAGATGCAGCAACAGCCAACATCAAGGAACGCAGTAGAATACTCAGAATGCCAGTATTCAGCAGCAATAACAGATCCGCTTTTAATGCCATTGGAAAAAGCACCAAGATGGGTAGCGTCAAGTAAAGCCAAGCGAACAGATAACTGAGTCGACCGAATCCAACCATCCATCTAGGTTGCTGAGGCAACCAGCGATCACGATGTGACTGACTGGGCGCCAACCATTGAAAACGACCCAATCGACTCAACAGGAGATAGATACTGCCCGCCAGAAACAGTTGTGTCCAAGCCAAAAACAGTGCTTCCGATGGGTTAAAGTCATACTTCAAGGACTGATAGATAGCGACCTCTAAGGTGCTGGCACCCGGACCACCCCCCAAGGCAAGCACCACGGCAAAGCTATTGAAACAGAGCAAAAAAAACAAATCCAGCGACAGCCGGCAGAACACCTCTTAATACAGGCCATTCAACCCATTTAAACGTTTGCCAAGGAGAAAAACCCAACTGCGCAGAAAGCTTCCAGGCCGCCGAAGGAACGGACCGCCATTGCAACGTCAGCACTCGAATAGCAAACGGCAAGTTAAGGAAAACATGAGCCAGTAAGATGCCATTTAACCCGTATAAGCGCCAACTTTCTCCCAGCCAAGGGGAAATAAATCCTGACCGCCCAAACAGTGCGACAATCCCTGTAATAAGAATTAAGGAGGGCATCACAAAACAGAGCAAACACCAGCTTAAAAAAGCCTTTCGACCCAGCAAATGACGATCTAAAGCCAAGGCTCTAGCAATAGGTAGGGCTAACAGAATTGACAAACCTGCACTCAAAGTCGCTTGCCAGAGCGAAAAGCGTACGACTTGCCAAAACCAAGCATCTCGCCACAAATCACTTGCCGCCACGTCTTCCCGCCAACCCGACAAGGCCACAAAAGCGAGCAGGCTTAATGACACAATCAGCCCAACACTCAGCCAACCAAGCCAGTGCTTGGTTGCAAGGGATAGACCGGTGGGCGAGCTAAGCGGTATTAAGCTATTGGCCAGCGGCACTTCGCCATATCCTCAACCACTCACGTCTATTCGTATCTGCCTCTTCGGCGGAGAGCGTTAACGCCTTTCGCTCAGCAGCACTAAAGGCATCAGGAAGTTCTACATCTGACCTGACAGGTAACATCCAATTATGTTGAGCGATCATCGATTGTGTTTCTGGCTCCAGTAAGAAATTGAGAAATTGACGCGACAAATCAGGCTGTGAGCTAAAGGCTGAGATACCTGCAACTTCAATCTGTGCCAAATGACCTTCGGCAAAAACGGTCGCAACATACTGATCTTTCTCTTCAACCAATTGATGATAAGCTGGCGAGGTACTGTAGCTCAGGACATAATCCGCTTCTCCTTGCAAAAACATTGCATAGGCTTCGGACCAGCCTTTAGTCACCGTAACAGTGTTCTGCGCTAACTGACGCCAAGCGTCGACAGCTTCATTGCCATACAGTAAGGAGATCCAATTCATTAACCCTTGCCCCGGTGTGCTGGTGCGCGGGTCTTGATAAATCACACTGGCATCGCTCGCTAATAACTCGGCCATTGACCTAGCCGGCTCAGTGACGCGCTCACGATCATAGATAAAAGCAAAGAAACCGTAATCGAAAGGAATGAAGTGCCGATCATCCCAGTTAAGCGTCGCCTTAAGAGGAATCTGATTCAGATCAATATGATGAGGTTTGACCAACCCTAATCGCTTCATTTGCGGCATCAGCATATCGTCGATACCCATTACCACATCTGCGCGAGTACGATCACCCTCTAAGCGCAGCCGATTTAATAGGGAGACGCCATCATCACTACTCACATAATTCAACCGACACTCACAGACGGCCTCAAAGGCTTCTTTAAGTACAGGGCCAGGGCCCCAACTGCTGGTAAAGCTGCTGTAGGTGTATACGGTAAGCTCCGGCAGAGGATCGGCCATCGCCTGAGCAGGCAGTAATACCAGCGCACTACTTAGACATACTGAACGCAATACTGAATGAATATTCACAAAAGACTCCGGCTTAAGGGACACCGGCGCTAAAAAAGAAACAAGAGGAAGATCAATTTAGCCTCATTTCCTACGCCAGTGTTAACTGGATCAGGTTCAACGGGTAAACTCTCAGCCAACGGCACCCCGATGAGATATACCAGAGTATAGCATGACCAATCTTTGTCACCATCCTGAAAACGTACCTGCACTAGACCTTCCAAACACTATTTTGGAAAAAATCGGGACCTTGACCCTAACCGAATATTTAGGCCATGGGTTTAGCAATCATCATTGGCGCTTAACCACAGAAAATCATTGCTATATTTGGCGTCAATTCGGACCAACACCACCCGGGGCGAATCGAGCCAATGAACGTTTGGCGTTAACTCATCTTCAAGCTTTTACTTGGGCACCCAAGTTAGTGATCGACTCATCAGAAGGGATCCTCTTTGAGGCAGCGCTAGAAACCAGTCCAAGAGGTGAGATTTCTTCGACTCAACGTCAACAGCTGATTCAAGCCATCATCACCTTATGGCAACAACAGATTCCACTGAGTCAAATGGACTACCCAAAACTGATTCGCCACTACGCTTCATTGGCTTCCACTATCGACACCAAGCCAGTCAGCCAGTTAATGGACATTGCCCATCGCTGGAAGACAGATCAGTTCTGTGTCATCCACCAAGATATTCATATCGATAATCTAGTAATGACGGACACTGGTTTTCTACTGATCGATTGGGAATATGCCGTTATTGGGAATCCATGGATCGATGCCATTGCTCTCGACCGAATGCTCAGTTTAACTCAGGATGAAAAAAACCTGATTCAACAACACCTGCCTGATCTAGAGATCAAGCACCCTTGGCAAGCCATGCACCAGTGGTTAAATCAACTGGATCAACTTTGGTTTGCCGCACAAAAAGCAAAGCTTGTGGTAGAATAGCCTCGTATTTTGATCAACTATTTGGCAACTCGATTGCCAAGCCAATACCCACGAGTAGGTCCATGTCTGATATTCGCGTTTGTGCCCTGTATAAATTTGTTCAACTGAATGACTACAAAGACTTGCGCCCTGTGCTGCAGGACCTACTGGAATCTCGACAGATTCGTGGCACGCTACTCTTAGCTAAAGAAGGGGTTAACGGAACTGTAGCCGGTTCACCCGAGGCAATTGATGAACTTAAAAGCTGGTTTGCCCAAGATCAACGCTTTGAAGGCATCGACTACAAAGAGTCTTCGACCGATACACAGCCCTTCTATCGCACCAAAGTGAAGTTGAAAAAAAGAGATTGTCACCCTTGGCGTTGAAGGAATCGATCCACGCCATGTTGTCGGAACTTATGTCGAACCTAAAGATTGGAATGCGTTAATCTCTGATCCCGACGTGATACTGGTTGATACACGGAATCATTACGAAGTAGAAATTGGCACCTTCAAAGGGGCGATTGATCCCCATACCGATACTTTCCGTGAGTTTCCTGCCTATGTTAGCCAAGCACTGGATCCTCAAAAACACAAAAAAAGTGGCTATGTTCTGCACCGGCGGTATTCGCTGTGAAAAAAGCACCGCTTTTTTAAAAGAACAGGGTTTTGAAGAGGTCTATCATCTTCATGGCGGTATTTTAAAATATCTCGAAGAGGTGCCTGCAAGCGAGTCCTTATGGCAGGGCGAGTGTTTTGTATTCGACAATCGCGTGACAGTGAATCACCAATTAGAGCCGGGTGACTATACTCTCTGTGCTGGCTGTCGCGCTCCTTTATCAGCAGCAGATCGTCAACACCCGCATTATGAAGAGGGTATTTCTTGTCATCACTGCCATGATCAGTTGACAGACGCCCAGCGTCAACGACACAGAGCACGCCAAGAACAGATGGAATTAGCAAAAGCTCGAGGCGAAGCCCATCTTGGTGCAGAAGCACTCATGGCGGCTGAGAAAAATCGTGCGGCGAAAGCCGCTCGAAAAGCAGCGGCGAAGCAAAAACAGCAAGCTAAGGGTTAATATGGTTCGTGGGCTGATCAAAACGCTGAGCGTTTTTTTTCTTTCTTATCTTTCTCGGCCACTCACAAGCGGCTGAATTTGTAGAGTTTCGTCAGGGAGAGCATCGCCTGTTGGCTGAAGTTGCACTGACCCCTTCGCAACGTTCTAGAGGCCTGATGTGGCGTACCGAAATGCCTGATCATATCGGTATGCTGTTCATTTTAGACACCCAATCTCGACAATGCTTCTGGATGCGCAATACCTATATTCCATTAACCATTGCTTTCCTCGATGAGTCCTTCACCATTATGCAACTTAATGATATGCAACCCTTATCCGATGAGCTGCATTGTGCCGATGAACCTGCAAATTTTGCCTTAGAAGTGAATCAAGGTTGGTTTGAGCTGCGCGGTATTGGTCTAGGTGATCAACTCGAAGCCACTCTACCCTAACGCACAGATTCAGCTCGTTTCTTTGTTGCGCCGCACCATTATAACGCAAGGTATTACACCCTTGAGTTTCAAGAGCTGCTCATTCCACTCATTCACATTCGTAAACTCATTGAAAAATATGCAATTCAATAGATTGGCATAAAAGCTGCTCTAGTCTGATTCGATGTATCAATTAAATAGGATCAGACCCATGAAACAGATCAAAAACCAAATTGGCAACCGCTTCTTGTGCACTTGCGTTATCAATTGCGGCGATTACCGCTCAGGCTGACACGATTAAAAGTCGGCGTTTTTTG
>JAJOJN010000052.1 GCA_021208565.1 Nitrincola sp.
AGAGCAAAGTGCTCATGGTTGGACTGTTCAACAGATTAATGTGGCATATGATTACCGAAAAAGCAGCCAATCTAGCACGACAGAGAGGTCGAAAGGATTGGGAGCATTTTTTTAATGACGGGTAGAGGGCTGTAATTGTTCTATGTAAATCGGGGTCGGAGTAAGATCTTTTAGAATATATCACGTAGCGCAATTTCAATTCACGACGGCATAGGGTGCTTGGATGCATAAAATGAAAGGCGAATGCTTGTGTGGTTCGGTGTCATTTGAAATAGAAGGTGATCTGCCTAATCTTTATCAATGTCACTGTTCTTTGTGTCGCAAGGCTACGGGATCTTCTGCCAATGCAGCTACCTTGGTCAAGGAAGAGCACTTTCGCTGGCTTTCAGGTCAATCAGAAATACGTTCTTTTCAAAAGCCAACAGGCTATCGAAGTGATTTTTGTTCTGTGTGTGGTAGTCCAGTACCCAATCAACTTAAGAACACTGATCTTGTCTGGATTCCAGCAGGTTTGCTTGATGGTATCACCCAATCGAAGGTGGCTGTTCATTTGCATTTAGCCTCAGCAGCGACTTGGGAACAAGAATCAAACAACTGTCTTCGATTAGAAGCGGGCCCAGATAGTCTACAATGTCTTAATAATGCCTTGCAGAAAGACTAGTCACTTGCTTACTAAGGTGCAGCAAATCATTTGCTAGCATCGGTTCAAGTCAGTATCACCCGTCCCCTTTAATGGAGAAGGTTTATGCAGTCACACGTATTAGATTTTTGGTTTAAAGAACTTGAACCCAGGCAATGGTGGGAAAAAAACCACCAGTTGGATTTAATGATTCAGACTAGGTTTGGCTCGCTCCATCAGCAAGCTAAAGCGGGTGAATTATTTGAATGGCGTGAAACCCCAGCAGGTAGTTTGGCTGAAGTCATCGTTCTTGATCAGTTCTCTCGTAATATCTTTCGTGACACGCCCGAATCTTTTGCATCGGATCCTCTTGCCTTGGCATTAGCACAGTTCGCGATCTCCAAAGGGTTTGATCTTGAATTACCGCCTACGGAGAGGAGTTTTCTTTACCTTCCCTTTATGCACAGTGAGTCTAAAGTCATTCATCAACAGGCGATCAAGCTGTATGAGGCATTGGGTAATGCGAATAGCCTAGAGTTCGAGTGCAAACATAAGGTGATCATTGATCGGTTTGGACGTTATCCACATCGAAATCATATATTAGGGCGTGTCTCGACGGATGAAGAGATTGCGTTTTTAAAAGAGCCAGATTCAAGCTTCTAAAACTGTTTAGAAGCTTGAAAGGTCAAAATCTAAGCTGAGCTTACTGACTCCACTCCTCCTGCAAATGCAGATCCTTCAACTTCCGATAGTTGTTTGCACTGTAGCTAAAAAAAGCGAGCTCTTTCTCGGTCAGAGGTCGCACTTGCTTGGCAGGACGGCCCACATACAGATAACCGCTTTCTAAGCGCTTACCCGGTGCTACGAGGCTTCCTGCGCCGATCACCACCTCATCTTCCACAACCGCGCCATCCATCACCATACTGCCCATGCCAACCAGTACGCGATTACCGATGGTGCAACCATGCAGAGTGACTTGATGACCTACAGTGACCTCATCACCAATGACGAGTGGAAAGCCGTCAGGATTGAATGGGCCTGCGTGGGTGATATGCAGTACAGAGCCATCTTGAATGCTGGTACAACGACCGATACGAATACGGTGCATATCTCCGCGAATCACGGTTAATGGCCAAACAGAGGAGTCCTCCCCTATTTCCACATCTCCAAGAACAACCGCGGTAGGGTCAACAAAAACGGCCTTGCCAAGAATGGGCTGTTTGCCCTGATAGCTACGTATATGCATGGAATACTCTATTGATCAGTTGAAAAGTGATGAACTTTTCCCCATTGTATACCACAAGATTGATACAGATCACGGATTGGCCTGTTGAAAGGCTTTTCACTTACATGAGGCAGATTATGCAAAACCCTTTACTTCATCCCCAGCAGTTACCGCCTTTTAGTCAAATTAAGGTTGAACAGATAGAGCCTGCCATCGATGCCTTGATTGAGGAAAACCGTCAGTTGGTGAAAGCCTTAACCGAAACAGAGCAGGATCATGATTGGGATTCCTTTGTACAACGCTTAGAAGATACGGGTGATAAGTTAGGTTATGCCTGGTCCATCGCGTCGCATCTGAATGGTGTGATGAACTCGGATGAGCTACGTCAGGCGTACAATGCCTGTTTGCCGAAGTTATCCGCCTATTGGACAGAGATGGGTCAGCATAAAGGACTCTTCAAGGGTTATGAACGCTTAGCCAAGAGTGAGTACTTCGCCACACTGGATAAGGCGCAACAGAAGGTGTTGCAGAATACTCTACGTGATTTTAAGCTCTCTGGTATTGCACTGCCCGAAGCAGAGCAACAGCGTTATGCCGAGATACAGAAGCGTCTTTCCGAGCTTACCAACACCTTCTCGGAAAATGTGCTGGATGCTACACAGGGTTGGTATTACCACACCGAAGCGTTAGCCGATTTGCAAGGTTTGCCTGAAGACGCCATTGAAGCGGCCGCCAACGCCGCGAAAGTCCGCGATTTGACCGGCTGGGTGATTACCTTGGACTTTCCTTCCTACTATGCTGTGATGACCTATGCGGATCAATCGGCGGTGCGTGAGCAGCTGTATCGCGCTTATTCGACGCGGGCATCCGATCAAGGCCCCAATGCCGGGCGTTGGGATAATGGTCCGATCATGAACGAGATTTTGGCGCTCAGACAAGAGCTGGCTAAATTGTTAGGCTTTGCAACCTATGCCGATCTGTCATTGGCCACTAAGATGGCTGAAAACGGCGATCAAGTGATTGGCTTTTTGAATGATTTAGCGGAAAAAAGCCGTCCCGTTGCTGAACAGGATTTAGCCGATCTTACCGCCTTCGCCAAAGAGTTGGATGGTACTGAACAGTTGATGCCTTGGGATATCAGCTATTATGCTGAGAAATTAAAGCAGTCACGTTATCAGGTATCACAGCAGCAACTTCGCCCCTACTTCCCTCTACCTAAAGTACTGAATGGATTGTTTGGCATTGTCGAGCGTTTATTTGGCATTCGTATTGAAGAACAGGTAGACGCCGATACCTGGCATGAGGATGTAAGATTTTTCCGTTTATCTCGAGACGGTGAAACCCTTGCGTATTGTTACTTAGATCCCTTTGCCCGAAGCAATAAGCGCGGTGGTGCCTGGATGGCCGATTGCCGTGATCGTCGTCGCCTAGCAGATGGTCAAATACAGCTTCCCGTTGCCTATTTGGTTTGTAACTTTACCCCACCTGTGGGTAACAAACCGGCGCTGTTAACCCATGATGAAGTGACAACCTTGTTCCATGAATTTGGTCATGGATTACACCACATGCTTACTCGTGTGGATTATCCAGAGGTGAGCGGTATTAATGGCGTTGCTTGGGATGCGGTTGAATTGCCAAGCCAGTTCTTGGAAAACTGGTGCTGGGAACCTGAAGGTTTGGCGCTCATGTCGGGTCATTACGAAACCAACGAACCGCTACCTAATGAGTTGCTTGAGAATATGCTGGCGGCTAAGCACTTCCAAGCGGGCATGATGATGGTCAGACAGCTTGAGTTTTCGCTATTTGATTTCAAACTGCATCAATCTTTTGAAGCGGGTGCCACCGACGTTCAGCAAGTGCTGGATGACGTCCGAAAACAGGTGGCCGTAATCACACCGCCTAAAGAGAATCGTTTCCAGCATAGTTTCAGTCATATCTTTGCGGGAGGCTATGCGGCGGGTTATTACAGCTATAAATGGGCAGAAGTGCTTTCGGCTGATGCCTTCTCACGCTTTGAGGAGGAAGGTGTATTTAGTCCGACGGCTGGTGAAGCCTTCCGAAGCCACATTCTAGAGAAAGGCGGTTCGGCAGAGCCGATGGAGCTGTTCGTTGCCTTTAGAGGGCGTGAACCTAAGGTCGACGCGCTATTGCGTCATAACGGTATCGTTAAAGCAGCCTGAGGCGATTATGGAACCAGTAAAGCGCTTTATCGCCGGGGCTGTCTGCCCCCCGCTGTGGCAAAATGGACTCGGTGCGCATGCACGAGATGAGGAGCGTGAATATCGTGAGTGTATTGAGTGTGGTTTCAGTGACTCTTTGCGCTTAGATGGTCGCCCTGACCCTAAAGAGATCGATACTCGGGTGCACAAAGAGAAGCACGAGGATCGACTTTCTGCTCAAGCCACCAAACCCAAGGAGGTTAAAGCTGAACCTATTCGATTGTTAGATCCGAACCCGCCCTCTTGAGGACGTTACCGGGTGCTGTCTTGAATAGAGATCACCCGGTTGCATTTTAATGGCATGCTAAAACGACTGGTTCGCAGGGAGACCCCAGCGATTAGTTTTTGTAAAGTGCCAGTAAACCCAGCCGCCAGTGATGCTTCGGGCGATAAAAAAACTCACCAGTGCCAACCAAAGCCCATGATTACCCATCGATTGAGTTAACCACCAGATAGGTAAAAAGACGCCGAGCACCGAAATCATCATCGTATCCTGCATCGCTTTAACCTGTGTCGTGCCGATAAAAATGCCATCGAGTAGATAACTCCAGACCGCAATCAGCGGCAATGCGATTAGCCAAGGTAAGTAAATGCTCGCTATGCTCCTAATTTCAGGGATACTGGTGAGCCCTTTTATGATCCAGTCGCCAGTGATCAAAAAGAAAACCGCGATTAACAAAGCTGAAAGCAGTGACCAAAGGCTGGCGGTGGTAATGGTTTGATAAAAGCTGGATCTGTTTTTTTGCCCTAAAGCTTTGCCAATCAGTGCTTCGGTTGCATGGGCATAACCATCCAAGGCATGTGAAATTAACATCAAAAAGTTCAGCAGCACGGCATTTGCAGCGACGACATCAGTTCCAAGTCGCGCGCCTTGCGACGTAAAGAACGCGAAGCAAAAGAGTAACAGTAACGTCCTGACCAATAAGTAGCGGTTGACGTTAATCAATTCAGCATAGTCATGCCAATAAAGCAGAGCGCGAGTTGGAAAGCGTCCGGAGATCTCTTTCAGCAACCCTCTGCAAAACCAAATGCCCATCGCCAGACTGGCATATTCCGAGATCACCGTACCCAAAGCGACGCCTTCCGCTTTCATCCCAAAGCCATACACAAACAAGACGTTCAACAGAATATTGAGAAGGTTGGTGGCGGTCAGCAGTAACAGAGGAATGCGAGTATTTTGATTACCCACAAACCAACCGAGTAACACAAAATTACAGAGCACGGCTGGCGCACCCCAAGCACGTATCATGGCGTACTGATAGGCTTGTTCGAGCACGAGCTGGTCAGCGCCCATCCAGGTCAAACTAACTTCGATCAATGGTGTTCGCGCTAACCAGATCAACAAGCCGATAATGGCTGCGATAAGCAGCGATTGCGCCAAAAAGCGTCGGTTAGCGGTGCCATCTTCACGACCATGAGCTTGTGCGACGAGACCGGTTGTTCCCATGCGTAAGAAGCCAAAGGTCCAGTAAATACTCGTAAAGATGACACCGGCTACGGCAATGGCGGCTAAGTATTGAGGCTCAGGAAGGTGGCCCATCACCGCCGTATCCGCTAAGCCAAGCAAAGGAACCGTAATGTTAGAGAGCATCATCGGCCAAGCCAGTTGCCAAATACGTCGGTGAGAGGCCCGATCAGGACGATACTGAGAAAAGCCTAACACCTTAACGTCTTAGCCCTTGTGGTACAGAATAAACGAGCAAAAAGATCAGCAGAGCACAGACCACTACCGAAGGGCCTGCGGGCGTGTCAAATGTCCAAGAGCCCCAAATGCCCCCTGTGACCGCCAGCATTCCTAGAAAAGAGGCAATAACCGCCATTTGCTCGGGTGTAGCTGCTAGGCGTCTGGCGGCGGCTGCAGGAATGATCAAGAGTGAAGTAATCAGTAAAATACCGACCAGCTTCATGGCCACGGCAATCACCAGGGCGATCATGAGCATCAGCGCCATACGTGTCGCGGTGACATTGACGCCTTCCACTTGTGCTAACTCTTCATTAATTGTGATGGCCAATAGCGGGTGCCAAAGACGCCAAAGCGATATGAGTACCAGAAGGCCTCCACCAAACACCCAGAGTAAATCGCTCGGTGCAATGGCCAGAAGGTCACCGAAGAGATACTCCATTAAATCTATGCGAATATGATCCAGCAAAGAGACCGCGACTAAGCCAATCGAGAGCGTGCTGTGTGCCATGATACCGAGCAAGGTATCGGTCGCGACCCAGTGCTGTTTTTGCATTGCCACCAGCAGAATCGCCAAGAGCACACAGCAGACCATTACCGCCAAATTCAAATTGATGTTGAATAAAAAGCCGAGTGCGACACCCATGAGTGCCGAGTGCGCGAGCGTGTCACCAAAGTAGGCCATTCGCCTCCAAACGACAAATGCACCCAAGGGGCCGGTAATCGCCGCTACCCCAAGGCCACCAATCAACGCAATTAAAATAAACTCAGGCATGATCGTGATCCTGATGATCACAATGACCCTTTAGTAATTCGGGCGTACTGTCGAGACGGTCATGACGGTGATCGTGATGATGGTTGTATAACGCAAAAGCGTCTGCATGAGATCGGCCAAAAAGCGCGATAAAGGTTGGATCATTGCTGACACCTTCAGGATGTCCTGAGCAACAGATATGTTTATTCAGGCATACCACATGATCCGTCGAGGACATGACAAGATGCAGGTCATGAGAGATCATTAATATACCGCAGCGACGTTGTTTACGTATGGCGCTAATCAATTGGTAGAGTTCAGTTTGACCGTTAACATCTACGCCCTGAACGGGCTCATCCAAGACCAATAGCTGAGGGTCTCGTAATAAAGCTCTTGCCAGAAGTACGCGCTGTGTCTCGCCACCAGAAAGGTCATGAAAAGAATGCTTGAGTAAGTGCTGCGCGCCGACCTGCTCCAGTGTCAGTAACAACTGCTCTTTTTCAGGCTTGAGCCCGATGTTGAGGAAGCGATCAACCGTTAATGGCATGGTGCGATCAATATGAAGCTTTTGTGGCATGTAACCAATCCGGAGATTCGGTTGACACCAAAGCGTCCCTTTTGTTGGCTTTATTAAGCCCAGCACCACACGCACTAGGGTGGTCTTTCCTGCGCCATTCGGTCCGATCAGCGTTGTGATACAGTCATCGTGAAGTGATAGGGTGACGTTGCTTAGTACATCTTCTTTGGCAAAACGAACGGAAACCTGCTCAAGTCGAACAAGATCGGGGTGAGGCGTGGACATAAACTAAACGCTATCCTTTTCGTGGATTGAGGCACGGCATGATGGACAGGTACCGAGCACTTCAATGGTTTCTTTGCGAATGCTAAAGCCTAATTCAGTCGCTTGTTCCGTCAATAGATTTTGTAAAGGCTGAGCTTCCATCTCTAGAGCTTGCTGGCAGGATTCACAAATAAAAAAATAACCTGAATGTTCGCTGCCTGGATGACTACAGCCAATAAAAGCGTTCAAGGATGCCAGGCGGTGAACTAACCCTTGCTCCCTGCAAAAACTCTAACGCACGATAAACTGTTGGAGGCGCAGAATTAAACCCCGCTTCTGCCAAAGCAGGCAAAAGATCATAAGCACCCAGTGGCTTATGGCTTTGCCAAATTAAGCGTAATACTAACTCGCGCACAGGTGTTAGGCGCTGATGTTGATCTCTACATAGTTTTTTAGCGGCAGCGAGTGCATCGTCAATACAGTGCTGATGATCAGATGCACAAGCGAATCCTAGAGAGTGACGAGACATGACGGATGCGATCCACAAAATTTTGTTATATTATAACCTAAATACATTGTTAACAGGATACAGATTACCATGACAAAATTTAAACACCTAGTCCGTAGCCTCCCCGTGGCAGCAATACTGCTATTCTCCTCGCAAGTACAGGCTCAACAAGTTGTTACAACCATTAAGCCTTTACAGTTAATTGCATCCGCTGTGATGGATGGCGTTGCTGAACCACAGCAACTATTACCTGATAATGCGTCACCTCATACTTTTTCATTGCGCCCTTCCGATATGCAATTAATTACCGAGGCTGATGTGATCTTTTGGGTGGGACCCGATATGGAGCAATTTTTAGTCCGCCCGTTACAGCGCACGGAAGCCAAAATTGTCCAGCTTTACCACAGTGATCACGAGCATGAAGCGAGTCATGATCATTCACACGGACACTCACATGGACATTCACACGGTCACTCACACAGCCACGACCATCATGACCACGACCATGACTCACATATCTGGTTAGATCCTGTAAATGCTGCTGAAATTGCCGTAAAAATGACGGCGGCATTAGTACAGTTGATGCCAGAACAGCAAACAGCATTGATGAGCAATTTAACGCTGTTTAAAGAGCGTCTTGCAGAGGTTGATAAATCTATTCAGGAACAGCTAGCACCCGTTCAAGATAAAGGCTTCTTTGTGTTTCATGATGCTTATGGTCACTTTGTAGAGCATTTTTGGACTGAATTCAATTAGGTTACTTTACCGTTGATCCTGCCGTCAGCCGGGTGCACGTCACCTTGCGCAGATACGTCAGCAGTTAGATGCAGGTAATGCTGTTTGTGTATTTAGTGAGCCTCAGTTTACCAGTGCAGTGGTTGAAACTATTACGCGTGGTACGGATGTGCGTCATGGTGTGCTTGACCCTCTTGGCAGAGATTTCTCACCTTCTCCAACAGCTTATCTTGAATACTTGCAGCAACTTGCTGATGCATTTAGTGGCTGTTTGGAAGGCTGAATCTTTTTAAATAGAAAAGCTTCACAAGCTATCAAGGGGTGAGTATAATTCGCCCCACTCAAAACGCAGATGTGGTGGAATTGGTAGACACGCTAGCTTCAGGTGCTAGTGCCTTCACAGGCGTGGGAGTTCGAGTCTCCCCATCTGCACCATTCTTGTATTAGCACGACACAAATGCCCTTATTTTATTTTAACCTTAGCAGAATGGTCTGATGATCCGTCTGGATTTTTCCCTTTATTTTGTTGCTCTAGTCCAAAAAAAAAGCCCAACTCAGTAGACTGAGCAGGCTGCTGCATAAATCGTTATTGGGTGAGTGAGGTGCTAACTAGTCGGGTGAAGACTAGTCACTGCAGCTTAACAAAAAAATGGTCGGTTAGTGCTTACACTAGGTGTAGGCCTACTTGAACAATTACCGGTAAAATCGCGACTAAAAAACCGCCTACGATCAGAGCGATTGAAGGAACAAGACCAATAGTTTCATAGGCTTCTTGATGTGCATTGCTCATAGACGTCTCCAGTGTTAAATAGGGTACTTTTTGCAAAGTGGTTAGCTTGTCAAATAGCCTACATAGCTTACTTAACTCATTTAGGTGTAAGCAAAACAGGTGCCAACATTGTTTTTTTGTAGATGGGATGTCGTAGCTTATTATTTTAAAAGAGTATTATTTTGCTAAGAGATGTATTGATTGGAATGGATTGAAATGAGTTGGAATATTTTGACTGTCATAAGTGTCATTTGATTATTTAAGAAATGACACTTATGGCATATAGATAAGGTTTGCACTTTTTAAATTAGCTTAATCCGCTAAAGTTTTGCTGTCTCAGCGCCTCATAAACGAGGACTGCCACCGTATTCGAGAGGTTTAGACTCCGGCTGTCGGGACGCATCGGTAGTCTCAATACCTGCTCAGGTGGAAGCTTTCCAAAATGTCTGAAGGCAGTCCTCGTGTTTCTGGACCAAACATAAAGCAATCGCCATCTTCAAAATTGACTTGGTGATAGTAGGATTTTCCTTTGGTCGATAAAGCAAAAATACGTTTAGGTGCAACTGTCTTTTTGAAATGATCAATATCAGGCCATATTTTTACTTTAGCGAACTCGTGATAGTCCAATCCGGCTCGACGTAGTCCCTTCTCTTCCATTGAAAAGCCAAGCGGTTCGACCAAGTGTAATTGACAGCCGGTATTCGCAGCTAAACGAATAACATTCCCCGTATTAGGGGGGATTTCGGGTTGAAATAAGAGTATATGGATCATAGATACTGCTTAGTAAAGTCTTCCAAAGTGAGTGGGCGGCTGAAATAATACCCTTGGAACGCATAACAACCAAAGCTTTCTAACATCTTAAGTTGTTCTTCTGTTTCTACACCTTCTGCAATCACTGCCAGATCCATGCTTTTGGCTAAGGATACAATGGTTCGTGCAATGTCTGCATGATGTTGATCTTGCGACATATCTGTAACAAATGATTTATCAATCTTAAGTTGATCTAAAGGTAATCGCTTTAAATAGGAAAGTGATGAATATCCAGTGCCAAAATCATCTAAAGAGAAGCTGATACCATGTTTTTTGAGGGTATCAATTTTAGCAACCGTTTCGTCAACATCATCAAGTAGCATGCTTTCTGTAATTTCCAGCTTCAAAGACGAGGGTTGAATGTTATGTTTTTGGATACACTCTAATAAAGTATCGACAAAGTTCTGCTGCTGAAACTGTTTTGGGCTGATATTCACCGCGAGAATTAAATGCTTACTTTTTTCTGATTGCTGCCAAATAGCCAATTGTTGACAAGATTCGTTGAGCACCCATTGTCCAATAGGTAAAATTAAACCCGTTTCCTCCGCTACTGGAATAAACTCGACGGGAGATATAAAGCCTTTTTCAGGGTGTTGCCATCGAAGTAGTACTTCCGCCCCAAAAAGCTGGCCATGTTGGTCTACCTGAGGCTGGAAAACTAAATGGAAGCCATTTTCCTGGATGCATAAGCGTAAGTCTCTGGCAAGGGTTGCAAGCTCCGTTACTTTAATTTGCATGGCTGGGTCAAAGAAACGATAGGTATTGCGTCCAGCGGCTTTGGCTTGGTACATGGCAAGGTCGGCTTGTTTCAGTAATTCATCAATACCTTCTTCTTTACCGATAAAAAAGTGCGATGCCGATGCTGAGTGTGCTGAAATGTTCTACTGCGTCAAACTTATAGGGTTTACTGAG
>JAJOJN010000076.1 GCA_021208565.1 Nitrincola sp.
TCCATCGGGCAGACCTTTCCACCTATCGCGGTACTGGCGCTGTCGGTTCCCTTATTGGGCTTTGGTGCATTACCCACCATTCTGGCACTGACCTTATACGGCTTACTGCCCATAGTTCGCAATACGCTTGCAGGGCTTCAAGGCGTGGATTCAGCCGTGATTCAATCAGCCAAAGGCATGGGCATGTCTTCGATTCAAATCCTCTGGCAAGTTGAACTGCCCCTAGCGAGCACCGTCATTATGAGCGGCATAAGAACATCCATCACCATCAATATAGCCACCGCGGCGATCGGATCCACCATTGGTGCAACCACCTTAGGTGATCCCGTCATCTCGGGCTTGGTGAATGGTAATACCGCTTATGTCGTGCAGGGAGCGATTCTGATTGGATTGCTGGCATTAGCCACAGACAGCTTTCTAGATCGAGTTCAGCAAGTGATCAAAACTCCAGCCTGAATGATAAATTTTTCTCGTAGCCAACTCATCGCTCGGTTAAAATCTCGTTTTTTACTCTGAGCAATAAGATCATGCCAAAAGCTTCTGAAATCAAACGTGGCCATGTCGTCGAGATCAATGGTTCACTCTATATTGTTAACCAAGTCGATGTGAAAAGCCCTTCGGCTAGGGGTGCTGCTACCCTATATAAAGTTCGCTTCAATCAGGTTCCTGGTGGTCGCAAGCATGAAGAAACCTATGTCGGTGATGATCAAGTCAAAGATGTTCAGCTTGAACGTCGCAAGGTCTCCTATCTTTACAAAGAAGACGATTTGTACACCTTTATGGATTTAGAAGATTATAGCCAGTACAGCATCAATGGCTCTTCGATTGAGGATCAAATTCCCTTCTTAATGGATGGCATGGAAGGAATTGTTGCCTTACTCGTAGACGGTAACCTGATCACCGTCGAACTACCGGGCACTGTCGTGATGGAAATTAAAGAAACGGTTCCTAGCATGAAGTCGGCTAGTGCTACAGGTCGCACTAAACCGGCGATTCTGGCGACAGGTTTAGAGCTTCAGGTACCTGAGTACATTGAGGCGGGTGAAAAAGTGAAGGTAAACACAGAAACCGGTAAGTTTTTATCTAGAGCTTAAGGTGCTATTGCGCTTTAGCCACTAAGCCAGCGAATGCTGGCTTAGACATTATCACCGGTTTCTTTAAGCTCAACCTGATTGCGCTGTATTGGGTCGGTTAAAGTCTACTGACTTTCATCATTGTCTGAGTGAAGCACCTTCCAAGCATCGTAAGTACTCATATAAACCACACCACTCATCTCATCTAGAAAGTCGGTCTTTTTCAAGCGATCCATTACCGGCCCCTTCACTTCAGCTAGATGCATCTGCACACCAGAGTCCTTAAGACGATTATTGATGGTTCTTAAGCTGTCCAACGCTGAAGAATCTATCAAGTTAACGGCTTGGCAAGTTAAGACAAGATGCTTGAGCTTGGGTTGATTAATGACGATATCCATGACGACATCTTCTAAATATCGAGAGTTGGCAAAATATAAACTCTCATCGATGCGAAGCAATGCAATACGTTCATCGACTTCCACCTCGTAGCGTTCGATATTGCGAAAATGTTCGCTGTTCGGTAAACGTCCAATCACGGCATAATGAGGACGACTAGTACGATAGAGATAGAGTAACAGTGACAGGCCGACACCCACCATAATCCCTAACTCTACACCTTCGAGCAAGGTCACAAGAATGGTAGCCAACATAGCGGCAAAATCACTTTTAGAATAAATAAAGGTTTCTTTGACAGCATGCAGATCGATTAAGGATAAAACCGCAACGATAATAGTTGCCGCCAAAGTCGCCACAGGCAAGTAAGCAATTAAAGGCGTCAAAAACAAGGTCGCCAATAAAATACCCACAGCACTAAAGGCACCTGCTGCAGGTGTCGCTGCCCCCGCATCGAAGTTGACCACAGAGCGTGAGAAACCACCGCTAACTGGCATGCCGCTACTGAATGCGGAACCCAGGTTAGCTGTGCCCAACCCAATCAATTCTTGATTGGGGTCGATACGTTGACGTCGCTTAGCCGCCAAGGTCTGCCCTACTGAAACGGATTCTACAAAGCCTACAATACTGATCAGTACAGCGGCTAAAAAAAGGTCACTCCATAATTGAGGCACCATCGCAGGTAAACTTAGCGGTGGCAACCCAGTGGGAATCTCACCGACTACTCGAACGCCTTGTTGATCCAATTGCCAGTACCAAGTCACCCAGGTGGTTAAAGCAACAGCCAGAACAGGTGCAGACTTACTGAGCATATCTGCCGTATGGGCGTTAAACCCAACTAGGGTCAAAAGTTTTCGCCCATAAAACCGATTGGCATATAAAAAAGCTAAGGTACCCGTCCCTATCGCGAAAGTGATCCAATGGGTTTCGTTAAGTCGACTTAACAATCCATAGATGACCATCACAAAATTCACACCCTCGGCATCTAATCCGAGCAAGTGACGCGCTTGACTGGCCGCAATGATCAAGCCAGAGGCCGTAATAAAACCAGAGATAACGGGATGGCTAAGAAAGTTGGCTAAAAATCCAAGCTTAACCAATCCCATCAAGAGCAGCATTAAACCTGACATGAACGTCAATAAGATCACTAGCGTGACATACTCAGGACTACCAGCCGTCGCTAACTTGCCGGCTGCAGCGGCGGTCATCAAGGCTATGACCGCAACAGGCCCAACAGCTAATGTCCGACTGGTACCAAATATAGCGTAGAGAAACAAAGGCGCAATACTGGCATATAAACCGACCTCTGGAGGGAGGCCCGCTAGCATTGCATAAGCCAGCGATTGCGGAATCAACATGATGGTGACAATGACAGCCGCCAGAAGATCACTGACCAGCGTTTCACGTTGATAAAGAGGCAACCACTGAAAAATTGGAAAGTATCGTTTTAAATCCATTGGTAGATCCTGACTATAAAACCGAAACTTTGGTTATAAATATATAAAAAATTGAACTATGGAAATTTTAGCAGACTTAACAGTCAAATGAGACAGGGTACTTAAAAAAAACCGATAGTTTGATTTGACAGCCATAAAAATACTGTATATAAATACATGTACTGTACATTTAAACAGTTAATGAGGTATCAATCATGTATCAAGCCCATACTGCTGTTGAGTCCATTATTCAGCAACCAGAGCAATTCTTGCCATTACTGGCAGATGCTAGCGTTCAATCTCGCTGGATAACCTTGATTGACCCGCCAGAACTCATTAATCAGCAACAGTTTAAAAAAGCGGGTATCGATCTCACTAAAGTACGTGTGATCTATACTCGAAATCGCCATCAGTGGTTAAAAACCCTTAGCACCTGTGTTTGCAACGGATTAAACAGCCTTGTCGTTGCATGGCCAGAGCCTTCAGTCAGCCATGCCACCGTTAAAGCTTTAGGCGAGGCATGTAAACACGGAAAAAGCTTTTGCTTACTGCTAGGCAATCGCCAACAGAGCAATGTCTTTCAGGATACATTCCAGGGTGAAGCACAACGCAAAGTTATCGCACATTCAGAAGTGCAACTACAACTCGCGCTGTAACTCCGCTATCCTAACGATCCACATCTGGTCATTTAGGATTAATGCGTGAGTACAGATAACGACCCTATCGCTCTGCCAACGCTATGGCTACTCGGCAAAACAGGTGCCGGAAAATCATCTATTGTTCGTTATTTAACTGGCGATGAGTCAATTACAATTGGGAATGGTTTTCGCCCTTGTACACAAACCTCACAAGCCTATGACTTTCCGATAGATAGACCTTGGGTTAGATTTGTGGATACACGCGGCTTAGGCGAAGCCGATTATGATCCTGATGAAGACTTAACCTTCTGCCAACTTCAAAGCCATGCTCTATTGATTTGTGCTCGTCTTGACGATCCCGAGCAACGTGATCTATTAGCGGCGATTAAAAAAATCAAAAAAAGATATCGAATAAATCAGTGATCTTGATCCATACGGCATCAGAAAGTCTGGATAATCTAGACGAAAAAAAAACGTGTTCTTCATCATCAGCAAGATCAATTTGAGCAAGCCTGGGGAGCACCACTCGATTTTGTATTAATGGACGTTGCCGATCACAAATCTCCAGTGGGCGGAGAAAAATTACAGGAGTGGCTATCAAAGATTCTACCTGAGGCCGCGCAATTAAGTGAAAAACTGCATTTACGTCAACAAGAAGTGCAGCAGTTTGAACAACATAAATCGACCATTAAACGTTATGCAACGGCAGCGGCCGCGACTGACACGCTACCTGGAATAGGACTGGTAACGGTACCCGCCATCCAAGCCGCACTCCTGCGATATCTTGCCAAGCAGTATCAAATCACTTGGCAAAGAAAAGATTTATCTGCGTTTATTGGCACGCTAGGTACTGGTTTCGGTATTCAATATGCATCACATCTAGGCATTCGACAACTGATTAAACTTTTACCTGTTTATGGTCAAACCATCGGTAGTGCTGGCGCGGCTGCGGTCAGTTTCGCCACCACTTATGCCATAGGCAGGGTAGCTTGCCTTTATCTCTTTCATCAACAACACCACAACGCTGCATCGGCTGATGAGTTAAAACAGGCTTATCAACAGACCTTTACTCTCCTCCTTCAGGATAAACGCCATGAGAAGACTGAGTAAACTGCTTCGATCCAGTCAAGTCTTTGCTAAAGACAGCCTACCGCTATTTGTCGTCATGCTCGTGCTTCCTAGCCTCGTTTTAATGGGGTTTGGTTTAATCGCCATTTATCAACTCGGCTACTTACTGCACTTTGTATTGTTATTAACGCTAATCAGCGTGATCTACTTCACACTCTTGCTGATCATTCAACACCGATTGAAAAAACAGCTAGTGCCGGAGCAAAACACAATAACAGACACAGCCGATACCCTCGTTGAAGCCAACCAAGACTGGAACGAGTTTGATCTGCAAATCTGGCATCAATTAAACCAAACAATGGATGCTTTGCTTAAAGAAAAGGATTCCTGGGAGATTCTCAGAGAACATGCTTACGCATTAGTGGCGGCAACTGCACAACATTATCGCCCTAATAAAAAGGACGGTGAGCTAGCCATTACCCTCCCTGAGTTACTATCGATGACTGAAGAAATCAGTCGTCGTTATCGAGCCATTATTCTTGAGCACTTACCCTTTGCTGAACAGTTGCATATTTCAAGAATGAAACAATTTTATCAACTTAGAGAAAAGTCAGAGCATATCGAACAGATTTGGCAGGCCTACAGAGCGTTTCGACTCTTTACGCCAACCGGAATCATTTCTGAAATTCGCTCTCAAATAGCTGGTCATTTACTGGATGAGGTTAAGGATGAGCTGTCACTCAGCTTAAAAAAAGCGTTTTTACAAGAAGTCGCCAGTGTCGCCATCGACCTCTATTCTGGCCGCTTCCAGTACGCGACAAATGGACCAACCGAGGATAAGCTTGATGAAACCCTGCCCCCTTTAAGGATCTGTATTATCGGTCAGGTGAATGCTGGCAAGTCCACGCTGTGCAACTTTCTTCTCAGTGAAATCAAAGCGGAAACAAATTCACTTCCTTCGACAGACCGAAAACATGTTTATGCGTTATGCCTAGAAGAAAAGCCCATCATCCATCTGATTGATCTACCAGGACTAGATGGCGATCAGGAAAATGAATTGATGATTTTAAAAGAGGTCGCGAAAGCCGATATCCTACTGTGGGTCCTGAAGGCAACTCAGCCAGCGCGAGCTTTAGATGTTGGGTTTAAGCAATCTATTGAGCAGTTATTTCAGCGGGAGAAAATGCGCTCTCGAAAACCACCTATTGTCCTAGGCGTGGTGACACATGTTGATCAGCTTTCTTTATTAAAAAACTGGCAGCCACCCTACTCGTGGCAACAGCCAGTCACTGAAGCAGATCAGCAAATACATGACGCGCTTGAATACAATCAAAACTTACTCAAACTTGATATCGTTCAACCTGTTGCCATGGCAAAAGAGAAAGAGACCTTTGGCCTAGAAGATCTAATGAAACAACTCGACAGCTGCTATCAAGATGCTAGGCAAGTACAACTGAATCGAATGAGATTATCGACCGATCACACCTTATCCGTAAAAAAAAGAGCTTAAACGTGCCTACCATATTGGACGATCATTATTTAGTCGATTGCAATCTGGCAGGTAAGCCTACTCGCCTACCCAATATAGATCCTCTAATACAAAGGATGGAATATAGCTGTTTTTCCACATACCACGCAGATTACGATGCATAAAATTGCGTTCAGGGCGCATAAACAAAAAGACATTAACCGCATCTTCAGCTAATTGTCGTTGCGCTTGACCCAAATATTGATAGAGTTCTTCATTCGAAGTAGCTTGCAATACATTGTTCCATATCGCTTTAAAGCGTTCATTATCATAGTTGAAATAATAGTTATCTCTAGCGTAGATATTGATATCCATGGGCTCCACATGAAGAATCAGCGTGATTGAATAATCATGCTGTTTAAACACTCGATCCATCCACTCGATCCAATTGAGCTGCTCCAATACAACTCTAAAACCCAGGGACTCAAGATCATCCGCAATCATTAAACCACCCATTCGACCGTAATCAGTTGGCGGAAGCGTCAATTTCAACTCATAGCCATCTTCAATCCCTGCTTCTCTAAGAAGATTTATGGCTTTATCAGGGTTGTATTCATAAAACGCTGATAGATCTAAATAGGCGGGATGCCTAGGTGAAAAGTGACTGCCAATCAGTTCGGGATTAAACTGGCTGCCATATAGGGTGGTCAACGCTTGGCGATTGATCCCATGAGCTAAAGCTTGCCTTGCTCGTCGATCATTAAAGGGGGCTCTAGCATTGTTAATCGCCAGAATCATTTTACTTTCTAGGTTACGTGGGATCATTCGATAATCAGGATGAATAACAAATCGATTGGTCACTCGAGTCACACCCAGCAAACCATCAATCAGCCCTTCAGCCAATAGACTTTCTGTACCTACAGAGGTTTGCATGAAGAGGTAATCAACGGTTTTTATAGCAGGTTTTTTCCCCCAATAACGTTCATTCAGTGATAATCTGACTGATCGCTTTGGAATCCATTCCACAAACTTATAAGGACCTGTTCCTATGGGGTGAGTGGCGTTGTTTTCAGCGCTGTTAGGGTGAACGATCACCGCGGCAGGTAAAGCTAGATTAGACAAGAAAAACGGATCTGGCTGATAAAGCGTGATCTTCAATAGATGCAGGCCTTCTACATCAACACTGGCGATATTATTAAAAAGCATTTTCTGTGGGTTTTTCGATTCCTCTTCTATCATTCTCTGAATCGAGAAACGTGCTACTTCAGCAGTAAAAGGATTATTATCATGAAAGCGCACACCCCTTCTTAATACAAAGCGATAGATCAAACCATCATTCGACACGTCCCATTGACTTGCAAGCCGTGGTTGCAACTCTCCCTCCCCATTCACGATCAACAGGCCTTCAAACAAGTTACCATAAGTAATTTCGCCTGCGGATGCCGCGGGTGTTTGTGTTGGATCCAGAACAGGGGGTTCAAGATGCATACCAAGACGAAGCGTTTCTCGAGCATAAGCCATAGGAATCAATGAAAAAATCATGATTGATAGCAAGAACAACTTGAATAGCTTCATCTTACTTCCCTTTTGCTGAAATGGGTTCTAACGCTGTACAAACACGATTTCGACCAAAAGATTTAGCATCATAAAGCGCTTGGTCAGCTGCGTTCAAAGCTTGATCTAATATCCTAACAATGGCTTCATCAGTGGACTCAGCACTGACGGGTAAGTCCACTACCATCGCGATACCAAAACTACAGGTCAACCAGACCACAGGCTGGCCATCAATTTCAATTGGCGTTGATTCAATTCTTTCTTTTAACTTCTCGAAAACATACACAGCATCTTCAACAGAATGAGTGCAAAAAATCGCCGCAAATTCCTCACCACCAAATCGAGCGATGATGTCGGTCTCGCGTAATCCACTGGTTAAGGTATAAGCCAATGATTTTAGTGCATGATCACCAATAACATGACCTCTTTGATCATTCACCTCTTTAAAATGATCTATATCACAAAGGGCAACACAAACGGGAAGGTGGGCTTGTCTCAGTAAACGCTTTGCCGCTGCTTCAAAGTGCCTGCGATTAGCTAAACCGGTTAAAGGATCATGCTCAGCCAAGAAGCACAATTCTTGATTTACCTTTTGCATTTCAGCTTCTTGCTGCTGAATTCGTTGAATAAAGCTAACAACTGTTTTGGATAATATTGCTATTTCATCATTACCATGACGCTCGAAATCATTCACATTGATTTCACTGCGTTCAACAGAGGACTTCATGCGCAAAATACGACGAACAACCATCATGTCGAAATAAATGCCCGCTAAAAGTGCGAAAATCACTATAAAAACAGCTAAGACAATTAAGTTTTGCTGGTGCTCTTTGATTTCAGCCTGTAATACTTGGCTTTGCGTGTTGATTTGCAAGCGCACCTGAGCAGCAATATGCCCTGTTAAAACCACAATCTCGCCAGCCAACTCACGATTCTCTGAAGAAAGAAGTTTAAGGCGCTCTAATTCATTAGGCTCTATTCGTTGACTAATGCGTTCTCTAACAAGATGATTGAGTAAACGAATATTAAGGTCCAACTCATACTGCAACTCCGTGATGCGAAGCAGTATCTCTTCGTCAACAAGCTGGTTTGTAAGATCGCCCGTCATCTGTTTAATCCAGGTGGTTCGATCATTCAATTCAATCAGCGCTGTACGACGATCATGTTGCGTTTCAGCTGTTGAAAGCATAATGCCAAGGCTGATTAAAGACTCTGCCTGTTGAGCGTAAGCGATCATTCTAGGACGTTATAGACTTACTTCACATCCTTAAGTGGTCTGAGAAGACCTGGTGATACCTTATACTGTTTCATGCCATCACCCACCACGATGACGCTTTTGCGATTAATCTTGGTGACGATGCCTGCGACAGGACCGTGGTTACCCTCGAACATCACCTTTGTTCCAATTCGCAACTGACTAATGATCTGCAAGGCTTCTTGATCCTGTAACTCATCAATGCGTTGGCAGATATAGCGGTTAAGCTCCAATAGCTGATCAATACTCATGTCCTCAATGCGCATCAGTGATGACCTCCTTTTGACGATCAGGATGAAGAGGACTCAGCAGAGACGGTATTGGATCATCGGCAAAGCGTGTTTTCCAAAGCCTAGGCGTTAAGTCAGCCACGTCCTTGGCTGGATGACGACTGATCCGTTGTAAGACGTCGACAAGATAAGTATAGGGATTAATGTCATGGAGTTTACAGGTGGTGATCAAGCTTTGAATGATCCCTACATGCTCGGCGCCCAGTTCTGTCCAACAGAACATCCAGTTCTTTTTTCCCATAGGAATAGGCCGTAAAGCCCGCTCAAGATGGTTGGTATCCAGTTGAACATCTGGATTTTCCAAGAAGACCGTTAAGCTAGCTTCGCGATTGAGTACATAGTTGATCGCTTTGGTTAAAGGATCACTGGGTACTAAAGCACCACCTTCTTGAAGATCTTTGCACCACTGGAAGAAGTCACTCACCACCGGTTTGGAATAATCAAGTCGATACTGTCGCTTCTTTTCTCCCGCAAGTCCTTGCTGTTTAATGGCTTCTTCATGTTGATAGAGCAAGGCGATGTACTGCAAGGCTTCGGTCGTTTTCTCTGGGTGATCTTTTTGAGCCTCGATAAAATAGCGACGACTGTGTATCCAGCACTGTGCATGGATCATTTCTTGTTGTGATGCTACGTAACGGGCATAGGCCGCATAACCATCACTGATTAGTACACCGGTAAATTGGTTCTTGAGGACTTGCTCAATATGCAGTCGACCTCTACTGTTTGAGAAGGTAAAGACAACCTCATCAGCATCACCGTAAAGTGGCCAGAACCAACCCGTTTTCATTTTTCCTTTTTGAGGTCCAGGTCGGCTTTGGTGACCTGCTTTAATCGGTGTTTCATCCATCGCCAGTACTCGACTTCGGAGTACATTCGCGGTCTGAGCATCAAAGATGGGTCTTAATAAGTCAATGGAGCGTTTGACCAGATTGGTCAGCGTGCTTCGACTCAGGGTAACTCCCGCTTGTTGGATGCGTTGATGCTGGCGGTATAGCGGCAGATGGAACTGGAACTTATCCACGAGCAATCCGGCTAACAAGCTCACATCAGCAAGGCTGCTATCGAATACATTAAAAGGCACCGGTGTTGTCACGGGTTTTTCTTCACCTTTACGACGGAACACGGGGCGTTGTATTTGGAGAACCACATAGCTTGAGCTACGCTGGGCGAGTCGATGCGTTGTTTTATAGCCTAGAATTTCATATTGATCGGCTAAGGGTCCCGTTAACTCCGGCGGTAACTGATCAATGACCTCAACGGGGACATCCGCCGTGAAGCGTAAACCCGTATCGTTCAAGCAGTCATCATCTCGTTGCTTCTTCGCGGTACCACGCTGATAGGCTTTTACTGTGCGCTGCGCTGGATCACTCGCGTTGTTAACTGGAACCGATTCATCGGTGTTAAACAATGAGTTTTGCAGCGGCAGGTCGTAAACTTGTTTCTCAGATTTCGGACCAAACAACTGCTTCTTGAACCAATCTAACTGGCGTTGCATCGCCTGAAGTTGTTCACGCAACAACGCATTTTCCTCAGCTAACGCTGAGTCGTGAACAGAACTGGAAGGTGTCGTCGATGCAGATAAATTCATGCGTGATATTATACCGTAGCTCGACT
>JAJOJN010000089.1 GCA_021208565.1 Nitrincola sp.
CATCGACTTAGCTAGGCACTGGTTAATTAGGTTATCTTCAACAACTAGAACACGCTGCCCACAAAATATTCGATCATTATGTTCTGTTGATTTAATCTCTTGAGTGAGTATTTCGGGTTTCTCGGCCAATTCAATTGGCAAAACAAACTGAAAACAACTTCCTTGACCAACTGTGCTTTACCAACTCTATCCCTTGACTACCCATTAAAGTGACAAAGGCGTTGGCTAATCACCAGGCCTAAACCTGTTCCACCAAACTGTCGAGTTATCGAGGTGTCGGCTTGATTAAAGGCTTGAAAAAGTTGACGTTGATCTTCTTTAGATATCCCTATACCCGTATCTAAGACTGAAAAATGTTAGATGATAGATTTGATCAGGAGAAGCTTGCCCATATATTCTAAGTTCAATGCCACCTTTTTGAGTGAATTTAACCGCGTTCCCCAGTAAATTGGTTAAAACCTGTGTAAGCCTTAATGCATCACCTTGATACCATAGGGGTAACTCATCTTGAATGGATAAGCTTAACTGAAGCCCTTTGTCACGACAGGTCACATAAAATAAAGTATGAAGATGTTCGACTACCTCCGCTAAATTAAATATGGCCTTTTCAGTTTGCATTTTACCGGCTTCAATTTTTGAAAAGTCAAGGAGGTCATTAATAATTCCGAGCAACAAACCGCCTGAACGATGAATCTGCTCAATACGTTGCCTCATATTCGGAGACATAGGCTCATTGAGTTGCAATTCACTAAGTCCGATAATGGCATTTAAAGGTGTTCGAATTTCGTGACTCATGTTCGCTAAAAACTCAGATTTTAGCTTTGCTCGCTTTTTCCGCAGTTTCTTTAGCTTCTATTAAACACTGCTCATGTTGCTGTTGCTCTTTATATTGCTCTGAAAGATCAATTGCCGCCGAGGCTATATAATCAAGATCATCACTCTCTCCTTTCATCACCATGCCACTCATTAGCATTGGAAATAAATGACCATCACGTGCTGCATGCCATATTTCAGTGGGAGGAAAATAGCCCTTAGTTCCAGTTCATCAAACACCTTATTGAGTGCATTTCGTTGTTCATGGGTATGAAAAATAGAAACGTGTTGACCAACCAGCTCATCTGGCTTAAAACCATGCACACGAGCAAAATACTGATTGACGTAAATGATATTCCCCTTGAGATCATGACACATGACCAAAAGGGCGTTGTCTGCCATGGATTTAAACCTTTTAGCCTCTTGCTCCGCTTGACGTCGTTTGCGCATCACAAACACTAAAGCAAAGATGATCGACGATGTAGCCGTTAAGCCAACAACTAACAGAAACAAAATCTCTCGATTACGTTGTACAGTGCCTGAGTTTGATCTCGACCATTTCTTCGAGCCGATCTTGATAGTGCCACATCCCATAGGAGAGATTACGCCCTGGGGTGATATCTTTGATAACCGATAACAACAATTGACGTCCGTCTATTGCGTAAGGGTGGGAATAAACTTCAACTGTCCGAATCTCTCCATCTGCGACTTGATGTCTAAAAATAAAATAATTACGCCCTTCTGAAGCGGCAACGGCTCTCTCATGCGCAATTTGTTCAGGGCTAAGCATATTAATATCAGTAATATACATCTGCTGAAGAACAGCACGATCAAAAACCATAGAATGCCTGTGCCGCAGGGTTAGCGCCTACAATTCTCCCACTATTAGGCTCTATCCATAGCATCGGAACACCATGTCGTTCGAAAAACTCATCAAGAGTATTGGCATTGAGGACTCTAGATTGAAGCATGACCAATATAGAGATGATCAATATCAAGAATAACCAACGCCCTCTATCTGTCACTACTAACAAGATTCTTACCCTCTAATACTACTCATGCTTTTAGGGAACTCAGCTCTTGATCGATAACGGCCACAAAATCATCATGACTAGATTGTTTTAAATAGTATCGATCCAGTCACAAGCATAACTAAACTTTCAATCTCAGGCGATTGAAGAAAAGCATTTCTGATAACTATTTGATCCAAAGCAACTCAAAAATGGTTCAATTCAACAAGAGTCAATTTGAGATGAAAGGCTAACTGCTGGTTATGAAGTCCTTGCCATGTAATAGCGTCAATCTTTTAGATGGCTTCTTGGCCACTGTTCTGCATCGATAGTCTCACGATAGGCATGCCAAGAGGCATGCCCTAGAACAGGCATAATCACAATCAATGCAATCCATGCCGAGAGTGCCGCTATCATCACCAGACACGCAATCATGACGGCCCACAGCATGAGTGGGTATTTATTTCTTAGAACCGCATTCACACTGGTAATGACGGCTGTAACCGTATCGACCTGGCGATCAATAATCATCGGCAAGGAAAAAGCACTGACCGCAAAAATCACTAGGCAAAATAACGCACCAACAGCCATAGTTGCGACAGCAAATGGAATAATTTGACCCCATGTCGGATCACTGATTTGTGGAAAAAAGATAAACATCGTGTTGGCCGCACGTGCCCACACCAGTAACACCACCACGAGTATGACGGCGAAGAGCATTGCCGAACTGACCGCACTTGCTGCATCTATGAGCGAGCGCCTTAAAGATACTTTTTGCCCTCTTTCAAGGCGTTAAGCTTATCGCATAAAGCGTAAGAGCCAACCAAGGACCTGCAAAAAACGAATCCACTGACGAGCCCGAAATAAAATCCCAACGTGCCAAACTGTATGGTAATGAAGGTCATCGCCCAACTGACCAACACCGTTAGAAACCCATAAACTAAACCTTGTCTAGGCGCTGCCCGCAGATCATCTACACCTAACTTCAACCAACGCAGAGGCGCAAAATCGCTTACCTTGCGACAAGGCGCCACAAATGGTAGCTGGGATGGATCGATTGGATTATTGTTAGACACGGCCATTCCCCCTAAGAAATAATTTTCTTATAAGCTGTACGACGGTGAGCTGATTTAGGTTTATAGACCTGACAATTAGGTAACTTGTTCCTCAATATAACGCTGGTAATCTTCAGGCCTGTCAATATCCCACAGAGAAGCTGTTTCAACCCAATCTATCTGTAACTGCTGTAAACGCTTGCGAGTTTGTTGCATCACCTCGGCAGTTCCCCACGCCATCTGTTCAAATAATAGCTATCAGTCTGAGTGGAAAACCATGCGCTTCATGATCCGATCTTTCAACACAAAATGATGAAATGGAACGGCCAGTACATGCAGAGCAATCAACGCTAGAAGTACAACCTTGAGCACATTGTGAACCTGAGCGGCGAAAATTACATCACCAAACCAAGCGGCCAATCCTGACAATGACATCAAGATGATCACGACGTAAAACGCTCCATGCACAATGCGACTTATAATAGTCAGTAGAAACTGATCATTATTGGGCGCAGCAGGCACTCCATGAAGTCCACGCAATACTAATCTCCAAATCATAAAAATCAGAATAAGGCTACCACCCACAACATGAAGCAAGATTAAAGGATGAAACGAAAAATCTTCACCTGATCGGATCGTAGCCCAAGCTGCAGCTATTTCATGTTTAAACAGATACTGACTGGCAATCAAAACCACCACGATCCAATGAAGGATGATTTGCTGTTTTGTGTACATATCAGCCATGTTATTCTCATTCTGCATAAAACACCCCACTATAAAAAATATTAATATTCAGCCAATTAGCCAAAATCACCCAAAGCCTTAAGGATAACTAGACCACACCTTTATTTCCTGACTATCTTTTTGAAATGTGAGAACGTCGTATGCATCAATACGACCTGTTTCCATACCCGGTGAGCCATGCGGCATTCCAGGTACCGTAAGGCCAGTAACATCAGGTTTTTCATTCAGTAATTTTATGATATCTGAAGCGGGTACATGACCTTCAATCACGTAGCCATTGATGACGGCGGTATGACAGGAAGCAAGATTAGCAGGAATACCTAACTCCATTTTTTTAGACTGCAACTGTGGTAAATTTGTAGACTTAACCTTAAAACCCGCTTTTTCAATGTGGTCTATCCAATCATTACAACAACCACAAGTCTCTGTCTTGTAGACCTTCATCACATTCTGATCTGACAGACCATACTGACTGAACATGATGACTAATGTGACTATCAACACTAACAAAACTGATAACAGTGTTTTTTTCATCCGAGTCGACCCATGGCAATTAGTTGCATTGTGAAACAGTTTCAACTTAGCTTGGATTTCTTTGATTAACTTTGCTGACATAATCCTCAATTAGACTTCTTGCGACTTCTGAAGGTTTTACACCTTTAGAGGCACATGTTTTTTCAAACATGCTCTTAACGGATGGCTCAATTAAAAAAGTTAATCGCGCAGTTTTGACTTCCATAACACTATAAACCTTGTCAAAGATATTTTTGATGCAAGCATCATTTGCAAATTTGATTTTACTGAAGAGTGGCTGACAGGTTGATGACTTGAAGATTACATTTTTGTCATCTAAGCATTGATAGAACAGGCTAACTTTTAAAGTGTATCGTAAAGGTAGTCATCGACTGGCTAGATTCGGCTGATATTTCGCCACCATGCGCTTCAATGATGGAACGAGTGATAGATAAGCCTAATCCTGAACCATCCCCTTGCCTTGAACGCGATGGATCCACACGATAGAAACGCTCAAATATTCGCGAGATTTGATCAGTAGGAATAGGTTCGCCCGTGTTACTGAAGGTGAGTTTTACACCACTGCTCTGTGGGCAAATCCTAATCAGAATATCACCGTTAACGGGAGTGTGACGTATCGCATTGGACAGCAAATTAGATAAGGCTCTTCGTAACATCAACGGTTCACCCGTTACACTGCCCTTTCCTTCCAAGGTAAGGTGAAGCTGCTTTTCTTCGGCCAGCGCTTCATAAAAATCAAATAAAGCAGTCACTTCGTTTTCTAATTGAACCCTTTTCATGGGTGCGGGTAATCGTTCATTTTCCGTTTTAGCCAGAAATAACATATCGGCAATCATTCGCGCTAAACGGTCAAACTCTTCCAAATTGGAATGTAAAACTTCACGATATTCTTCAGCAGATCGCTGACGAGATAGCACAACCTGTGTTTCAGTCATCAAGTTAGAAACGGGTGATCGTAATTCATGCGCAATATCATCTGAAAATTCATTTAATCGACGAAATGATGCTTCTAGGCGCTCTAGCATGCCATTGAATGCCTCAACCAACTCCTGCATTTCACGAGGTGCATCATCGGTTGACAGACGTTCACCGAGTCGTTTAGCAGACAGTCGTCGAGCCGTTGAGGCCACTCTGCGCATAGGCGCTAGTCCTTTATGTGCAACAAACCAACCGAGAAACCCTGCCAGTAATGTTGCACCCAAGATACCTATCGCTAAATAGAATCTTAATTGTTCTAGAAAATGGACATGATGGGAAATACCCAGGCCGATAAACAGACTAACTTCAGATGAGCTCAGTAATTCAAGATTGACACGAGTAGCGTAGCCAATAAAGCGCTCACCATCGACTGTTTGCCATTTATGAAAAAGCGCTGAAGAGTGTTGAAGCGCATCCTTTATGGGGTTGAATTTATCTGCGTTTAAGGAAAATTGCCAAGAGGCGTCCGGTAGATTAATGAACAAGGCAACAGTTTCACGCCCTAAAAACGCATCATGAATGCGACTGGGGAGTTGTTCAAGCTCGTCAGCAGAGTTGACTTGACTGATTAATGCCTCAAGTTGAGTCCGTTTGGCGGATAAATCATATAGATCTAACTCGTCAAAATGAGCAGAAACACTGCGATCGATAAAAATTGCCATCAGGACCAGCAAACCACACGCCATAGCGGCAAACAAAAGCGCCAATCGAGCGGTGAGAGACACATTGGTTTTCAAATCTCATCGACCTCGATAACATAACCCATTCCTCTAACGGTACGAATCAGTTTTGGATCGAAGGGTTCATCTACTTTGGCACGTAATCGACGCACGGCCACATCAATGACATTAGTATCACTGTCGAAATTCATATCCCAAACTTGAGAAGCAATCAATGAACGAGAAAGCACTTCTCCTCGTCGCCTTAACAATAATTCCAGCAAACTAAACTCTTTTGCGGTTAAGTCAATGCGGTGACCGCTTCGAATGACGCGTCGTTTGACAAGGTCGAGCTCTAAGTCAGCAATATGAAGATTTTCGATGGTTTTATTTTTGCCACGACGAGAAAGGCTTCTAATGCGTGCCAGCAGCTCGGAAAAGGCAAAGGGTTTTATCAGATAATCATCAGCACCCAATTCCAATCCATGAACACGGTCTTCTACACCATCTCTGGCACTTAAAAAAAGCACAGGCATTTGCTGCTCTGCACGACGAACCGCTTGAAGGATTCCCCAACCGTCGATGCCTGGGAGCATGACATCTAGCACCAACAGATCATAATCCCCTGTCAGTGCCAAATGCATACCATCGATTCCATCACGAGCCAGATCGACAACAAAACCAGCTTCCGTTAACCCCTGACAGAGGTAATCACCCGTTTTATGTTCATCTTCGACGATCAGAATTTTCATGCCTATTAATTAAGACCTCTCTCTTCAAGCCAGCGGCGCATCACTTCGATCTCCTCTTCTTGAGCTTCAATGACGGCTTCGGCTAGAGCGCGTATTTCTGGGTCGGAACCATACTCCAGTACCACTTTAGCCATCTCTACCGCACCCTCATGATGAGGGATCATACCACGAACAAAATCGACATCTGCATCACCTGTAAATTCAATACTCATAGCTGAGTGCATTTGATCATTAATCGCTTGGTACGCGGCTACAGCAGGAGACACTGACTCTTGAGATGAACTGCTACCGTGATGACCATGGTGCCCATGATGCCCGGCTTGTTGATGACTGCCAGCGTATACATAAAACGCTGCGCTTGATGCGATCAGTAGACCACCCAGTATTATTGATTTACGCATAATGAATTCCTCGTTAACTGATTTCACGTTAATACTAGACCTTGATACCTTTCTGAAACATGACCGGTAGATTACATTTTTGTAAGGTATACATTTAGATTGATCCGCTTCATTGGAGTACTTTGGTAGAATCAAATATACTGAACGAATCGAACGACTTTTTGAGGCAGTACACGATGGATGCACTCTCTGCAAACGAAGCTAAAACGCAATTTGGTGACTTACTGCTTAGGGCGCAACGCGCTCCAGTTCAAATTAACAAAAATGGTAAGCCAGTAGCCGTAGTTATCTCCATGGATGAGTACGACAATATTGAAGCACTGAAACTTAAATTTTTGCAGTCAAGAGTTTCGCAATGCATGGCTGATATCCAAGAAGGCAACACCTCAGATGGTGAGTCATTTTTTAATGAATTGGAGCAAGGTAAGCATGATTGAACATTTGATCGACCATAGAATATACCATCAGAACACACTTCTTCTTTTACGCTGATGATCAGTTTTCACTTAACACCAGACGCCAAGTCTGATCTGATTGAAATTCGCCGATATACATTGCAGCAATCGGGTGCGACACAATCAGAAAAATACTTGTCAGAACTACGTCATAGAATTCGCTTGCTTGCTGAAAACCCATACTTAGGCATGTCAAGACCAGAGGTTAGTAAAGATGTATTGAGTTTTCCACATGCTAGCCACATCATCTACTATCTGGTGTCGAAGGACCAATTGATTGTTTTAGGCGTTCTCCACAAGCGCATGGTACCAACACATCATTTAAATGGACGCGAGCAGATTTGATGAGGCTGGGAAGTGTTCGCTGAGAGCAAGGATACAGATAAAGTATTTGACTAGCGATTGTCATCCAAGTGTCACCGTTAACTGGCACATTTACATGCCCTAACGATTGTCAACAGCTTGACTTGACATAACCCTTTGTATTTAAAGGGAAATTGGCGGTCAGGGAGGGATTCGAACCCTCGATACGTTGCCGTATACACACTTTCCAGGCGTGCTCCTTCGACCACTCGGACACCTGACCGTTTTGCAGGCGCGTATATTAACAGACCTGCCTTAAATCACAAGAGGAAATCCTTCTAATATCCGTTATAATCTTTCGCGTTCAGGAAAGTTACCAACGCTTCACTCAACATTTACACATCACTTTTTCTTTTCGGAGAGAACATCATGTTACTTGCCATAGTCGCTATCGTGCTAGGCTTAGTGTTACTCGTTTGGAGTGCCGATCGTTTTATCGATGGCGCTGCAGCAACAGCTTATTACTTGGGTATGCCGCCACTCCTCATAGGTATGGTGATTATTGGGTTTGGTACCTCCGCCCCAGAACTTTTTATCTCTGCCTTAGCCGCTTCTCAGGGAAACCCTGGGCTTGCCTTAGGAAACGGCTATGGATCGAATATCGCTAATATCGGTTTAATTCTCGGCTTAACGGCACTTATCAGTCCGATTACCGTACAAGCTTCTATCTTAAAGAAAGAGTTACCCATCTTAGCTGCCATCACTTTACTTTCAGGGTTACTGCTGATTAATGGACAGATCTCACGTGTCGATGCGGGCATTATGCTGATCGTTTTTGCGGCGATCATGGGGTGGAGTATCCGTGAAGGCCTCAAAGGCAGGTCTGATCCAATTATCGGTACAACAGAAGAAACCGATGTCGCCGAACGCATGACCATGAAGCAAGCGATGATCTGGTTGTTGATCGGACTTATTTTATTAATTATCAGCTCTCGTGCATTGGTCTGGGGTGCTGTTGAGATAGCCACCTCATTAGGTGTGAGTGACCTGATTATTGGCTTAACCATCGTGGCCATTGGTACTTCATTACCTGAGCTAGCTTCAGCCTTCGCCTCTATCAAGAAAGGTGAGCATGATTTAGCCTTAGGTAACGTGATTGGCTCTAACCTATTCAATACACTCGCGGTGGTTGGTTTAGCAGGTATGATTCATCCTCTAAATGTAGACCCTGACCTTTTATCGCGTGACTGGCCAGTGATGGCAGCCTTAACAGCGGCAATTTTTGTCATGGGATATGGGTTTAGAGGTCGCATTGGACGCATCAACAGAGTCGAGGGTGCTATTCTGTTATGTGCCTTTATCGGATACACCAGCTATCTACTGCTCACCCTAACAAGAGCAGTAGCCGCATAAGAACTATTGATCCTTGAAGATTGATAGTTCGTTGACAGGTACAGGGCGCCCTAATAGATAGCCCTGTACACTGTCACAACCACTTGATTTTAGGAAGCGTTGTTGCGCCTCTGTTTCGACACCCTCTGCCAACACTTCAATATTTAAACTCTTACCAAGGGCAATCACGGTCATAATAATCGCTTCATCCCTTGGGTTCATGCCAATATCACGTGTAAAACTGTAGTCTATTTTCAGTCTATCCAAGGGCAACTGTTTTAACCGATTGAGAGAAGAATAGCCTGTACCAAAGTCATCAATTGCTAGTCGATAACCGGCTTCACGTAATTGATTGAGTTTTTGAATAACATAGTCTGGATCTTGCATAATCAGACCCTCTGTAATCTCAAGCTCAATCTGGCTTCGAGCAATCCCATAACGATCAAGTATCAAGTTGATGTGCTCTATAAAGTCTGCTTCTAACAGCTGCTTAGGTGAAATATTGATCGCTACAGGCGGGACCATCAATCCTTGTTCTTGCCAATTCACTATTTGCTGACAAGCCATTTCAATTACTTGCCAACCCAGCGGAACAATTAAATTGGTTTCCTCGGCCAAGGCAATAAATTTGCCGGGCATCATTAACCCTTTTTCTGGGTGCTGCCATCTCACTAGAACTTCTAACCCACATAACTCACCATTGCTAAGATAGAACTGAGGCTGAAAATGTAGCAGCAGTTGACCAGTATGTATCGCTATGCGTAAATCTTGTTCTAAGTGAAAAGAATTAATGGCTTCTTCGGTCAGTTCTGTGCTGTAAACTTCATAACAATTCTTACCTTGCGCTTTGGCTTTATACATCGCGGTATCTGCGTATTTTATCAAGGTGTCCAAGTCTTCCGCCTGATCCGGATAGTGGCTCACACCAATACTGGTAGTCATTTGCAGTTTATGCCCTTCAACCTGCAAAGGGATGGTACAGAGGTTCAAAAAACGATCCGCTTCCGCAATTCCACGTTCAACCTTGCCTTGAACCATTAGAATAAATTCATCACCGCCCGTTCTAAATAACTCACACCCCTCGACCATTCGCCGAGAAAGGTTAAGCGACATGCCTTGTAAAAGCTTGTCGCCAACTTGATGCCCTAGGCTGTCATTGACCATTTTGAAGCGATCAAGATCAATAAATAGCAAACTAAAGGGTTGTCGGTAATTCTTCTCAATGTGATCAGACACACGTTCAACCAACATGTAGCGATTGGGAAGACCTGTTAAGGGATCATGTCTGGCTTGGTGAGCAAGGGTATGTGTTTGTTGCTGTACAAGGTTTGTTAGCAGTCGCTCACGATCATGCATGCTTAATACCAACAGACTGCCCATACAACCAACCAATACCAATAGGGTTTGCATCAATTGTGCATTGCTGGCTTGATTCATTGAAAAATAAGTTGAACCCGCTGTCGCACTAACCTGCCAAACTTGTTGAGCAATACCGATTTCAAACTGATCAAAAAGCGTATTTTGTCCAAGACTTCCCAGATAATTACTAAAGAAAGGGGTTGCATTTCCCTGTTCAAACAACTCAAAAACAATGTTTTCAATGCCCGCCAATTCTAGGGCTGAGGAAAACATACGATCAATCGTAAACACACCTACCATAAACCAGTCAGTTGTTT
>JAJOJN010000122.1 GCA_021208565.1 Nitrincola sp.
CTAACTAGTTCTGACTGCAGGTTTTTTATTTCTACTGGGCTCAAGTGCCGCCATTGTTGCTCTTCAAGACCGTCTAAGGTTAAAAAGAGGATACGAGTTCGTTGAAGGTCGATGACATGAAAGCCGAGTGCTCGACACATACGCCGTATTTGCCGATTCAATCCTTGTGTCAGTCGTATCTTAAACCGATAAGATGAAAGTAACGTGACTTCACAGGGCAGTGTTAAGCGATCCTCTAGCTGAACACCTGTCTCCATCTGCTGTTTAAAAGACTCATTGAGTACGCTGTTTGGGGAATGGGGTCTGACTTCAACGACATACTCTTTGCTATGTTGGTAGCAAGGTGATAACAATCGGTGACATAACTCGCCATCATTGGTCAGCAGCATTAAACCTCGCGAGTCTTTATCGATACGCCCCACCGGAAATAATCGTTGTGGCAGGTTTAACTGGTTCATAATGCTAGCTGGATCGTCGGGGCGACAATTGCAGTCGACCCCGACAGGCTTGTGATAAAGCACATAGAGCGGTTGCTCAGCGAGCACAATTTTTTTGCCATCTACGGTGACGGATTCATGACCCTCGAAGCGACAGTGAGGTGTCGCCGTCACCTGATTCAGCTGTACTCTGCCATCCAGTATCAGGCGACTGGCTGCACGCCTAGAGCAGACGCCAGCTTGACTTAAAAATTGTGTTAATCGCATCACGCTCACTTTGATGGCTAAGGCATTAACTCCAGCTCTTTACGGATTTCATCGTCGCTAGGGCGTAACTGCGGGAGTCCTTTGCGCTCTCTTTGTTGAGCGAAATGATACAGAATCGGCGAGGCAATGAATATCGACGATGCTGTCCCTACCACAACACCGAACAGCATTGGGATGGCAAAGCTCGATACCGCGCTACCGCCCGCAATGGCCATGGGCAACAAGGCCAGCAATGTTGTGACTGAAGTAAACAGAGTGCGCGTCAAAGTCGAGCCAATACTGTCATTTAACAGTTGCAGCATGGGTTGATGAGGTCTTAATCGTAAGTTCTCTCTTATACGGTCAAAAACCACCACCTTGTCATTTACGGAGTAACCGATCAGTGCCAGTAGTGCTGCGACGGCGGTTAAATTGAACTCAACTCCGCTGATCACAAAGAATCCAATCGTTTTCGTCAAATCGAGAGCAATCGTAATCGTCGCTGCAGCCGCAAAATGGGATTCAAACCGCCACCAGAGGTAACTCAGCATGCCAAATCCAGCCAGCAGAATGGCTAAGATGGTCATGTCACCAAACTCGCCACTCACTTTCGGACCAAACCAGCTCTGTGCGAGGAAATTCCGCCTCAGCATCCACCGCTAAGAGCGTTTGCTTTAGCGTGTCAACTTGCGCGTTCGCTACCGCTTGTTGTTCTTTTTGCAGGGGTAGACGCACCAAGAAATGACCTTTGTCACCAGACTCTTGCAGGCTGGCATCGCTAAGTCCTGCTGCGGCTAACTGCTGTCTGACGGTTTCAGAGCTAAGGCCGTCTGTACGTACTTCTACCAGAGTACCCCCCGTAAAATCGATGCCATATTTCATACCAGGTTGGAAGAATAAAGCCACCGAGACCAACGAAAGTGTTAAAGAAAGTGCTAAACCCCAGCGGCGTGCCGCCATTAGGTTAGGTCTGGCTTGACGCAAGGTGTCTAACCCCTTCAATCCCTTGATTTGCAGAGGTTGACGCGCTTTGCGACGAATTTTCCACTCCATGAGTAAGCGAGTCAGGGTGATTGAGGTGAACATGGACGTCAGCAAGCCAATGGCGATGGTGACTGCAAAGCCTTTGACAGGACCGCTACCAAAGAAAAATAGCAAGCTGACCGCAATTAACGTGGTGATATTGGAATCTAAAATAGTGCTCCAAGCACGTGAGAAGCCTTCTTTCAGCGCCATAGCAGCCGAATAGCCTTTACGAGCCTCTTCACGAATACGCTCATTAATCAGAATGTTCGCATCAACGGCCATACCGAGCGTCAGAATAATCCCCCGCGATGCCTGGTAGCGTTAGTGTGGCGCGCAGCAGGCTCAGTACGCCGATCATTAAACCTAGGTTGACGGCTAAAGCCAGACAGGCAATCACTCCCCAGCTACCATACACGGCGAGCATAAAGCCCAAAACCAGTGCCGCACCAATGAGTCCTGTGGTGACACCCATTTGGATAGCATCACTGCCGAGATCGGGTCCAACAGTTCTCTCTTCAATCACTTCAAGTGGAACGGGTAGCGCACCTGCACGCAGTAACAGCGCTAAATCACCGGCTTCACGAGGGGTGAAATTACCACTGATCTCGCCTGATCCACCACCGATTACGCTACGAATGACAGGCGCTGTAATCACTTTGTCGTCCAGGACAATCGCTAAAGCACGACCGATGTTAGCCTTGGTCATGTTGCCAAATATTTTTGCTCCTTCAGCATCCAGCGTGAAATTCACGACAGGAGAGCCGCTTTGAGCATTAAAGGCTAAGCGTGCATCGCTAATGTGCTTACCTTCAAGTGCAACCTTAGATTCCAAACGAAAACGTTCTTCGCCAGTGCTATCCCAGCGAATCATGGTGTTGACCGGACTTTCATTTACGTCGGCAACCCAATGGAAGGTCATTTTTAGCCGTTGTGCCAAGTAGCTCGCGAACCTCAGCTGGATCGGCGACACCGGGCATCTGAACCAGAATGTATTCGCGTCCTTGACGCGTAATACTCGGTTCGACCAATCCGGTTTCATCCAGTCGACGACGCACCACTTCTAAGGTGCTTTCCATTAAATCATCGGTGATCTCATGCTGATCAGGCAGATTCATAGCCGCTTTATCTACCTGTAAGAGCAGATGCGAGCCACCTTGAAGGTCAAGTCCTAATGAAAGAGTGTTTTCGGTATACCAACCGGGTAGTTGTTGCGCTAACTGAGCGGGCAGTAGATTCGGTACTGCACTGAATAACATACAAAGAATAAGCAGGCTGCAAAGCGCCATGCGCTGGTAAAAAGAAGTCATCGTTAACCCCAATAAAACAAAAATAGGTCAAGCTGCTGTAAATAAATGAAAAAGCAGCATAAAAAAGTGTTTTAGTGTGTAGGTGGGGCGCGGAAGTAGGGGGGAGAAGTGATTGGCGTCCAGCAATTTTAGCTGAGCCGTATTGGAAGAGTGTGGATGAGGCTGTAACTAAACAACCCAGTAACAACGCGCTGAATAGCGCCAAAAACAGCTGAGGTTGATCACCAACACTGGGTGGCGATTTGTCATCGGGTCGTTGTGTTTCACTCAATCGATAGGTTTGGGTTTGGACGATTGCCAGCCAACTTTTCGATTCCGCCTTGAAGCCAGTTTCGGTTAGATGATGTTGAGGTGCAGGAAAGGCATTGAAAATCAACCAAAGCAACGCAAGCAGAAGCATCCGAACAGAGCCGGATTGGCGACTTGAATTGAACCTTGAGGGTTGGATCGGCATGGCCTGAATACACCAATAACCTAAAAGAAAGTTCCATCATTATTGATCTACGCTGATCAAGAGTCAAACAATAAGCACTGTTGATGCAAAAGAAAGATTAATCTCTGAGCATTTTCTGAAATTCCTCCCTAATCCAGGTAAATTTAGGGTCTTGATGGTTGCGAGCATGCCAATACCAGTAAAAATTAACGACTGGAATCTGCAGTTCTGAGGGTAAAGGAGAGATCCAAATGGAGCGCTCAGCAGCGATACGTTCGGCGACTCGTTGAGGCAAGGTAAAGAGCAAGTCGGTCCCGCTACAATAGTCAGCTACGGCGGTGAAACCAGCGAGTCTTACCGTCACTTGTCGATGTAATCCCAGTTCGGTGAGTACTTTATCCATAAACCCAGGCCCGCGACCCGTGATAGACACCAATCCATGCGGCGCCGCGACATAATCGGCTAGGGTGAGTGCTTGTTTCGCTAAACGATGTTCAGCATCCATTACGCAAACAATTGGCATTTCATCGACATGAAAACGATGCAGGCGTGATTCAGAATGTGCTGGCAGTATGCCGCTTAAACAGAAGTCGACTTCATCTCGATCCAGCATGGTGAAGCTGTCACCTTCCTGTCGCAGAATTTCAAAGCGCATCAACGGAGCTTGTTGCCGTAGACGTCTAATAAGCTGAGGAATATAGAGTGATAGTTCCATATCTAGCCCCGTTATGCGAACAAGGCTGGTGTCCGAAGCGGGATCAAACTGAGGTGGTGAGATGAGTTGTTCAAGCTGTTTCAAGTGAGCCTTCAAGGGGCCTTGAATGGCTATTGCACGGGCACTGAGATCATATCCTTCACTCGTTCTGACCAGTAATGGATCATTAAAACCATCTCGTAATCGATTCAAGGCACGACTGACCGCAGGTTGACTCATGTTCAAGGTTAAAGCAGCCGAGAGACGTGACGTTCTTCAATGAGTTTATCTAATACGACGAGCAGGTTTAGATCAAAACTACGTAAATTCACTTGGTGCATATTGACTATCCTTTTAATTCATTAGAAGAATAGTGATCGATTCTCTAGACTGCAAGTCTGTTTTAAAGGAAGTAAAAATGGCTTGGCAAAAACGCTTAATAAACAGTAAAGAAAGCTACGGATGGATCAATATTCTGTTCCATTGGATCGTGGCATTGATGGTGCTGGGGATGTACCCCTTGGGGCTCTATATTGTCTCTTTGGGATACTACGATCCTGGCTATCGTATCTATCCAAATTGGCATCGTAGTTTGGGCATTATTCTAGCCATGATTGTTTTGGCTAGATTGGCTTGGCGCATACTGAATCCATCCCCGCGGAGTTTGTCGCAGGCAAGTTGGGAGAAGTGGGCGGCTCATGGCGCGCATATAATGCTCTATTTGTTGCTCATCACGGTTTTGGTATCGGGATATTTTATCTCAACCGCTGATGGACGTAGCATCCAAGTATTTGATTGGTTTCAAGTACCGGCCTCTCCCTGGTTTCGACGTCAGGAAGAGTTAGCTGGGACAATACACTTTTACGCCGCCACAGCGATGATGGGCTTAGTTGCCTTACATTTCTTGGCCGCATTAAAACATCACTTTATCACCAAAGACAGTACCCTAAAGCGTATGCTGGGGATCACTGAGGAGAAACAAAAATGACGTTAAAACCACTCTACGGTCTTATGCTGGCGGGCGCGCTGGTATCCACTTCAGCGATGGCAGCTGATTATGTTATCGATACTCAAGGTGCTCATGCATCGATCAATTTCCGTATCGATCACTTAGGTGTTTCTTATGTTGTAGGACGTTTCAACGAGTTTGAAGGTCGCTTCCACTATGACGCCGATAATCTGGATGCCACTCAGGTTGAAGTCGATATCAACGTCGCTTCAATTGATTCAAATCACGCCGAGCGCGACCGTCATCTTCGCAGTAGCGACTATTTAGACGTAAGCCGTTTTGCCACAGCGCGCTTTGTCAGTACCGGTTATACCGACCAGGGTGATGGAAAGGGTGTATTAGCAGGTGATTTAACCCTCTATGGACAAACACTGCCCATCTCGATTGATGTCGAAAAAGTAGGTGAAGGTCAAGATCCTTGGGGTGGCTATCGTGCTGGTTTTACGGGTACTACAGTGCTGAACCTACCTGATTTTGGTATGAACTTTAACCTAGGTCCAAGAGCCGAACAGGTTTACCTCGATCTCGTCATTGAAGGAATACGTCAGTAATTCCTGTCAACTTCTTTATCATTCAACGCTAGGTGTTACTTTACCTAGCTTGATGATCAGTTGTACCTCTCTGGTAAACTTCTATACCATCGCTGATCACCTTTGATGTTTACAAATTAAACGCTAACGCTCTTTATCAAGTCGCGTGTTAAGGGCTTTTTATGCTGTACAATAAAGGATTAGGTAAGATTATGTTCGATTAGGCAGGCTTGATGTTTAAACATCTTTTAATTTTGTTGTTGTTTGTATTGAGCGTCGCGCAGGCGGATGTGATCGTGCTCGATCCAAAGGCTTCAACCGCTTTAGGAGAGAATGCTGCTTTCTTTGTTGAGTCGAATGAACGTTTGCCAATCAGATCGGTTATTGAACTTTACGAACAAGGCAGTTTTTTGCCTGCTAATCAAGAAGTATTAAATTTTGGCATGGGTGTTATGCCTCACTGGATAGCTGTTGAGGTGTCCAACCTTAAATCTGAACCACTTCAAATGATCCTTACCATTGAGAACTCTTGGCTTGATCGAGTTGATTTGTATGTTGTTCAACAAGGTGAGTTGCACAACCACTATGCCTTCGGTGATCGTTATCCATTTCATTTCCGGCCTGTGAATGAAAGATTATTTACCGTTGCAGAAATCTTCCCGCCGGGATCGACTCTGCTGTTTTTTCGAGCGGAATCGCCCGATCCTCTCTTGTTACCTATGTTTATCACTGGAGCAGAGCAGCATAAAGTGTATGTCGAGTTAGATGCCTATGGTTACGGTTTACTCTATGGTGTGATGCTGGCGCTGCTGATGTATAACCTTATGCTGTATTTTGGTATTCGGCAGCGACAGTACCTCTACTATGCGATCTATCTAGGTATATTTGTAGCCATGAACATCGCCTACACGGGGCATGGATTTAGATGGTTTTGGCCTAATGCCACCGAATGGCAGCAGTGGGCTAATCCTTTCTTGATGGTCTTGTACAGCATCAGTGGCTTGATGTTTGCGATTGCCTTTTTAGATCTCCGGTCATCTTTACCCAAATTGACTCAAGCCATTTTCGCGTCATCCATACTGATTCTGGTTACTTTTGGCTGTTTCTACTGGCTACCTTCGGGACGTGAATGGTCACTTTACTTGGCCTTTGGCACTATTTTGATTTCGACGCTGATGATGGTTGTCTTAGGTGTATTGTCATTAGCTCAAGGCAACAAAGCGGCACGATACTTTTTAATAGCCTCTGTTGTAGCGGCACTGGGTGGTGCCATTACCGCGCTGACTGTGTTGGGTATTTTGCCCTATCACTTGTTGGGTTTCCGAGCGGTTGATATTGGCACTGTCCTTGAATCCATACTCCTAGCTTTGGCGCTGGCGGATCAGTTTAGACGAACGCAGCGTCAGCGCTTAAAAGCAGAACAGATGGCTCGATTAGACCCGCTCACTGGATTAAATAATCGAAGAGCCTTCAATGAACGAGCGGAACCCTACTGGTTGAATGCGCTTCGTTACCAACGGAACATTTCTGTTGCCGTCATTGATCTGGATGAATTTAAGCAAATTAATGATCAATTTGGTCATAAAATAGGCGATCAGGCCCTTGTCAGAACCGCCAAGGCGTTAAATAAGATAGTGCGTGCGGGAGATGTCCTAGCCCGATGGGGCGGGGAAGAGTTTATTCTGCTCATGCCAGAAACAGACTTGGACGAAGCAATACAAGTCGCTGAACGCTTAAGACTCAGCATTCATCAGATTCGCATCCAGGAAAATCAAGCCGATATCGCGCTCAGCGCCAGTATTGGCGTCGCCACTCGCCAAGAACATATGGAGCAGTTAGAACAGCTGATTCATAAAGCAGATCAGTCCTTATTCAAAGCGAAGAAAGCGGGACGTAATCGGGTGGTGGTGGCTGTGGTATAGTGCATTATCATTAAGAGAAAAATGATTGCACGAGGTAATAGATGAAACTCAACTGCGATTTAGGCGAAAGCTTTGGTGTATGGAAAATGGGCATGGATGAAGCGGTCATGCCCTTAATTGACCAAGCCAATATTGCCTGCGGATTTCATGCCTCTGACCCTCTGACGATGCTCAAAACAGTTGAGCTGGCCTGTAAACATGATGTTGAAATCGGTGCACATCCAGCCTATCCAGATTTGGTGGGTTTCGGTCGACGCTCCATGAAATGTAGTGCGGATGAGTTGAAATCTCTGATTTGGTATCAAATGGGTGCACTAAATAGTATCTGTCAGGCTTTCGGTACACAGATTCAGTATGTGAAGCCCCATGGTGCAATGAACAACGACATGATGAAGTCGACCGAGATGCTTCGCACGGTTATGGAGGCGGTCGCTAAACATCAAGATATCGCACTCATGTTGCCAGTCACTATGTCACATGCTGATCATTGTGCTATGGCCAATGACATAGGTCTACCGATCATCTTTGAAGCCTTTGCCGACCGCGCTTATACCGATGAAGGACAGCTAGTTTCTCGTGCTATAGAAGGTAGCGTTTACCATGAACCAGCAAAAAGTGATCGCTCAAGCGGAAACTTTCGCGCATCGAAGTGGCGTCAAATCGATTAATGGAAATTGGTTAGATCTGCCAGTCGATAGTTTATGTATTCACGGCGATAACGAAGCCTCCATTGCTGTGGTGAAAGCTATTCGTGACGCCATAGGTAAAAAGGCGTGAAGGTCAGTGCGGTTTCAGAAAATGCTTGCTTAATTCAAGTTGGCGATCAGATTAGTGAATCACTGACGGCCGTGATCGCTCAACTATCGTCACGTATCGAGCGGGCGCTTGGTGATGCGCTAATTGATCTTATCCCATCCTATACCACCTTACTTTGTGTCTATGATCTGAATAAAGTGGACGACTTATGGATGCTAAAAACGCTTCGGCAGATCACCCAAACTATTGAGGCAAACAAAAACCAAGAGAGCAGCCCAGATAGCTTAGGTCGGCTGGTTGAAGTACCTGTTTGGTATGACCCCGAAGTAGGTTACGACTTAGAGGCCATGGCAAATGATAAGCAGATTAGCCTACCTGAACTGATTCAACTTCACACCTCAAAAGAGTATCGAGTATTCGCCATCGGTTTTTATGCCAGGTTTTGCCTATATGGGAAGTGTGGACGCTAAGCTGGCTACACCACGACAAGCCACTCCTCGCAAAGCGGTGGCGGCTGGCAGTGTTGGTATTGCCGATACACAAACCTCTATCTATCCCGCCCAATCGCCTGGTGGCTGGAATATCATCGGTCGTAGTCCAACACAGCTGTTCGATATCAACCGAGGCGATCAAGCATCGTTATTACAAGTCGGTGATAGGGTGCGTTTTATAACGATTGATCGAGCGACCTTCATCGAGCTAGGAGGTCAACTTGGCTAACTTACACATCATCAAACCCGGTTGGCAGTCCACGATTCAGGATCTGGGACGACAGGGCTATTTTCGCAGTGGTTTATCCGAAGGTGGTGCACTGGATGAAATCGCCTTTCGTTGGGCGAATGCACTGCTGAATAATCCAGCGAATGCCTCCTGTATTGAAATCCTGATGGGTGATTTCGAAGCAGAATTTGACGCCTCATCCACCATCGCCATTACCGGCGCTGACCTGTCCTGCACACTCAACGGCAAAGCCGTTGCTCATTGGCAAAGCTTGTCAGTCAACAGAGGGGATCGAATTCGTTTTCATGCGCCCGTTTCAGGATTGCGTGCCTACCTAGCCATTGCGGGTGGTTGGCAGACACCCACTCAATTTGGCAGTCGCTCAACGGTGTTAAGGGAAAAGCTCGGTGGCATCGATGGTGATAAGTTGAAAGCTGGCCAACAGTTAGCTTATGTGGAAGGCGTTAATGCGCCTACAAGGCAACTGGATACCCTTTGGATCCCTGACTACACCCAAGAACTAAGGCTAAAAGTGTTACCCAGTTATCAATATGACCAGTTTTCAGCCACAGCTAAGCAACGCTTCTTCACCAGTGAGTACACCGTTTCACAACGCATCGACCGCATGGGTTATCGCTTGGAAGGCCCTGAAGTAAAGGCGCAAAGCCAACAGCTCATCTCCGAAGGCATTGCCATGGGTGCTATTCAAGTCCCGCCCGACGGACAACCCATCGTGCTTCTCAAAGATCGCCAAACCATCGGAGGTTATCCCAAGCTGGGATGTGTAGCATCTTTAGATTGCAGTTTGCTAAGCCAGCAAGCACCTGGAAAGCAAGTCAGGTTTGAACTGTCGGATGTGGCGACGGTGCAGATTGAGAGGAAATTGTTTGAGAGGAAACTAGAGTACTACAATCTCGACATTAACAAGATAGTTAACTAGTATTTAATGTTAGTACCTATGAATAATGGTGTTTGTAATGGCGACTTCCATAAAGCTGGATGATGATTTAAAGGACAGAGTTCATATGCTCGCTCAACAGCGCGATCGTTCTTCGCACTGGATAATGCGAGAGGCAATTAGGACCTATGTTGAACGCGAAGAAAAGAGGGAAGAATTAAAGAGGCAGGTTCAACAGGTTTGGAAAAACTATGAAAATGATGGATTGCATCTGACCTTCGAAGAAGCAGACACATGGTTAGATAAGCTTTCAAAGGGTGAGGAAACGGATCTTCCAAAATGCCACAATTAGTCTGGACTCCCTCAGCACTGAATGACGTTCAGCGTTTCTATGGCTTCTTGAAAGCAAAAGACTTTGAGCTTGCTAAGCTAGCAGCACAAACAATTCGTGAAGGTGTCCAAGTTTTATCTGATAATCCTCACTTAGGAAGATTGTTTGATGACTTAGATGCTGATTTTAGAGAATGGCCAATTCCATTTGGTAAATCTGGTTATCTTGTCCTTTATCATTTTAATGGAAAAGAAGTTGCTGTTTTGGCGGTTAAGCATCAGAAAGAGTTTGAATATATCGGTCATAGTTTAAGTTCTTAGGTCATTGAAATTCGCTTGAATACCTCATACAAAGCACCAAAGTTACCCGAGCTGATCATTGCTTAATCTTACTGTGTTAGGGTCTTTGA
>JAJOJN010000077.1 GCA_021208565.1 Nitrincola sp.
TGTTTACAATAAGATGGTTATTTAAAGCGTAACAGGTTAGACAGTTTGGGATCCGGATTGTCACTCTTGCGATAAATTAACGCAATATTACCTATTTCTTGAACGAGAGTTGCTTCAACAATTTCGCAAAGCTCTTTTATCATCTGTCGCTTCAGGTCTCTGTCACCTACAGAAAACTTTACTTTAATCAGTTCGTGATCCGCTAGTGCACGATCTGTTTCAAGTTGGATGTTTTCACTTAGACCATTACCGGCAACCATAATGATTGGGTTAAGATGGTGTCCAAGAGTGCGAAAACGCTTTTTTTGCTCAGGTGATAAGCTCATATTAGAATAGCTACCTTGTGAATAATGTTTGTATGTACTGTCTTTGAACATGATTTTACATGAGCCACTGAAATGATTATAGCAATAATGCTCAGTATGCGAGGTGATCGTTTGATCTTTAGTGACATCTGTAACGTAACAGGAACTGTCACAGCAAAATTGGGTCAGAAGGAATGCACAAGTATCATTGAGATTCCTAATAGAAAAGAATGTAAAATTAGCGGCTAACTATTAAAGCGATAGATATTATCTTGGTAAAGTTTCAAGCGGAAAGCGGTAGCTGTGATATGATGACCTGCGGGTCATAAAGTTAAGTTGAACTGAGGGTGTACCTTTGAACGATATGGCAAAAAATTTAGTGTTGTGGCTAGTGATAGCGGCAGTACTGTTAACTATTTTTAATAACTTCAGTAGCGAGCCTCAGCAAGGAAAGCTTTCCTATTCTGAGTTCGTGCAGGAAGTTCAAGCAGGCCGTGTCTCAAGCGTCTTGATCGATGGCTTTACCATTACAGGTCAGCGTCAGACGGGTGAAAGCTTCACCACCATTCGTCCTGCTGTTCAAGATCCAAAATTGATTGATGATCTGTTGGCTAACAACGTACTCATCGAAGGTAAGCAGCCTGAGGGTCAGAGCATCTGGACTCAGTTGCTAGTCGCTGCTTTCCCAATACTAATCATTATCGCCATCTTCATGTTTTTCATGCGACAGATGCAAGGCGGAGCCGGCGGTAAAGGTGGTCCTATGTCCTTTGGTAAATCCAAAGCGCGTATGATGAGCGAAGATCAGATTAAAACCACTTTTGCCGATGTAGCGGGTGTTGAAGAAGCCAAAGAAGAAGTGGCTGAGCTGGTTGATTATCTGCGTGACCCTGGCAAATTCCAGCGCTTAGGTGGACACATTCCCCGTGGTATTTTGATGGCGGGTTCACCGGGTACTGGTAAAACCCTGTTGGCTAAAGCTATTGCTGGTGAAGCAAAAGTTCCTTTCTTCAGTATTTCGGGTTCAGATTTCGTCGAGATGTTTGTTGGTGTGGGTGCGTCGCGTGTTCGTGACATGTTTGATCAAGCCAAAAAACATGCGCCTTGTATCATTTTTATCGACGAAATTGATGCTGTGGGTCGTAGCCGTGGTGTTGGCCTCGGTGGTGGTAACGACGAGCGTGAGCAGACCCTTAACCAGCTTCTGGTTGAAATGGATGGTTTTGAAGGGACAGAAGGTATTATCGTCATTGCAGCGACCAACCGACCTGACGTTTTGGATCCAGCGCTACTTCGTCCTGGTCGTTTTGATAGACAAGTGCATGTTGGTTTGCCTGATATTCGCGGTCGTGATCAAATTCTCAAAGTTCATATGCGTAAAGTGCCTCTGGGTGACGATGTGCGCTCAGACTTGATTGCTCGCGGAACTCCGGGATTCTCGGGTGCCGATCTGGCTAACCTGGTCAATGAAGCGGCATTGTTTGCTGCTCGTGGTGGAAAGCGTACCGTCGGAATGGATGAGTTTGAGAAGGCTAAAGACAAAATTATGATGGGCGCTGAGCGTCGATCCATGGTGATGTCTTATAAAGAGCGTTTAAATACGGCTTACCATGAATCAGGTCATGCTATTGTGGGTCGTTTGATGCCCGATCATGATCCCGTGTATAAAGTTTCAATTATCCCTCGTGGTAGAGCATTGGGTGTCACTATGTTCCTGCCTGCGGAAGATCGCTACAGTCATAGTAAACAGGGTATCTTGTCCCAGATCTGCTCGTTGTATGGTGGTCGAATTGCTGAGGAGATGACGCTGGGTAAAGAGGGCGTCACTACGGGTGCATCGAATGACATTCAGCGTGCCACTACGCTCGCCAGAAACATGGTTACCAAATGGGGTTTGAGTGATACCTTGGGACCACTCTTGTATGCTGAAGAAGATGATGATCCGTTTGGTCGTGGTATGGGCGGTGGCTCTAAGCCTAAATCTGAAGAAACTCAGCGTTTAATTGATGCTGAGGTTAAAAAGATTATTGATGAGTGTTATCAGCGTGCTTACAAGATTTTAACGGATAATAGAGATATTCTTGATTCCATGACTGAAGCCTTGATGAAGTATGAAACGATCGGGTCTAAACAGCTTGATGAGTTAATGGCTCGTCAACCTGTGAGTGAGCCTGATGGTTGGCAAGAAGATTCAAGTAAGGCGGAGAATAAGGGATCTCAGTCCTCAGCAGATTCTTTTGAAGGTCAGAAAGACACTGTTACGGAAAATGACAGTTCAGATTCTGGAAAGGCTAGACCGGATGAAGATATGCCAATCGTTGATGAATCAGATAGCGAAACGCAAAGCAGTGATCTTGACGCCGCTGAGCAGCCTGAAACTCCAGTTGATCAGGATGATGATGCGTCTGCAAAAAAAGATCACAATCCTTGGAATGAGCCCAAAAACAATGATCCATGGGGATCAGGTAGAAGTTAACTGGGCAATCCTTTCTGATCAAAGCCGGCAATCGCCGGCTTTTGTGTATACTAGGCACCAAATTTTCTGCAAAAGATCATGGGATATAACATGACTGCTTTATCTCTACTTCAGTGTGGCAAACGAGAGTTAGATCTATCAACGCCCGTTGTGATGGGAATTTTAAATATTACACCAGACTCTTTTTCTGATGGTGGGCAGTTTTATACCAAGAGCTATCTAGACTTAGGCACAGTAATGGATAAGGCTGAGCGAATGCTAAAGGATGGCGCAAAAATATTGGATGTAGGTGGCGAGTCTACCCGTCCAGGAGCCAAGCCAGTCACTGTTGCTGAGGAAATGGATAGAGTCTTGCCAGTCATAGAGCGTTTAGTGGCATTGGATGCGGTGATTTCTCTTGATAGCAGTTCGCCAGAGGTGATTAGCGAAGCTGTTAAGTTGGGTATTGGTATCATTAATGATGTTAGAGCCTTGCGAAAAGAAGGTGCCTTAGCTGTTGCGGCAGAGTCTGGGCTTCCTGTTTGTCTTATGCATATGCAGGGAGATACTCCTCAAACCATGCAACTTGATCCAAGTTATCAATCCGTTGTGGATGAGGTGAAAGACTTTTTGATGCTTCAAGTTGAGCGTTGCTTGACTGCAGGCGTTGCCAAAAAAAATATTCTTATCGATCCTGGATTTGGGTTTGGAAAAGACCTGAGGCATAATTTGACCCTGCTGAATAGACTGGATCAATTGGTTGCACTGGGATATCCCTTGCTGAGTGGTACTTCACGAAAAAGCATGTTGGGTCTGATTTCGGGTAAGCCTGCTGATCAGCGACTTGTTTCCAGTGTGGCTAGTGCCTTACTAGCGGCACAAAAAGGAGCTGCTATTCTCCGTGTTCACGATGTGGCAGAAACAGTGGAAGCGTTAAACATATGGAAAGCAACTTGTAATGAGAGTTGGGAGAGTAATTAGATGGCGCGCAAGTATTTTGGAACGGATGGTATTCGAGGTGAAGTCGGTACTTTTCCAATCACACCTGACTTTGTATTAAAGCTGGGTTGGGCAGCAGGTTGTGTATTTGCTCGTGAAGGACGCAGCAAAATAGTCATCGGTAAAGACACTCGAATTTCGGGTTACATGTTTGAGTCCGCGCTTGAGGCAGGTCTTTCGGCTGCAGGTGTTGATGTGCTTTTAACAGGTCCAATGCCGACGCCTGCGATTGCCTATTTAACCCGTACATTCAGGGCAGATGCTGGAATCGTGATCAGTGCATCGCATAACGCATATCAAGATAATGGTATAAAGTTCTTCTCCGCCAAGGGTACAAAGCTTGATGATGCAATCGAACAGGCAATTGAAGCGCAAATGGATCTGGCTATGTCTACGGTTAGTTCAAGTGAGCTAGGTAAGGCAAAGCGTATAGAGGATGCTGCAGGGCGCTATATTGAATACTGTAAGGGGGCTGTTAACGGTAATTTGAGACTTAAAGGTCTAAAGATAGTGCTCGATTGTGCTAATGGTGCTACCTACCATGTTGCGCCTAATGTTTTTGAAGAGTTGGGTGCTCAGGTTTATGAAATTGCGTCTAATCCGAATGGTTTAAACATTAATCACCAGTGCGGTGCGACTGACGTTAAAGCACTGCAAAAAACAGTAATTGACCAGAAAGCTGTTTGGGTATCGCGTTGGATGGAGATGGTGATCGTTTGATCATGGTCGATCATCAGGGTGAGATAGTCGACGGTGACGAACTGCTCTACATTATTGCGATCTCTATGAGAGAGCAGGGGTTGTTGGCTGGTGGCGTTGTGGGTACGCTGATGTCTAATTTTGGTCTAGAGCAAGCGTTTAAGCGAGAAAATATTCCTTTTGTCAGGGCAAAAGTGGGTGATCGCTATGTGATGGAGCAGCTCAAAGCTAGAGGTTGGGATTTAGGTGGTGAGAGCTCTGGTCATATAGTGTGTAAGCAGTTTAGCACAACAGGTGATGGTACATTGGCAGCTTTGTTAGTGCTAAAGGCTATGTCAGATGCAGGCAAAAAACTTGCTGAGTTAAAAGTGGGTGTGACTAAGTTGCCGCAAAAAATGATCAATGTGATTGTGCCAAAAGGGGTGGACCCTTTATCAGTCGACGCTGTTCAAGCAGCAGTCAAAGAAGCTGAAAACACCTTGGGAGAAACTGGACGTGTTTTGTTGCGTCCATCGGGTACCGAACCATTGATCAGGGTGATGGTTGAAGGTGAAGATGCAGGTTTAGTAAATCAGCTGTGTGAGACACTATCGAAGTCAGTAGAAAAAGCGTTAGCGGCACTTGTATCCTGAATTCAACTCAGTTAAGATTTGCGCCTCTTTTAAAAGGAGACATATCAATGCGTAAAGCGCTGGTAGCTGGAAACTGGAAAATGCATGGAAGGGTCGATCAAAATCTAAAGTTGATCGAAGCGCTAATTCCGGCATTGTCTAACTTAAAAGAGGCTGTCGATATTGTCGTATGTCCTCCGCTTGTCTATTTAAGTCAAGTAAATGAGTTGATAGCGAATACATCTATCGCACTGGGTGCACAAGATGTATCAAGATTCGATAGAGATGGTGCTCATACGGGCGACTGTTCGGCCGATATGTTGGCTGATGTTGGTGCTTCATATGTTTTGGTTGGTCACTCCGAGCGCAGAAGTGAGCAGAATGATACGGATGAGCGTGTGTCTCAGAAGTTAGCATGCTTACTTAAGGCTAATCTAAAGCCGATTCTGTGTGTTGGTGAGACACTAGAGCAGCGAGAAGCGGGTCAGGTTGAAGACGTTATTGCGACTCAAATTGAGTTGGCGATTTCAGGTCTTAGTGTTGATGACCTGAAAGAATTGCTAATCGCATACGAACCTGTTTGGGCCATAGGTACTGGTAAGACAGCTAGCCCAGAGCAGGCTCAGGACGTTCATGCGTATATTCGTGAGTTACTGGGTGCGCGATTTGGCAGCGGTTTCGCTAAGCAAATCACAATCTTATATGGTGGCAGTGTTAAAGCTGCAAATGCGGCAGAGCTATTTGGTCAACCCGATATTGATGGTGGTTTGATTGGTGGTGCAGCATTAATTACTGAAGAATTCACGGCTATCTGTAGCGCTGCTGCTAATAGCCCAAAAAATGGTTGATATAATGGAAACACTGGTTCTGATTGTTCACGTTTTACTCGCTGCTGCCATTATTGCTTTGGTGTTGCTTCAGCAGGGTAAGGGTGCAGAGGCGGGTGCTTCATTTGGTGGCGGTGCGTCACAAACAGTATTTGGTAGTACAGGTAATGCGGGCTTTATGGTCAAAATCACAGCGCTTGTCGCTGCTATTTTGTTCGCAACCAGCTTCGCGTTAGCTTACTTTGCAAAAGAGCGCGCTATGAGTGTTAGTGAGGTGGGTATTCCTTCTTTGCAAGTCATCGAGGCTGCCGCTGAAAGAGCTCAAGAGTTACCTGCTTTGGAAATCCCTAGATCAGTTGCGCCTAGCTCATCTGATATTCCAAGCGCAGATTAATAGTTCCAAGTTGCTTTTGATTGACAGTTTACACAGCTAGTGCTGTAACGCATTTAGTTGTTCACGTTTTGCCGACGTGGTGAAATTGGTAGACACGCCATCTTGAGGGGGTGGTGAGCCTAGCTCGTGCCGGTTCGAGTCCGGCCGTCGGCACCATGTTTTTATTGCGGGGTGGAGCAGTCTGGTAGCTCGTCGGGCTCATAACCCGAAGGTCGTAGGTTCAAATCCTGTCCCCGCTACCATTTTAGAAAATACCATTGTGGCGTAAAAAATTTGCTAAGGTTGTTAGCAGGTGTGTCAGTTGCTATAATATGGCAGCTTTAATGGTAAGGGCTTAAACTTTGAAATCTAGTTGGATTCTTAGGTATTAAGCTGGCGAGATGTCTTGGATTTTTGTATGTGTTAGTCCATTGCGCTCTTTGAGGTTTCATTTTGTGCGCCTGTTTTACGACCGGTGCATGAAAAAGAAAAAAGCCCCTCTTTAGGGGCTTTTTCGTAGGTGAAAAAGGGATGATAGCCAGTGAAAATGGGTCCAAAAGCGACCCATTTTTTGTTGGTAAACTCAGTTTTCACCTGAAAAGGTGGACTGTTTTTAAAGGCGCTTAGCGCGCCGAAGAGGTGAAATAGAGTGTCAGCTAAAATTAATCAGCTGGAAGCGTTAATAAAGCCTGTGATTGAGTCTCTGGGGTTAGAACTTTGGGGTGTTGAATTTCAGTCGGCAGGTAAGCGAAGCACGCTGAGAATTTATATTGATGGACCTGAAGGTGTGACCGTAGACGATTGCGCGCGAGTCAGCCATCAAGTCAGTGGTGTTTTAGATGTTGAAGACCCTATTACAGAGCAATATCTGCTAGAGGTTTCTTCACCAGGTATGGATCGCCCTCTGTATACATTAGCTCAATATCAGACATACGTAGGTCACATACTAGAGGTTAGGTTGAGAGTGCCATTTGAAGGTCGCCGTCGTTTTAAAGGTGTCCTGAACGGTGTAGAAGGTGACGAGATTTTATTAGTCGTAGATGACAACGAATACATGCTGCCGATTGATTACATTGATCGAGCGAGACTTGTGCCGCAATTTTAGCGTTTTAAAGATTCAGGTGAGGCTGGGTAGATGAATAAAGAGATATTATTAGTTGCTGAAGCCGTTTCAAATGAGAAGGACGTGCCTAAGGCAGTCATCTTTGAAGCGATCGAAGTTGCGTTGGCAACAGCAACCAAAAAACGATATGACGAAGAAGCTGATATTCGTGTTCAAATTGATCGTGCCACTGGTGATTATGAGACTTTTAGACGCTGGTTAGTAGTTGATAACACAGCTGTTCCAGCACTAGGTACAGAGCTGACCTTAGAAGAAGCATTGGAAATTGATACGTCGCTTAAACCTGGTGATATTCATGAAGAACAGGTGGAGTCGGTCGCTTTCGGTCGTATCGCTGCACAAACAGCTAAGCAAGTTATTGTTCAGAAAGTGCGTGAAGCAGAACGTGCCAAAGTCGTTGATCAATACCGTGATCGCCTAGGCGAGTTGATCGCAGGTACAGTTAAAAAGGTAACACGTGACAATTTGATTATTGATCTCGGTAATAATGCCGAAGCACTCTTGCCAAGAGAGCACTTGCTACCACGTGAAAGCTTCCGAATGGGAGACCGTGTTAGAGCGGTGCTTGACGAAGTGAGAGCTGAAGGACGTGGGCCTCAGTTAATTCTGAGCCGTACAGCACCAGCAATGTTAGTGGAGCTCTTCAGTCTCGAAGTGCCAGAAGTGGCAGAGGAAGTGATCGAGATACGCGCAGCTGCTCGTGATCCCGGCTCGCGTGCCAAAATCGCCGTTAAAACGAATGATGGTCGTATCGATCCTGTAGGGGCGTGCGTAGGAATGCGCGGTTCACGTGTTCAGGCTGTCACCAATGAGTTAGGTGGTGAGCGTGTTGATATTGTCCTTTGGGATGATAACCCCGCCCAGCTCGTGATCAATGCCATGGCGCCTGCCGAAGTGGCCTCGATTGTGATTGATGAAGACAGCCATTCTATGGATGTTGCCGTTGCTGAAGAAGCTCTCGCCATGGCAATAGGTCGAAATGGACAGAATGTGCGCTTGGCGAGTGAGATGACCGGATGGAAGCTCAACGTCATGAGTGAGTCTGAAGCGCAAGAGAAACATCAATCTGAAGTCGGTCGTGTACTGAATCTTTTTATTGAGCACCTCGATGTGGATGAAGAACTCGCGCAAGTGTTAGTGGATGAAGGTTTTACCTCTCTAGAAGAAGTGGCCTACGTTCCAGTGGACGAGATGCTTGAAATCGACGGTTTCGATGAGGATATCGTTGAAGCACTCAGAGCGCGTGCAAAAGATGTATTACTGAATTTAGCCATCGCCAACGAAGAGCAATTAGAGTCCAGTGAGCCTGCTGAAGATCTATTGACGATGGAAGGAATGGATCGTGCCCTTGCCTATCAATTAGCAGCGAAAGGTGTCACGACAATGGAAGATCTCGCAGAGCAATCTGTCGATGAGTTAATTGAAATTGAGGGGCTTGATGAAGAGAGGGCGGCTGAATTGATTATGACAGCACGTGCGCCTTGGTTTTCAGAAGGTCAGTAACAGTCAACGGAGAAGAGGGACCCATTTATGGCAGAAGTAACCGTTAAACAACTTGCCGATGTGGTTGGTGTATCCGTTGAGCGTTTGCTCAATCAGATGCAAGATGCCGGTATCAAAGGTAAGGCTGAAACATCAATGGTTTCAGAATCAGAACGTCAAACCTTGTTGACTCACTTGAAAAAGTCACATGGCGAGGAAGCAACAGGCGCAGAACCTAGTCGTATTACCCTGAAGCGTAAAACGACCTCACAACTGAAAGTATCTGGCGCCGCAGGAAAGCGTAAAACCGTTAATGTTGAAGTACGTAAAAAGCGTACCTATGTTAAGCGTGAAGAGCTTGAAGAAACGCCTAAAGTTGAAGATGTTGTTGAAGTCGCTGAAACACAAACTGCGACCGCTGAGGTTAACTCAGCTGCTCAAGCTGTGGTAGAACAGGCCAATGTTGAGGCTAAAAACTCAGCTGCTGAGGTGTCTTCTACTGCAGAAGAAGCTCCTATCGCTACAACTGCTGCTGAAACTCAGCCCGTTGCAAGTGTCGAAAAGGATAGTGCTGAAGATGCTGTGACAGCATCGGTTGATACGGTGGTAGAAGAGCCTGTTGTGGGTGCTGTCGCTGAAGTCGATGAAGAGCGTCTTGAGAAGAAACAAGCCGCACGTCCTAAAGGTAAAGATACTCGCGTTAAAGGCCGTGGCCGTGACGAAGATGAAGCACCTCGTCGTGGTAAGTCAGCCGTTGCACGTAAAGGTGCACCTTCAATTAACGAAGAAAACCAACGCGGCACGACTCGTCGTCCGGGTAAAAGCCCTAAACGTGCGGCAACTCGTGGGCGTCCTGGTCAAAACCAACACGGTTTTGAGAAGCCGACAGCGCCAGTTGTTCATGAAGTTAGCATTCCAGAAAGTATCACCGTAGCTGAATTGGCCAAGAAAATGTCAATCAAAGCGGCGGAAGTGATCAAAGTCATGTTCAAGATGGGTGCGATGGCGACCATCAACCAAGTGCTTGATCAAGATACCGCTGTTCTAGTTGTCGAAGAAATGGGCCATAAAGCCGTTCCATTGCAGGAAAATGCGATAGAAGATGCGTTACTTGAAGGTCTAAAACAACATGGTGGTGAGGCAACAACACGCGCTCCTGTCGTGACGGTAATGGGTCACGTTGACCATGGTAAAACGTCATTGCTGGACTATATTCGTGAAGCTAAAGTGGCAGCGGGCGAATCGGGTGGTATTACCCAGCATATCGGTGCTTACCATGTGGAAACCGATAATGGCATGGTGACCTTCTTGGATACACCGGGTCACGCCGCGTTTACAGCTATGCGTGCGCGTGGTGCTAAGTTGACCGATATCGTTATTCTAGTCGTGGCTGCAGATGATGGCGTGATGCCTCAGACTGAAGAGGCAATTCAGCATGCTAAGGCCGGTAACGTACCTATTGTGGTTGCGGTCAACAAGATTGATAAGCCTGAAGCTGATCCTGATCGCGTGCGTAACGAATTGGCACAGCGTGATGTTATCTCTGAAGAGTGGGGCGGTGACGTTCAGTTTGTTCACGTTTCAGCGAAAACAGGTGAAGGTATCGATGCTTTGCTAGATGCTGTGTTGCTGCAAGCGGAAGTCCTAGAACTGACCGCGGTTAAAGATATGCCTGCAACGGGTGTCGTTGTTGAGTCACGTCTTGATAAAGGGCGCGGTTCAGTCTCTACACTCTTGGTACAGAACGGTACTCTGAAAAAAGGCGACATCGTACTTGCGGGTCTGCACTACGGTAAAGTCCGTGCGATGCTAGATGAAGCGGGTCGCCCTGTAGATGAAGCGGGTCCTGCGATTCCAGTCGAGATTTTAGGTTTAGACGGTACTCCGGATGCCGGTGATGAGTTCACTGTGGTGTCTTCAGAGAAGAAAGCGCGTGAAGTTGCACTTTTCCGTCAAGGAAAGTTCCGTGAGATTAAGCTGGACACGTCAGCAGAAAGCGAAGCTGGAAAACCTCTTTGCCAATATGCAGGCTGGCGATGTGAAGTCTCTGAATATCGTCCTAAAAGCCGATGTTCGTGGCTCGCTAGAAGCCTTAACAACCTCTTTGGAAGATCTGTCCACTGATGAAGTAAAAGTAAATATCGTCTCCAGCGGTATTGGTGGATTTGGTGAAACCGATGCCAACCTGGCGCTGGCGTCTTCAGCAATCATGATCGGCTTTAACGTTCGTGCAGATAACCAGGCGAAGGCGATTGTTGAGCGAGAAGAGCTCGAACTACGTTACTACAGCGTCATTTACGACATCATCAATGACGTTAAACAAGCAATGGGTGGTCTACTGTCGCCTGAATACCGTGAAGATATTGTCGGTATTGCTGAAGTACGTGATGTGTTCCGTTCACCAAAACTTGGACTTATCGCGGGCTGTATGGTCATCGAAGGTACCGTCTATCGTAATAAGCGTATCCGTGTTCTGCGTGATAACGTAGTAATTTACGAAGGTGAACTGGAGTCTTTGCGTCGCTTTAAAGATGCCGTTGCTGAAGTCAGAAATGGTATGGAATGTGGTATCGGCGTGAAAAACTATAACGATGTTAAAGTCGGCGACCAGATCGAAGTCTTTGACACTATTGAAGTACAGCGCACGCTGTAACGGAGAAGTATGGCACGCGAGTTTAAACGAACCGATCGAGTAGCAGACCAGATCCAACGGGATCTGGCGATGCTAATTCAGCGTGAGATCAAAGATCCTCGTTTAGGTATGGTAACGGTCAGCTATGTCAAGGTCAGTAAAGACCTTGGCTATGCCGATACCTATATCACCGTGATGCCTCTGGGAAATCAGGATGAACAAACTGTTCTTCCTGAGTCCTTAGCGGTATTAAATAATGCGGCTGGTTTTTTAAGAAGAGAGTTGGCTAAAGGGATCAAACTTAGGGTGATGCCACAACTGCGTTTTCACTTTGATGAAAGTGTTGAGCGTGGTCGTCGTTTACATAGTTTGATTGAAAAAGCCTATCAGCAGGAGCAAAAGCGCTCCGACTCCGAGGAATAAGTCTTGGCACGTCAACCTAAGGGTCGCGCTATTGACGGCATCTTCTTGCTGGATAAATCCCCTGGCATGAGCTCCAATAAAGCGCTGCAACAGATAAAGCGCCTTTATGGTGCCGCTAAGGCGGGTCATACCGGAGCATTAGATCCCTTAGCAACGGGTCTTTTGCCCATCTGTTTAGGTGAGGCAACGAAATTCTCACAATTTTTGCTCGACTCGGATAAAGCTTATCTAACTACAGCAAAGTTAGGTGAAAAAACCGACTCGGCAGATGCCGATGGACAGGTAATCGAGACTCGACCTGTTCCCGCTGTATTGCATCAAGCAACCGTTGAATCACTACTTTCCCAACATTTTTTGGGAGAAATAGAGCAGGTGCCTCCGGTTTACTCAGCGCTCAAAGTACAGGGTCAGCCCATGTACAAATTGGCACGAAAAGGAATTCAGGTTGAGGTAAAGCCGCGTCGTGTCTCGGTTTATTCGATCCGTTTGTTAGCGATTCGCGAACAGGAGCTGGATCTGGAAATACACTGCTCTAAAGGAACTTACATACGCAGTATTGTCCAAGATTTAGGCGAATTACTGGGCTGCGGTGCTCATGTGAGTCGTTTAAGACGAATCAAAGTTGGTGACTTTGAAGCATCGCAGATGCAAACGATTGAACAGCTTGAAGCTTGGCTGCAATCCTTGCCTGAAACGGCGCCCGAGTACATACAAAGCCGCTTAGATGCGTTATTATTACCCGCTTGGAGTGCCATCGAAACGATGCCTTCTTGTGAGCTCACACCAGAGCAAGCGATTGCCTTAAAACAGGGTAAAACCCAAGTGAATTTAGGCTTGCCTGCTGACAGTGTTTTGCGTGCTTTTGCACTACCTGATCACGAGTTTTTAGGTATGGTTGAAACTGACGCCGAAGGTCGAATGAAAGGTAAGCGCCTTATTCGAACCGATCAATAGTCAGGTTGATCGACTAGAACATTAAGTTTTTAGAGCCTTGTCGATCCGTTCTTGTCACCAAACAAGACGCGATGGCAAAGTTCAATGACGCAGTACTGGAAATATGCCCGGCTCTGCGCGTCTATTAACCAGCAACCTTAGGGTTGTGTGCATATTGTTAAAGGAGAAAAAAATGGCATTAGCTACAGAAAAGAAAGCCGAGATCGTTGCTGAATTTGGTCGTGGTCCTGGCGATACTGGTTCACCTGAAGTGCAAGTTGCATTGTTAACTGCAAACATCACAGGTTTACAGGATCACTTCAAAGCTAACAAGCAAGACCACCATTCACGTCGTGGTTTGATTCGTATGGTTAACCAGCGTCGTAAGCTTCTAGACTACTTGAAGCGTAAAGATGCTGACCGTTACCTAGAATTGATCGCTCGTTTAGGTCTGCGCCGCTAAGTATATGTAATACCCAGGGCCATACTCGTATGGCCCTGTTTTTTTCAGCGCTAAAACAATGATAATCATCTAGCCTGTACTCAATTGAAGGTTGAAACAGCCTTCAGCTGAGTACTGGCTCAAAGAATAGCATGATTAGTTTTGGTGACTGATACTCTTATCGAAAACAAGGAGTCTATCGTGCAAGCGATTACCAAAACGTTCCAATACGGTCAGCAAACCGTTTCCTTAGAAACAGGAAAAATTGCGCGTCAAGCCACAGGTGCGGTCATGGTCACTGTGGATGAGAAAACACAAGTACTCTGTACTGTAGTCGGCGTGAAAGAAGCCAAAGAAGGTCAAGACTTCTTCCCGCTATCAGTACATTACCAAGAAAAATACTATGCGGTTGGTCGTATTCCAGGTGGTTTTTTCAAGCGTGAAGCGCGTCCAACTGAGAAAGAAACACTGACCTCACGTCTGATCGACCGTCCTATTCGCCCACTTTTCCCCAAAGGCTTCATGAATGAAGTTCAGGTGGTCTGTCAGGTGATGTCCTCTGATAAAGGAACGGATCCCGATATCGCTGCCATGATTGGTACGTCTGCCGCTCTGGCTATCTCAGGTATTCCTTTCCAAGGTCCGGTAGGTGCTGCTCGTGTTGGCTTTACCGAAGATGAAGGTTACATCCTTAACCCCGATTACGCTAAGTTGGCGGTGTCTGAACTAGACATGGTGGTTGCAGGTACATCTGATGCGGTTCTCATGGTTGAGTCCGAAGCGAAAGAGCTGACTGAAGATGAGATGCTAGGTGCGGTTTTGTACGCGCACCAAGAGATGCAGGTTGTTATTAATGCGATCAACGAATTTGCAGCGGTTGCGGCTAAACCGACTTGGGATTGGACGCCTGCTGCGAAAGATGAAGCCTTAACGGCACAGGTTCAATCTTTACTCGGTACTCGTTTAAGTGATGCTTACCAGGTTGCCGATAAAGTTCAGCGTCAAGATGCTGTTCGTGCACTACGTGACGAAGTCGTTGCCGCTTTGGCTACGGGTGAGGAAACTGCTCCTTCCGCTGAAGCAGTTAAAAAAGTATTTGGCAGTATCGAGAAAGATACCGTTCGTGGTCGTATTGTTGATGGTCTTCCACGTATTGATGGTCGTGACACTAAGACAGTTCGTCCAATTAATGTCGAAATCAATACACTGCACAGTGTGCATGGTTCTTCATTGTTTACTCGCGGTGAAACACAAGCCATCGTGACCTGTACACTGGGTACAGCACGTGACATGCAAATCATCGATGCGATTGAAGGTGAGCGCAAAGATAACTTCATGCTGCAATACAACTTCCCATCCTTCTCTGTTGGTGAAGCGGGTCGTATGGCAGGTCCAGGTCGTCGTGAAATTGGTCATGGTCGTCTAGCCCGTCGTGGTGTTCAAGCGATGCTTCCAACTTTGGAAGAATTCCCCTACACCATCCGTGTCGTATCTGAGATCACTGAATCTAATGGCTCCAGCTCCATGGCTTCAGTCTGTGGTGCTTCCTTAGCATTGATGGATGCGGGTGTTCCGCTAAAAGCACCTGTGGCAGGTATCGCGATGGGTCTGGTGAAAGAAGGCGATCGCTTTGCAGTTCTTACCGATATTTTAGGTGATGAAGATCACTTAGGTGATATGGACTTCAAAGTAGCGGGTACTGAAAACGGTATCACGGCACTGCAGATGGATATCAAAATTACCGGTATCACTGAAGAGATCATGGAGATCGCACTGGATCAAGCCATGACGGCACGTATCCACATCCTTCGTGAAATGGCCAAAGTGATCGGTTACAGCCGTCCAGAGCTGCCAGACAATGCACCGGCCATGACGCAGCTAAAAGTTAATCCTGAGAAAATCCGTGATGTGATCGGTAAAGGTGGCGCGACCATTCGTGCGTTGACCGAAGAAACCGGCGCCGCGATCGATATCGAAGATGACGGTACTGTTCGTGTCTATGCGGATAACAAAGAGAACGCGAAAAAAGCCGTTGATCGTATTTTAGCGATTACTGCGGAAGCTGAAGTGGGTAAGATCTACGAAGGTAAAGTGGTTCGTCTAGAAGAGTTTGGTGCGTTTGTGAACATCCTGCCAGGTAAAGATGGCCTAGTTCACATCTCTCAAATTGCCAATGAGCGTGTTAAAGCCGTGACTGACTACATCAAGATGGATGACATCGTGAAAGTTAAAGTTCTGGATGTTGACGTTCGTGGTCGCATTAAGTTGTCGATGAAAGATCTTGAAGAAGATGAATCCGTAAACAGCTAATGTTTTATAGCTGCAGGATTCGTGAATTTCGAGTCCTGCAATGTCACTGAGAAGCGCCAAGAGATTATCTTGGCGCTTTTTTTTTACTGACCTTCTCTCATTGCGCTAAAGACTCTAAAGCCAAACACGGTCAGCATTACACCACAAAAGTCGACGATCAACGACAGTAGCATCCCCACCACATTCGACCCAATAATCTGTTGTATCAGCATTTCGAGCAGGAAGAGAGATAGGAAAATTAAAATAAATCCCTGCAGCATCATCCAGAAATAGGGTTGAGTTTGCGACCAGCTTTGCTTTATAGATTCCGTCGCTGATTTGTTTTCCAACACACAGATATAGTCAGCAAAAGCGAGACGAACACCCACAACGACACCGGGTACAATTAGGGCAATCAGACCCAGTAATACGGCTAAACCATTCAGTATATAAGTAACCAATAATCTACCCCAGCTCGTCATGCCGAGACTTATAGCATTCATTGGGGTTAGCGGTTTGCCATCTAACACTGATTGCATATAAAAGATGGTTGCCCCCCAGTAGAGTGGCAGTAAACCTAATTGAAGCAGGCCTAATAATAGAAATCCTCCCGCTGCAGCTTCCGCTTCACCTGAGGTGGCATTGCCATGTAGTACAAATCCAAGAATGCCGATTAAGGCTAAAAAGGGGATTTGAATAGCAGCAAGGGTGACAAAGTGCTGCCTGAAAAAGAAAAATGATTGGCGAAGGTATTCAAATGTCATGGGTGATCCTATTAATTTCCACGATCAATGTTTAGGTTGACTTAAGTGTATCAGTTTAAAATGGCTATTCTCCGAATGTAAGGAAATTTTGCCAAAGAATTTTTGTGCTTTTTGTTCTAAGCCGATGTGCTTGTTGACCACAAAACAGGCTTGGCCAGTCGGCTGAAGTAAACGTGCAGCCGCGGCGACAAATCGTTCAGTGAGGTCGGTTTGCGTGCTAAAGCCTGAGTGAAAGGGTGGATTGCAGAGAACTATATCAAATGAATCTTCGATCAGATCACCGGCATTCGATGCAATCACCCTCGCTTTAAGACCTATTCGACTTAAATTGGTTTCACAGCATTTAATCGCCGCAGCATTGTTGTCAGTGCAGGTGAGCTCAGTTTGGCTGCCGGCAGTCAGCATGCTGAGATAACCATAGCCACAGCCTAAATCGAGTAGCTTGCCAGATATAGGAAGCGTCAAGTCAAGCATCTTGGGCAGTGACTCCACTAAGTATTGACTGCCTTGATCAACTTTTTGCCAGCCATAGAGTCCAGGTTTGCTGATGAACACAAAACCATTACGCTCCTCGACTTGTCGAGACAGCGGATAATCCTGATCATCAAGTGGCTGCCCCATCGCTACAGGCGCTGCTGAGATCTGCCCTAACCATAGGCCGCCTGAAATTTTTTTGTTCTGCTAAGGCGCCGCCTAACCGTGTTTGCGCTCGCTTATTGAAGCCTCGAATTCCCTCACTTTTATCACCGATCAGATACAACAGCCCTTCAGGTGCCAATGAAATCGCAGCCTGATTGATCAGATGATGGGCCAGTGCTTTTTCTTTCGGCAGTCGAACCACCATCGCTTCAAGACTGTGTGGTTCGATTTCACTGAAATCAAAGTCATTAAAGACAACGGGCCAGTTACGTGCTTGGAGTTGTTGGAACAGATCAAAGCGATTCGTCAGCGCTTGATGTCCAGCGCTAGGAAGTGGAATTTGAGAAATGTTTTCGTCCACACACCAAAGCGTGTTTTTCGGTGCTTTACTGAGCAGTTGCAAGGTGAACTGGGTAGCTAAATCTGCACTCATGGGTGACTCTGATCGTTATAAATAGAAGTGACTTCAGCTTCTGTCAGTTCGCGATACTCTCCAGGCGCTAAATCAGAATCAAGTGTTATCTCTCCCACCTGTTCACGGTGAAGTGCAACCACGTGATTATCCAGTGCGGCAAACATACGCTTGACTTGGTGATAGCGTCCCTCTTTCAAGGTGAGTAGCACTTCGGTATCGGAGATGCGTTGGAGTAAGGCGGGCTTAGTGCGTTTGGCTTCGCTGCGTAAAATAATACCCTGTTCGATTAAGGCTTCGGCATCTTCACGAAGTGGTGTTTCTAAAAAGACTCGGTAGCGTTTAGGTAACTTATGTCGTGGCGAAGTGATTCTGTGTGACCACTGACCATCATCGGTTAATAAGACTAATCCGGTCGTATCCAAATCCAGGCGCCCTGCAATGATGAGTTTTTCAGCAGCAGGGAGATCTATTAGCGTTAAAGCGGTTGGATGAGTCGGATCGTCGTTGGAACAGACATAGCCATCCGGTTTGTATAGCATCAAATAGCGAGGACGAGGTTCGGATAATAATTCGCCATCTAATTCAACGACATCATCACTTGTCACATGACGACCACTATCTTTCTCGAGCTGATCATTGACCTTGACTAATTCGGCATGGAGACGTTTTTTTGACCTCTTTTCGAGACAGTCCCGTGGTTTGGGCAAGGTATTTATCCAGTCGCATAGCTTTTCCGTTCTCATTAAAAATGCTCATTATACCCTATGCGATCTGCAAGGTATCCCTACTGTTTGTATCATGAAAAGCCTGCGCCTTTAGGCTAAAATAGGTAAGTTGAATATCTGAATCCATGAGGCTTGTGTGAAACTATTTGTCGATAATCTGACGCATGTTGACTTTTCCTACCTGCACCCGCAACGCGGTTTAATGGGGGAGTCTTGGGAAGCACAGCTTATCCTTGAAGGAAAACTGGATGAACAGGGGATGATTTGTGACTTTGGTGTGGTCAAGAAACGCATCAAAACCTGGTTAGATGCCAACCTTGATCATATGCTGGTGGTGGCCACTGGAATGTCTGATTTAGCGTATCAGCAACAAGAGGGGTATACGGAGGTGAATTGGCGCTACCCTAATGGTCAAGCATTTCATTGTAAAGCGCCGGATCAAGCCATTGCACTCCTTCCCATTGCTGAAATCCAGCAGCAAGCGGTGGCACGTTGGTGTGAAACACAGTTGCTGGCTCTGTTTCCAGAGCAGGTTGAGTCCTTAGAGTTGCGTTTTGTCGCAGAGGCTATAGAGGGTGCTTTTTACCATTACAGTCATGGCTTACAGCAACATAAAGGCAACTGTCAGCGAATTGCACATGGGCACAGGTCACGCGTACAAATACGGATCGATCAAAAGCGTCGTCAAGATTTAGAGCAATATTGGGCACAGCAGTTTGCCGATATTTATTTAGGGACTCAGGAACATTTGGTAGAGGATGACAAGGACCACCTGACCTTCCGTTATGAAGCGCCTCAAGGGCTTTTTGAGCTGACCTTGCCTAAGCGTTGTTGTTATATGATGGACACTGAAACCACGGTAGAGCAGATTGCACAGCATCTGGCTGATCAAGTACGTGAGGAGTTTCCAGACTCCGCGGTTGAGGTACGCGCTTATGAGGGTGTAGGTAAAGGCGCGATCGTCAGTTACGCCTAGTGATTAATCTATAGGTGCAGTCAGCGAGCCTTAGCCGCACTAGCGTGATCGAATTGAGTTTGTAGACATAAAAAAACCGGTAGATAATGTTGTTTACCTACCGGTTTTATTAATTTAAGTGAGTTTAGTCGCGTTCGACAGCTAAGGCGATACCCATACCGCCACCGATACACAGCGTTGCAAGACCTTTCTTCGCATCACGCTTGTTCATTTCATGCAGTAAGCTGACGAATACACGGCAACCAGATGCACCGATTGGGTGACCCAGTGCAATAGCACCGCCGTTAACGTTTACAATATCGGTGTTCCAGCCCAGATCCTTGTTGACCGACATGGCTTGAGCCGCAAAGGCTTCGTTGGCTTCAACAAGATCAAGGTCATTTACTGTCCAGCCCGCTTTTTCTAGCGCTTTCTGAGTGGCACAGATAGGACCTGTACCCATGATCGCAGGATCAACACCGGCTGATGCGTATGATTTGATGCGTGCTAAAGGCTTCAAGCCGAGTTCGGCCGCTTTTTCAGCAGAGCAAACGATTACAGCTGCCGCACCATCGTTGATGGTAGAGCTGTTACCGGCGGTGACTGTGCCATCTTTTTTGAATGCTGGACGTAATTTAGCAAGGGCATCCAGAGTACAGCCCAAACGTGGTTGTTCGTCGGTATCAAAGACAAGCGGGTCACCTTTGCGTTGTGGAATGACGACAGGAATGATCTCATCTTTAAAACGACCTGAAGTGACTGCAGCTTCCGCTTTATTTTGCGAAGCAACGGCAAAAGCGTCTTGCTCTTCGCGTGTGAAACCGTATTTTTCGACAATGTTTTCTGTGGTGATACCCATGTGGTAGTTATTGAAGGCATCCCACAAACCGTCAGTGATCATGGTGTCGACCATTTTCCAATCACCCATGCGCGCTCCATTACGAGAGTTTGGCAGGACGTGTGGAGAAGAAGACATGTTTTCTTGACCGCCAGCGACGATCATTTCAGCATCGCCACAACGAATCGCTTGTACCGCCATTTGAATCGCTTTAAGACCAGAGCCACATACTTTGTTAATGGTTAATGCAGGGACTTCCTGTGGAATACCTGCATGAATCAATGCTTGACGAGCAGGGTTTTGACCACAGCCTGCTGCCAGTACTTGACCCATAATCACTTCATCGATGTTTTCAGGAGCGATAGCGTGTTTCTCTAATAATCCTTTGATGACAGTGGCGCCTAACATCGCTGCTGATTGAGAAGCCAGAGAACCATTAAACGCACCAATGGCTGTACGACCTGCAGCAACTATAACAACTTCACGCATGGGAATTCCTCATTGAGTGTTAACAAATCCGGATTAAAGTTGGGATAAACATCTTAAAAGAGTCTGCGTGAAAGGAGTAACTGCTGTCAAGCTTTACGCTTATAGACTAATGTAGCGAAGATTAGATTCAGGTAAAGCTGGATCAAAGATCCAGCTCTTGATTGTCGATCAGGCGCGCCGGTCCCATCCATGCGGCGGCTAAAATCACGAGTTCGGTGTCACGTGATTCGGCTGGAGCAAGATCAGAACGGCGCACGATGCGAAAGTAATCGCGTCTAAAACCTGAAGCTTCTAGGGCTAAGGTTGCTTCATGTTCTAATTGGCTAAAATCACGACGTCCTGCATCAATTTTTTCAGCCGTCTCTTGAATGGTTTTGCGCAGGGCGGGTGCCATTTCCAGCTCATCCGTTGATAGGTAACCATTTCTTGAGCTTAGCGCCAGTCCTGATTCCGCTCGAACAACGGGTACAGAGAGTATTTCGGTTGCAATGCAGAGGTCGCTAACCATTTTTCTGACAATACGCAGCTGTTGATAATCTTTTTCTCCAAATACGGCGATATCTGGCTGCACAATATTAAACAGCTTGCAGACGACTGTGGTAACACCACTAAAGTGACCTGGGCGTGCTTCACCGCAATAAAGATCAGATAAAACTGGAACTTCAACCCGTGTTTGACTCTCTCTACCATTTGGGTAGATTTCATCTTCATTAGGTGCAAAAAGATAGTGGCAGCCCGCTTCGGTTAATTTGCGTTGATCCTCTTGCAATGTGCGAGGGTAACTACTGAGATCTTCGTTTTTACCAAACTGTAGAGGATTGACAAAGATGCTCGCAACCACGATATCAGCAGACTTTACCGCTTTCTCAATCAGTTGAATATGTCCAGCGTGAAGATTGCCCATGGTGGGTACAAAGGCAATAGAGCGACCTGCTTGACGGTGAGGTCGCAGCTCATCTCGCAGGCTTGCGATGGTGGCAAGAGTATACATCCGTATTAAAAACCTTCAGACTGATTAGGGAAACTGCCATCTTTCACGGCGGTATGATAGCGACGGAAGGCATCCTCTATACTCTCCGCACCCTCCATAAAGTTTCTAGAGAAGCGCGGGCGGCGACCGGGAGTAATCCCTAACATGTCGTGCATAACCAATACTTGAGCGTCAGTGTCTGGCCCTGCTCCTATCCCGATGACGGGAATATCGACATTGCGCGAAATTTCAGCGCCCAGAAGGCTTGGCACACATTCCAGTAGCAGCATGCTGGCGCCTGCTTGTTCTAGGTGGCGCGCATCTTCAATCATTTGCTGAGCGCTCGCGCTATCCTTACCTTGAACACGATAGCCACCGAGTTTATTAACGGCCTGAGGTGTGAGTCCCAAATGCGCACAAACAGGTACACCACGATCCGCTAATAAACGAATGCTTTGATCTAACCAGGCACCGCCCTCAATTTTGATGATGTGAGCACCTGCTTGCATGAGTTTACCGGCACTCTGCATGCATTGCTCATCGGTTGCATAGCTCATAAATGGCAGGTCTGCCATGATCATGGAACCTTTGTTTCCACGTGCGACGGCAGCGGTATGATAGACCATCTCATCCAGTGTGACGGGAAGGGTGCTGTCATGACCTTGAAGAACCATGCCGAGCGAGTCGCCGACAAGAATCATTTCGACACCAACCGAACTGATAATGTGCGCAAAAGTTGCGTCATAAGCGGTCAAAACTGAAAATTTTTCACCTGACTGCTTGAGTTTTGTTAGTGTGTGAAGTGTGATGTTACTCATAGAGGGGTTCCAGACTCATTCTATCTGTAAGTAAGCGCCATATTATAGCGATAACTGAACAAGAGTGCCCATTGGACAATCCGCTAGATAGTTTATAATTTTTTTGCCGCTCGGAAGTGAAAGTTTCTCATCCAAGTCAGCAAGGGGGCGAAGTACAAAATTACGTTCCGTCAGGTAGGGGTGCGGAATCGTTAGCCTTTCTGTATTGAGTTCGGTTTCTCCATACAGAAGAATATCTAAATCTAGGGTTCGTGGTCCCCAGCGTTCTCGCCTAACACGCTGATGTTGCTGTTCAATTTGCTGAAGAAGATCAAGCAGTTCCTCAGGCGAGAGTGAGGTTTCTATCTCAGCAGCGGCATTGATGTAATCAGGCTGTCCAGCTGGGCCGACAGGTTCTGATACGTAGAGTGGCGAGTGTTGAATGAGCTTCAGTTGGGAGTGCTCAGCAAGCTCTTTAAGCGCAGTCTTAACTTGATTGATAGGATCATCAAGATTACTGCCTAGACCAATGAAGCACCTTACCATGTTAATTACTCAAGCCTGCTGCGAAGGGTTAGGTTTGCGACGACGTTTGCGACGACGTTTCTGAGGTTGCTCATCAGAAAAAGTGTTGCGTTGCATCTGTTGACGCTGAGCTTCATTCGCTTGTTGATAGTCTGTCCACCACTTGCCGAGGCCTTCAAGATCTTCTCCGGCTGACTCGCGAAGAATGACGAGATCGTAGGCTGCACGAAAGCGTGGATGGCTTACCAGTTGATCAGCACGCTTACCTTTGTATCGCGGTAAGCGAAGTTGTAATTCCCATATCTCGCGCATAGGTGCTGAAAAACGCTTGGGAATAGCGGTAGATTTTACCTGTGCAGATAAAATTTGATTCGCCGCTTCATGAAGCGCTTGAAGAGGCGGTAGATCCTCTTCATCCAGTAAGTTTAAGTAGCGTTCGTAAAGGGGATACCAAAGTAGCGCCGCAAACATAAACGCTGGCGTGACACTCTTGCCTTGCTCTAGTCGACGATCGGTATTTCTAAGCACTTGTTGAACCAGCGTGGCCGTCGGCCAATCAGTTTGGTCAAGTTGTGCATGGGTTAAAGGGAAGAGATAGCGAAACAGGTCAAATCGCTGAAGTTGTCGAAATGCTGCGGCGCCATAGCCACCTTGTAGGAGCTTTAAGGATTCATCAAAGAGGCGTGCCGGTGCAATTCTGGCAAGTAAAGATGATAAGCGGTGGATCGGCTCTGCGGTATCAGGCTCGATTTCAAATCCCAATTTGGCTGCAAAACGGGCTGCTCTTAACATGCGCACAGGGTCTTCCCGGTAACGTTGCTCTGGGTCGCCTATCATGCGAATGATGCGTTTTTGAAGATCAGGATAACCATTGGCAAAGTCATAAATACTGTAGTCTTTAGCGCAGTAATAAAGAGCATTCACTGTAAAGTCACGGCGTAGCGCATCTTCTTCGATAGTGCCATAGACATTGTCACGTAGAATGAGACCGCTGGCCGCTTGCCGTCCTTGTTCCCCATCATCGTTATCCTCACTGTCGTGTCCAGCACGAAAAGTGGCGACTTCAATAAGTTCTCGACCAAAACGGACATGAAGAAGTTTGAAGCGCCGACCGATGAGTCGTCCTCGATGAAAAAGCTCGACAGCTTCTTCGGGATGAGCGGAGGTGGTCACATCAAAGTCTTTAGGTTTTTCGCCAAGCAGCAAATCCCTGATACATCCACCAACTAAAAAAACTGTCGTAACCCGCATCATGAAGGCGATAGACTACCTTCATGGCATTATCATCGAGCAGTTTTCGTGAAATTTGATGTTCACTTTCAGGAATGATTCGCTTCTGCCCGAGAGGTAAGTATTCTGCCACGACGGATTCAGACGAGTGAATCGGCGTTTCTTCAGGCTGCTGAGTGGGTGTTGGTTTACCGCTGCGATTGGTTTTTAGTTTGTATAAAAGTAGGGCGCAAACAATCAGCAGCAGTATGATAAGTAACTCTTGCATCGAGTAAATTTCTTCCTTAAGTCAAGCATCAAAAAATTGTGTGAATGATACCAGTTAAGTGGTGATGAGTGTTAGTTTCGAAGGCTGACCGGAGAGAGTGTTGGAAAAAAATAAAAGACTTTAAAGTAGTTGGGGGCTGAAAGCAGAGTGCAACAAAGCTTGTTGTTGTTTGAGCACTGTCCTGAGTGTTGTTGTCACTCTGCAATCAGCGAAGCCTCGTTGTTATTTTTATTCAAGGCACTTTTGTTTTTCGATCGACGTTGTTATTTTTATTACTGTCGAATGTTATGTTTTTATTATTCTTGCTCATACTATAGCACTTACTGTGCCAACTTTTTAAGATATTGATTTATAAGTGTTCTAAAATTTTTGTGTTAAGTTGTTATTCAGTTGGGCGAAGAAAGCGTTACCTTTGTGCTCAAAAAGTGTTACCTGCTTGTGTAGATAGGTAACACTTTGAAAAATTACTCAGCAGCAATACTTTTAACTTTTCTAGGTATCCCAAGTTTTTGACGTTTTTCCCATAAACATTTACGACTGACACCTAAGCTCTTGGCTAGATCGGTTTCATTCATCTTGTGTTGATTCTCAAGTACAAAGTTTACAAAGTACTCATCTAAAGAGTGCTCTTTACGCAATGGGTCTATGCTGCCTACAAACGTCCTTTGCTCAGCTCTGCTCGTGGGCGTAGGGCTTGGTTCTATGCCTAAAAGCTCAGGCGTGATCTCATGTGTATCGGCAAGGATAACTGCGCGCTCAATCGCGTTTTGTAGTTCTCGTACATTGCCAGGCCAATGATGCTTTTTTCATGGTTTCTTTCGTCGCATGACTGAAAGATAGTGACGCTTGGTGCTTTTGGCACTGCTCTCTTAGAAAAACCTCGGCGAGTTCTAGGATGTCATCGCCTCTATCTCGTAGGGGCGGCATGCGTAACTCCATCACGTAGAGTCGATAATAAAGGTCTTCTCTAAACTTTCCTTGCTGAGCCAGTGTTTTAAGATCGCGATGAGTGGCTGCAATCAGTCGAACATTGACGCGTTTGGAGTGAACGGAACCTACTTTACGGATCTCGCCTTCCTGTAAAAATCGGAGTAATCGTGCCTGAGCTTCTAACGGAAGTTCACCAATTTCATCCAAAAATAGTGTGCCGCCATCGGCGGCTTCAATTAATCCGTTGCGTGTGGTCTCAGCCCCAGTGAAGGCTCCTTTTTCATGTCCAAAAAGCTCTGATTCGATCAGGGATTCTGGGATGGCCGCACAATTAACGCTGATCATTGAGGCCTGAGATCGTTGGCTCAGCTGATGTATGCTTTTAGCGGCTAACTCTTTGCCAGTGCCCGACTCACCCAGAATAAGCACGGTTGCATCCGTTTGCGCAACTTTATTGATGCGTTTGTTGAGTTCTTGAATGGGCGCGCAAGAGCCGTTAAGCAGTGTGCTGCTGATCAGTTCCGGTGATGGGAGGTTTTCTGTCGTTAGCGGATCATCTTTGATGAGCTTTTTGACGACATTCAGCATTTCATCATGATCGAAAGGCTTGGCGATATAGTCTGCAGCCCCTAGTTTAATGGCATCAATAGCCGATCTCATGCTGGCATAGCTGGTCATAATTAACACGGGCGTGTGTTTCGCGTGTGGAATTAGATCTGTGCCTTCACCGCCAGGTAAGCGTAAATCGCTAATCACCAGTTGGTAGGTGTTTTGCTCAAGTAATGGAATAGCAGCCGTGACGCTGTCTATATCATCGACTTCATACTCATGTTTCAATAAAAAACGCTTTAGCGCTGTTCGAATGATTTTTTCATCTTCAACAATCAGAATGCGGCTCATGCTGGGACCTGTTACTCTAACCCCGGTACTGACAGAGAATCATGTTCCGTCCAGGCGGGAAGCTGAATAATTACCTGAGTGCCTTTGTTCTGTTTTTTGTCGGCAGGACTAATGAACTCAATATTACCACAATGTTCTGTAATAATGTTGTACACCAGTGCTAAACCTAAACCGGTACCCTTTCCGGGTTCTTTAGTGGTGAAAAAGGGCTCAAATATCCTTTCTTGTAGATCTGGGCTAATCCCTGTTCCTTGGTCAGTGATGTTGATCTCTATCCAGCTTTCGACATGCATGGCAGAAATGCTGATCTGAGAGTGGCTAGGAGAAGCGTCACTGGCGTTATTCAGTAGGTTGACGAACATTTGCAATAACAGCTGATAATCACCGCTGCAAATCAGTTGTGGTTCCAACTGAGTTCGAATGTGTATCGCCCTTCTGGCTTCGTCGAAGCGCATTAAGTCGACTGCTTCTTCTATACAGGCGTTAATGGAGACGGGTTTGGCATTATCAAGACTGTCCGTCTGCCCTGTATGAGCGAAACGAATCAGGGATTGAACAATTCGGCTGATACGTTGCGTCTGTTCAACAATGGCTTCTCCGGTTTCCAGTACTTCTGGCTGATCTGTCTCAAGTTTTAGATTTTGTGCTAAACAGGCGATGCCCGTAACTGGGTTGCCTATCTCATGGGCAACCCCAGCGGCAAAGCGTCCAATCGATGTGAGTCGTTCGCTATGGGCGAGTCGATTTGCTAACAGTTTATGTTCCGTCTCGTCTTCGATCAAAATGACACAACCCTGTTGCCCATCATCAATCGCTGTTTTGTGAAGGCTGTACCAGGCGTGATGATCTTCATGGTCAACTCTAATCGCCGGCTGATAGGTGTGTTGTTGACGTGAAAAATCGCTCAGAAGATCACACCAAGGTTGAGGGAGTTCTGCGGGAGTCAGTCCAAGAACGGTATCGGGTGTAATGCCGGTATAATCCACCATGGCCTGATTCCAAAACAGAATATGTTGCCGCTCATTCAGTGTGCAGACGCCAATCGGAAGGTGTTGCAAAGTAGAACGGTGATAACGACGGATTTTATCGAGTTCCGCTGCTAGACCCGAGAGTCGTTCACTGTAGCTTTCGAGTTGTTCCTCTAGATGGTGAATCTCTCTACCCTTGAAGGCTGTATTACCTGATAGATGCTGCGGTCTAAGTAGGGCGGTAGCTTCGGCTGGGCCCAGTATTCCCGAGAGGTTGTTTTCAAGAATATTGCGTAAACGCAAAAGATCCAGCGGGCGCAATTTGTTGGTGTGAGGTAAGTTCAGCGCTTCCAGCGCACTGTCTATTTCTCGTTGTGCCGATGAACTGCCTAAGCGCGCACCTAACCGTGTTTGTATGTCTTCTAGGGTGTCATTTTCGAAAGTAAAATTTGTCTGAGGCTTAGGGAGTGCGTTAAGCACACAAGCCACAGCCATCTCTTCTTCTTCTGCTGAGGGTTTAAATAGCCATGAGGTGATAATCATCAGCAGGGTGTTGACCATAATCGAAAAGATTGCCCAGCCATACCATTGCTCCATTGTGGCAGAGAGGGTCGCTAAGGGGGTTACTCCGAAAGTTGGGATAAAAATGGCAAGCAACCAGATCGCCATGCCTGCACATAAGCCGGCCAAAAAACCTACACGACTCGCTTTTTGCCAATACAGCGTTGCTAGAATGCCAGGTAAAAACTGCAAGAAGCCAATAAAGGTGATTAATCCCAGCTGAGCGAGAGGGAATAAATCACTGACGAATAGATAGACCAGATAGCTACCCATCATGACCAGTAAAATCAAACTTCTCCTCATCCAGAGTAACCAGCTGTAAAACCGCTCGGAGTCTGGGATTTTAATGATAGGAAGCAGTAGATGATTTTGAACCATGGAGGCTAAGGCAACATTGGCGACAATAATGACACCACTTGAGGCAGATAAACCGCCTAAATAGGCAGCGATAATAAACCATTCCTGTTCAAGTGCTTGCCCTAGTCGAATCAGCAAGAAGTCCTTTGGTGTTTCGACATTTAGAAGAATAGATCCCCACAAGAGTAAGGGTATGCAAGCCGCCATAACAAGCAAAATGCAGGGTATTAGCCAGCTTGCAAGCTTGAGGCTGTGTTCGGATGCGTTTTCACTAAAGAGTAGGTGGAACATGTGCGGTGTGATAAACGCCGATGCAAAAAAAGGCTAACAAGAGAACCTGCCAGTTATTTCCAGTTGGAAGTTTTTGTAAGCGAGCAAGTTGATCGGGGTGCTCTGATAACCATTCATGTAAGCCGATAGGGCCGCTAAATAAACCAAATAATATGACACCGGCCATGGTTAAAAGCGCGATGACCTTGACGACTGATTTAATGGCGATCGCAACCATTAATCCATCATGTCGACTGCGAATAGAGAGTTGTCGCGCACCGAATAACATGGAGAAAAGCGACATAATAAGACAAAAAACGATCGCCACATGATGTCCCGACACACGCGAATCGAATTGACTAAGGCTATTTGAGAAGGCCTGTATCTGCAGGGCGATTAACGGCATGCTGATGATTACCACCAAGAGTGTAATGAAGCTCCCTGTTCGCGCGCTTTGATAGCGAAAAGCAAAGAGATCTGCCAGTGAGCTCAACTGGTGACTGCGAGCAATGCGAAGAATCGGCATTAAAATAATGGGTGCTAGGATAAATGCAAAGGTAGCACCAAGATAGGAGACCAGAAAGGTGAAGCCGGCGTCTGTTGCTAGGCTAAAGGTTCCGTAAAATGTCCAAGCGCTGGCGTAAACGGCTAAGGATAAAACATGGGTGACAGGGTGTTGCACGAGTTTCTTGGGAAAGAATCCGCGCTCAGTCAAATAGGCGGCTACAAATAAGAAAAACAGATAGCCGATACCGATCAAGAGTAAGGCGGATAGATTCAGAGTCATAATGAATTACCCTTTGCCATAAAAGACTAAGCAAAATAAGTAAACTCCACAATGCAAAAGGAAGCCATACGGGCCCTGTAAAAAGCGCTGAGTGAATAAGAGGAGGAGCAAGGGTGATGCAAAGTAGTGTCAATAAAATAAGAATTCGATGTTGATGCATCTTATGACCCGGTTAACACAGCAGTTGTTTTGGGGACGCCTTCAAGCCGCCAGTTTGAAATAGCCCATTCTAACAGGCTTTCTTTGGTAAAACTTAGAGCGTTTTCTGGCACTTGCTGCCCTAGAAATAATAGCGCTTGTGTCAGCGTTTCTACTATCGGTAGCTGTTCAATGGAGGGTGCCAAATTTTGCTTGCTCAGTTTTTGTCCTTGACTGGTCAGTGCTAGAGGGATATGAGCATAGCTGGGTATGGGGAAGTTAAGGTGCTGGTAGAGCTGTATCTGTGCAAAGGTTTCTCTAAGGAGATCAGCGCCGCGCACGATATGGTTGACGCCCTGAGCGATATCATCAGCGACGACGGCTAGTTGATAGGCAAAAAGCTGATCGCGTCGAAAAAATAATAAAGTCACCCTGTTCCGACGGATCTGCTGTTTGATCGCCTTGAATGCGATCCTTAAAGTGAAGTCTTTGTTCAGTGATGCGCGCTCTGATGGCTAGGGGTAGCGCAGGGTCAGGAGAGTATTCTAGACAGTGTTGGTCGTATTGATCCAATGCCTTACGCGCCTTTAACGCTGTCCTTGAGCAGCTGCAAGGGTAGGCCAGTTTTCTTTCGATCAGTTGTTGTAAAATGGACCGGTAGTAGTCTTCACGGTCACTCTGAAACACCACCGTTTGGTCCCACTCAAAACCAAAGCGATCAAGTGTCCTTAGGATGGAGTCAGCGGCACCGGGAACCTCTCTGGGAGGATCTAGGTTTTCGATGCGAACTAGCCATTGCCCTTGCTGGCTCTTGGCGTCTAGATAGCTGGCAAGCGCTGCCAGAAGTGAACCAAAGTGCAAGGGGCCGGTCGGCGAGGGTGCAAAACGGCCCGTATAGCTCAACAGACAAATCCTTGATTAGCCGCCGAGTTGTTTTTCCTTGATTTCAGCCAAGGTTTTACAGTCGATGCAAAGTGTGGCTGTTGGTCTGGCTTCTAAACGACGAATGCCTATCTCCACTCCACAGGCTTCACAATAACCGTAGTCATCGTCATCAATACGCTCAAGTGCTTCATCGATTTTGCGAATCAGCTTTCGCTCGCGATCACGTGTGCGCAGTTCGAGACTAAACTCTTCTTCTTGGCTAGCACGATCTGTTGGGTCTGCAAAATTGGTTGCTTCTTCTTTTAGGTGTGTGATGGTGCTATCAACCTCTTCCATCAACTCCTGTTTCCAAGCAAGCAAGATTTCGCGGAAATGCTCTTTTTGCGCATCGTTCATGTACTCTTCACCTTCACTGGATTGGTAAGGTGCTGGATGAGCAATCTGTGCTTCGTTGTTCGCTGGCATGACGTAGCCTCACATCAGACTAAGGGTGAAAACTCCGGTGAATTAGATCTGGTTTTTCTTGCCTATTGATCATGGTTTCACGTTTTGGAGATTTTAAAAGGCGCTGAAATTACCAGATGATGATGCAATACACCAGTCTTTGACAGCAGATTATTATGCTAATTCCATTTCAACTCGCCTTAATAGTTTAAAAATATTGTACAATGTTGTGTTTTTTCAAGCGTTAAAGTGAGATGGTAAAAATGCTTAAAAGATGCTCTGATCGGGCTGCCAGTGTTGAGTCTTTCAAAGTGATGGATCTGCTCAAGCGCGCTCGAGAATTGGAGTCACAAGGATTTGATGTGGTTCATTTAGAAGTGGGTGAGCCTGACTTCAAAACCATTGAGCCGATTGCTGAAGCTGCGGTGGGTGCGATTCAAGCGGGTCTAACACAATATACTCCTGCGGCTGGAATACCGGAATTGCGTCAACGTATCGCTCAGTTTTACCAAGAGCGTTATGGTGTAGCAGTGTCAGCCGAACAAGTTTTGGTCACACCCGGCGCTTCAGGTGCATTGTTATTGGCGTTTGCCTCTCTAGTGGACTCGGGACAGCAAGTGATGATGAGTGATCCCAGTTATCCGTGTAATCGCCAGTTTCTTCATTTTTGCAGGCGTCCGCGCAACTGGTACCGACAGGACCCGAGCAAGGCTTTCAGTTAACTGCATCGCTGATAGAAGAGCATTGGAAAAGTAACACTGTTGGAGTGCTGCTGGCGTCACCTTCGAATCCAACGGGTACTATGGTCTCAGAGGATGAGATGAGCGCTATCGCTAAAAAAAGTGACTCAGTTAGGCGGTCAGCTCATTGTTGATGAGTTGTATCATGGGCTCACCTATGGTGTGAGGTCTATGACGGCACTTAATGCTGATCCGAATTGCTTTGTCATTAATAGCTTTTCAAAATATTTCGGTATGACGGGCTGGCGCTTAGGTTGGTTGGTTGCTCCGGTGGATGCAGTAAAGGTCATGGAACGAATGGCGCAAAATCTGTTTATTTCACCATCAGCCATTGCTCAATATGCCGCTTTAGCTGCTTTTGAGCCTGAATCGATTGCCATTTTTGAGCAGCGTAGAGAGGCATTTCAAGAAAGGCGGGATTATCTAATCAAGGGGCTGCAGGCACTTGGGTTTGGTGTTCCTGCCCACCCAGAGGGTGCATTTTATGTTTATGCAGACGCCTCGGCGTTTACCGACGACAGCTTTGCGTTCTGTTGGTCCTTGTTAGAAGAAAATCATATTGCTGTGACGCCAGGTGCTGATTTTGGACAGGCGAATGCGGCGCGTTATGTAAGATTTTCTTACACAACTAGTCTGGAGCAAATTGAAAAAGCGCTTAATCGGTTAGCTCAGCGTTTGTGTTAATCAAAAACAACAGGCCTTCTTCTATCTGAACGGGCAAGGCGCTTAACATTTCACCAGGGCAAGGCCCTGCGATGCATTCGCCATCTTCTATGCGAAACAATGCGCCATGCATGGCGCATTGGATGAACTGTTTCTCATAATCCAAAAATTGATTCGGTTGCCATTCCAATCGGATGCCCTGTGTGGGCATCGATTTTCATAAACATACAGGCGTCCTTTCTGATTAACAACCAGTATAGAGATCGATTCTAGGTCGATACCGTAGGCTTCTTTTTCCTTGAAGTCTTCGACTTTTCCTATCAGTTGCTTGTTACTCATGGGTATTTTCATGAGTCTTAAGCAAGTTTTGTGCTCTTAACTGGGCTAAGAGTTGTTCAATCGCCTCATCGTTTTCGGTGTCGACGGGTAAGGTGATCATCTGCTCTTCAGGTGATAGGGGTTGGCCGCTGGTGAGCTGTTGATGCATGACAGCAATATCCGCATCAGAGGGATCTTTGCCTTCTTCAATACGCCTTGTCAGGCGTGCTTCAATGAGATGAAGCTTGCAGTGGCAACTAATAATTCTAACGGGTGCTCCCAGACTTTCGGCAAGTTCAATATAGTTACTTCGTGTGCGTTTGCGGATTAAGGTTGCATCGACGACAACCGTATGGCCCGCTTTGAGCAAGCGTTTCGCCAAATCGAGCGTATGATGGAAGGTGCGCATGTTCATCTCTGCGCCATAAAGATCTAGGCTTTCTCCTCGTCGGCTTAAATCACGATGAATGCGCTTGCGCTCACAATCGGATCGAATTCGAATCCCACCTATGGCCTCAACCAACTGTCCACTCAGGTAACTTTTTCCACTACCCGAAACACCGTGCATCAGGTAAAGGACGGGTTGAGTGGTTTGGCAATAGCTGTCCGTTAAATTGAGATAGTGATAAAAACTGTCCCAGTCAGGTTGTTCGCCAATCAGTGCAACTTTCGCCCGCACCATGGATCGATAGGCTTTATAAAGATTGATGAGTGGAACGCCTTTATAGTCACCTGTGAGTTCAAGGTAATAGTTTAAGCAACGATTAGCCCAGCGGGGCTGTCCGTTAGCTTCAAGATCCATGAGCAAGAAGGCAAGGTCTGAAAGCGTATCTATCCAGCGAAACTGCAGGTTAAATTCGATGCAGTCAAATAGGCGAAGTTCTTTCTTAAACAGGGTAATATTACCAAGATGAAGATCGCCGTGACATTCACGAATGTAGCCAAGTTTCTTACGGTTTCGCAGATTGCGTTCTTTAGCTCTGAAGTCAGCGGCCGTAAAATTAAGCAGTTTGTGAAGTCTTGATGAGTCTTCAAGTCGTTCTACCCGTTCAGCGCAGGTTCGATAATTGTCAGCTATAAACTCCCAGAGTGTTTCAGGCTCACCCCAAGGGCTGTCTTGCGCCACAATGGGGATGCGCTGATGAAAGTCGGCGATCTGTTCCGCCAGCATGTCGATCCATTCAGCTTCAAAGAGTTGTCTGGCCAGTTGCCGATCAAGGCGCTGTTCAGGATCGAATTGTGCCATTCGCACGGCATACTCAAACGGAGCAGAGTCATCACCTAGTCTAGGTGACTCTTCGCTACCGCTGACTGGGACGACATCCAGATAGATATCTGGCGCTAAACGTTGGTTTAAGCGTATCTCTTCTTCGCAATAAGTACGGCGTTGTTCAAGAGTGGTAAAATCCAGAAAGCCAAAGTTAACAGGTTTTTTGAATTTATACGCGTAATCACCGGTCAAAACGACCCAGGAAATAGGTGTTTCGATAACGTCTATTGTCCTACATGGATGTGGAAAGTACTCTGGATCCCTTAGAGTGCTGATCAGTTTATAAAACATTACAATTCTGCTGTTGCACTAAGTTATCAGAGATTATACTTGCCCGATGCAAAAAAAGAGAGTTAAAAAAGGTCAGTCGTCCAGTCGTAAGCCTAAAAAGCGCCGCTCAATCCTTGGATATCTGTTCAGTTTGTTGGTCAAGCTGACATTGCTTGGGGTTATTTTCTTTGCGGTGGTGTTGATTTACGTTGATGGACAGGTACGTGAGAAATTCGAAGGTAAACGTTGGGAGTTACCTGCGAAGGTGTACGCACGCCCCTTAGAAGTGTTTGTTGGGCAAACCCTCTCTCATGATCACCTTCGTAAAGAGTTAAATCAGTTAGGTTATCGAGTTGTCAGTGCGGCCAATGGCCCGGGTACTGCAGAGTTTGCATCTACTCGAGTGAGAATTTTTACTAGGGGTTTTGCTTTCCCAGATGAGGTTGAACCTTCCAGAAGATTGCTGATCGATTTTGCACAAGGGCAAGTGCAGCGTATTACTGATGAACAGACACAATCGGCGGTGGCTTTGGTTCGCTTGGAGCCGGCATTGATAGGGGGGATCTATCCTAGATCCAATGAAGATCGTCATTTGATTCGTTTAGAGGATGCCCCGCCTCTACTCAAAGAAACCTTGCTGGTTGTAGAAGATCGTGAGTTTTACGATCATTTTGGTATTTCTCCCAAAGGTATGATTCGTGCCGCCGTCGTGAACGCTAGAGCTGGTCGCTTTGTGCAAGGGGGGAGTACCCTGACTCAACAGCTCATCAAGAACTTTTATTTAACCTCTGATCGAACCCTGACGCGAAAATTGCTTGAATTACCCATGGCATTAGCAATGGATTTTCGCTATGAAAAAGATGAGATACTGGAAGCTTATCTGAATGAGGTGTATCTCGGTCAGTCAGGTGTGCGAGCCATTCATGGTTTTGGATTGGCAAGTCAATTCTATTTCGGAAGGCCTATCTCTGAGCTTGAACTTCATCAAGTGGCTTTACTTGTGGCTCTAGTTAAAGGGCCTTCGTTTTATGATCCGCGCCGGAACCCTGAGAGAGCAACAGCTCGACGCAATTTAGTGATTAATTTGTTGGCAGACCAAGGTTACATATCGACGGCTGAACGGGATCAAGCCATTGCCGAACCGCTGGGTGTGCGTCAGAGTCGTCGTATGCAATCCGGTAATTTTCCAGCCTATCTGGATTTAGTGAAACGTCAGTTGCTGAAAGAATATCGTCCAGAAGATTTGAGTACCGAAGGATTGCTGATTTTCACCTCGCTGGATCCTATTTCTCAAGCTAATGCCGATGCCGCGATTTCCGAAGTTTTAGCCGATCTTCAGAAGCGACATGGTGAGCGTGCAGGAGAGCTGCAAGGAGCTATGGTGGTTACCGACCCTAGAACGGGTGAGGTGCTGGCGATGGTTGGCGGTAAAGATACGCGCTTTGAAGGTTTCAATCGTGCTTTAGATGCTAGAAGAGCAGTAGGTTCATTGATAAAGCCTGCCATCTTTTTGGCAGCCATTGAGCAGGGATATACACTGGGTAGTGTCTTGAATGATACACCCGTGGAGTTGCGCCTGCCTAATGGAGATATCTGGCGGCCACAGAACTTTGATCGTCAAAGCCATGGTAATATACTCTTTATTACAGCCTTGGCGAGGTCATTAAACCAATCTACGGTTCATTTGGGCTTGGATATTGGTTTGCCTAAAGTGATTGATGTTTTGAAGCGTTTGGGTGTTGAGAGAAACATACAAGCGTTGCCCTCGCTCATGTTAGGGGCGCAGGAAATGACGCCAATGGAGATGGCAGAGGTCTATCAAACATTGGCGGCTGACGGCTTCCGTATGCCGTTACGATCCATCCGGATGGTGACCACCGCAGATGGACAAGAATTGTCTCGTTATCCGTTTCAGCTGCGACAGCAGGTGGCCGCGGAACCTATCTATTTGATTCGTTACGCCATGCAAGAGGTGGGTAGAACGGGCACGGCTCGCAGTGCCTATCAACGACTCCCGGCTGAACTTAATTTTGCAGGTAAAACGGGTACCAGTAATGATCAGAGAGACAGTTGGTTTGCTGGGTTTTCGGGTAGTCGATTAGCGGTTGTCTGGGTCGGTCGAGATGATAATAGTCCTTTGCCCTTTACCTCAACAGGTGGAGCACTACCTGTTTGGACAGCATTTATGCATCAAGAAAAATCTGAGCCTTTAGTTTCTAGAAGGCCAGCCGGTATTACGATGCAATGGATAGACGAGGCTTCCGGCCGTTTGTCAGATCCTATCTGCGAGGGGTCAAGGCAGTTGCCCTACATACAGGGAACAGAACCTAGAGTCAGTGTCGATTGTGGGCAGTTTATTCATCTACCGCAACCTAATCATGCTGAAGATGATTCTAACGGTTGGTTCAGAAATCTATTTCGTTAAGGAGTGTTAAATGAAAAGTGGAAAATTAGTTGTCGCGATCGCAGGTGGCTTGTTGCTAACAGGTTGTGCAACTTCCAATCCGTTTAGCAACATTCCCGTTGAGGATCGTTCAACCGTGCGCTCTGGTCAGCCCTCGACTCAACCCGTTCAGGTGCCAGAGACGCCATCAGGCGTTGTGGTGACGCCGATGGATCCAGGTTTAGGTGTTCGTCCATTAGATGTTGAACCTATCGTTAGAGCGCAGCGTGAGGTGATGCCACCCGCTGATGAAATGTGGCCCTCATCAACGCCACCTGTTTCTGCTAGTCAAAATATGCCCGCGTTTCCACCCGCAGATGAAGTCTGGCGCCCGTCGGCTCCTCAAGCTTCAGAGCAGCCTGCATCGATTGATAATGCAGCAATCGTTGCTTTGTTAGACAGTGCAAGACAGGAAACCTCTCAAGGTGACTTGCGTTCGGCACAAACGCGACTGGAGCGCGCGCAACGAATTGCACCTAGGGAGCCTGAGGTCTATTTTCAGCTTGCTGATGTCAAACGACAGTTAGGTCAGTTCATGGATGCGGAACAAGTGGCTCTGCGTGGAGTCGATGTCGCTTCAGGCCAATCTGCTCAGCTTCGTAGGCTTTGGGCATTGATCAGCCAGATTCGCACAGAAGCGGGCGATCTGGCTGGCGCGAATGATGCGCGTGTTGAAGCGGCGCGTCACTGATTTTTCGGTGAGCCTGCTTCACTGACACGCCAGTGAAGACTGATCATTAGCAAGGGAAGAGTGATTGCCAATGACAGTCGGTAAAGTACTGAATGGCCCTCCTCCATCAATAATGGAAGCGGGCTATAAAGCAAACTGCCGATGCTTAGCATCACTGTGCCGATTAACAGAGCATTCCTTGAACGAGTAGATTGTTTTGGCAACACACTCAATAACAACGCCGCTATCGCTAAAATAGCTAGGGTGTAAGTATAACTGACGCCGAAATCTGTTCTTCTAGTGAGTTCAAAGAATGCAATGAGGCCGAGAAGCCAGCGTCCCCAGCCCGCCATTGACCAGTGCCATCCTTTACTCATGGCAATAAACACCGTTGCTATGAAGGGGATGGAGACATAAATGGTTAGGTTTTCCGTCATTTGTAAAAAGGTGTTCGCGTGCTGATTCTCATCACCTAACAGTAGATTGCTTAATGCATACCCACCGATAAAAAAACAGCTAAGTGCAAACACCCTGATACGAAAATGATGCTCTTCGATCGCTTTTTTGTGTTGATGCAACAGCCAAACCGCGGAGGTCAGGCTGCTAATCAATAAAATTAAGCTCGATACGGCGTCCAACATCATGCAAGACCTGTCTTATTGAGTATCGATAAGTTTCGCAAACACGCGATCCGCTGCCGCCAGGGTGGCCTCTAAATCCGCCTCTGTATGCGCGTTTGAGATGAATCCTGCTTCAAAAGCCGATGGTGCAAGGTAAACGCCTTCAGCTAGCATACCGTGGAAGAAACGACCAAAACGAGCGGTGTCACATGCGGTTGCATCAGCGTAACCTTTAATCTCAGTTGCATCGGTGAAAAAGAGCCCAAACATGCCGCCTACACAAGTAGTGGTGAAAGGGATGCCGTACTTGTCTGCCAAGGCTTGAAGCCCTTCAGTCAGATACTCAGATTTGGCAGATAGTTGTTCATGAATACCGGGTTCGCACAGAGCGTTAAGCATCGCAAGACCCGCCGCCATCGCAAGAGGATTTCCAGATAGAGTTCCGGCTTGATAAACAGGGCCGAGCGGAGCGATGTGAGACATAATTTCCTTTTTGCCTCCAAAGGCACCGACTGGTAAACCACCACCAATCACCTTGCCTAGCGTGGTTAGGTCTGGTGTCACTCCATAATAGGCTTGAGCACCCCCTAATGCGACACGAAAGCCAGTCATGACTTCATCAAAAATGAGTACGCTGCCGTATTGATCGCAAACTTCTCTTAAGCCTTCTAAGAAGCCAGGAACTGGCGGTATGCAGTTCATGTTTCCGGCAACAGGCTCTACAATGATACAAGCAATTTGATCACCGACTTCGGCGAATGCTTGTTTCACTGAGTCAATATCATTAAATGTTAAAGTGATTGTATGGCTGGCTAGCGACTCTGGAACGCCCGGTGAGTTAGGCTCGCCCAGAGTGAGTGCTCCTGATCCTGCTTTGACGAGTAGTGAGTCAGAGTGGCCATGGTAGCAGCCTTCAAACTTAACAATCTTGTCCCGTCCGGTAAAGCCGCGTGCCAAGCGAATAGCGCTCATGGTTGCTTCTGTACCTGAACTGACCATACGAACCATTTCCATTGATGGAACTAGTTCACATACTTTGTCAGCCATTGTTGTCTCAATCGCAGTAGGTGCGCCAAAACCTAAACCGTTATCCAGTGTCTTTCTTACTGCCTCAATGACCGGTGGGAAGGCATGTCCCAGAATCATCGGGCCCCAAGAGCCAATATAATCTATATAGCGACGGTCATCTTCATCAAAAATGTAAGCGCCTTTGCCGCTTTTAAAAAATATCGGCGTGCCGCCGACACCTTTAAAAGCTCTGACAGGGGAATTTACACCGCCTGGTATATGGATTTGGGCTGCTTGAAAAAGAGTCTCTGATCTGGACATGTCACCTATCCTGCTTATGGAAAATTCAAATGGGTTGTATAGCACTATTTGCTGTCGAGTATACGTTAAATAGTGGAGTGCTTTCATCCGTAAAGCACCTATGAATTGCTTATGGTTTGAAAAGTGGCGTGATTTGAAATCTGATCAACACCATGATAGTTATACCCTAAGAGTGCTATGATAGCATTTTATACAGCAAAGCTTGGCGATCGGGTCAATGCGAGGCGAAACACTTAGTGGAGCTTGGAGGTTAGGGTGATTAAAGCAGGTATTGTGGGTGGTACGGGTTATACGGGAGTAGAGCTTCTTAGAATCCTTTCAGCTCATCCCTCAGTGAGTGTCAAAGCAATTACTTCTCGTTCAGAGGATGGTATTCCTGTTGCCGATATGTTTCCGAGCTTACGAGGACATTTAGACCTAGCTTACAGTGTTCCAGATCTGGATACCTTAGCGGATTGTGATGTTGTCTTCTTTGCTACGCCGCACGGTGTAGCTATGAATATGACACCAGAGCTGCTTGCTCGCGGTGTTAAAGTGATTGATCTAGGTGCAGACTTCCGCATAAAAGATGTTCCTTTATGGGAAAAATGGTACAGCCATACACATACCTGTCCAGATCTTGTTGAAAAAGCAGTCTATGGTTTGCCAGAAGTGAATCGTGAAGCAATTAGAGATGCAGAGCTGATTGGTTGTGCCGGTTGTTACCCTACGGCGACGCAATTAGGTTATTTACCGCTGCTCGAAAATAATCTGGTCGATACGCGTCGTTTAATTGCCGATTGTAAGTCAGGCGTAAGCGGTGCAGGACGAGGAGCCAGTGTCGGTACCTTGCTCTGCGAGGCCAGTGAAAGCGTTAAGGCGTATGGTGTTCCGGGTCATAGACATCTACCGGAAATACGCCAAGGTTTAAGTGCGATGGCGGGTCGTCCCGTGGGACTAACCTTTGTGCCTCATTTAATGCCTATGATCAGAGGGATTCACACCACTCTCTATTCTGTTTTACGTGAGCCTGTTGATCCTGGCTTGCAACAGCTTTTTGAAGAGCGTTTTGCGAATGAACCTTTTGTTGATGTGATGCCAGCAGGAAGCTGCCCTGAAACTCGCAGTGTGAAGGGCTCTAACTTCTGCCGTATCAGTGTGCATCGCCCGCAAGACGATGATACGGTTGTGGTGCTAGCCGTTATTGATAATCTGGTTAAGGGAGCGGCAGGACAGGCGATTCAAATCATGAACATCATGTTTGAGCGTCCTGAAACAGAGGGTTTGCAGCAAGTTGCCTTGATGCCCTGATTCCGTATTGGAATGATGGCTATCCAATAGTTGACCAAAATGGTCGGTTAAGGCAGAATGCAAGCCTGTTTCTAAGGTGGATGAGTCATGACACAGACAGCGCAATATGCCGATTTAACCTTCACAGTGTCAGCCGCAACTAAGGTTAGATCTTTGATGGAAGAAGAGGAAAACGACAATCTCAAATTGCGTGTATATATCACGGGAGGTGGTTGTGCGGGTTTCTCTTATGGATTCACTTTTGATGAAGAGCAAGCGGAAGATGATACGGCTATTGTCACCGAGGGTGTTACATTGCTTGTGGATCCAATGAGTTATCAGTATCTGGTGGGTGCAGAAGTGGATTATCAAGAAGGCCTTCAAGGGGCTCAGTTCTCGGTAAAAAATCCAAATGCTGCAACGACCTGCGGATGTGGTTCCTCATTTTCGATCTAAAAGATGTGCTTTAGGCGTCTGAACAAGGTTAACTCGTTTATTTCTATATGGTCTGAGTCTCACTCAGGCCATATAGATTCCTCCCAAAATTCTCTCTCCCTTTGCCCCAGTCACCGCTGGCAAATTTCCTGATTGGTGGTTAAGGGTTCGATAAGCCAGCCAAGCAAAGGCGCAAGCTTCTACCCAGTCCGGATGAAGTCCAAGGGTTTCCGTTGTAGATACCGGAAGGTTAAGCTGATTGGCCATGCGGTTGAGCAGATAATCATTGTGACTGCCTCCACCACAGACGTAAATCTCTGGCGATGATAGTTGATGTGAGAGAATGGCCTTGGCAATCGACGTCGCTGTTAACTCAGTGAGAGTGGATTGAACATCCTCTGGTTTAATCTCTGATTTAATCGATTGCTGTAAATGCATTGAGAGCCATTGAGCGTTGAAGAGCTCACGTCCTGTGCTTTTTGGATAGGGTGCATCGAAATAAGGTTCTGCGAGAAAACTATCGAGAAGCGCCATATTGATCGAGCCGCTTTTAGCAAAAAGACCTTTTAGGTCATAACTTTTTCCAAAAGAATGCTCTGCCCAATAATCCAATAAGACATTGCCAGGGCCCGTGTCATAGCCGATGACCTTTCCTGTGGATTCTTTGGGTAGAAGTGTAATGTTGGCCATGCCGCCAATATTAATAATCACTCTATCTTTTTGAGTTGATTGAAAGCACTGATAGTGAAAGGCTGGAACAAGAGGGGCTCCCTGACCGCCAGCCGCAAGATCTCGACGTCGGAAATCTGCTATGGTGGTGATGCCGGTGAGCTCAGCAATAATATTAGGGTCGCCAATTTGAAGCGAGAACCCTTTTTCGGGTCTGTGTCTAATGGTTTGGCCGTGACTGCCAATGGCTTTAATGGCTTTTGGGGAGATGTTGTGTCGCCTCAAAAGTTCAAGGCAGCTTTCAGCAAATACACTGGCCAGCCGAGGATCGAGGGAAGCAAGCCGTTCAATCTCATCTGAACCAGAAGTGTTTAGCGTTAGTATCTCACATCTGAGATTTTCGGGTAGTTCAGCATTATGAGTGGCGATCAACTTAGGATAGCCTTCATCAAATTCAACTAGCACCGTGTCAATTGAATCAAGGCTTGTGCCTGACATTATGCCAATAAATAGATCAGATGAAGTCATGGTCGCTCCCTGTTGGTGATAAAGCCTGCTGCATGTTAGCGAGCTTGTTAGCTAAAAAAGATGCTAGCAGAAACGCTTTGAGTACGCAGTAGAGTTATAGGAAAAGAGGCGTTAGAATGCGCGGTTCCAATTAACTTTTCCGGACAGATGGATGATGACTAAGCAACCTTTGATCGAAGATTTAAAAGCCCGTGGTCTAATTGCACAAATGACAGATGAAGCTGCATTGGTAGCTCACTTAAACGAGCAGACTGTGACGCTTTATTGTGGCTTCGATCCGACCGCCGACAGTCTCCATCTGGGACATCTTGTTCCTTTGCTGATGTTGAAGCGTTTTCAAGATTATGGTCATAGACCGATTGCGCTAGTAGGTGGTGCAACCGGCATGATTGGTGATCCAAGCTTTAAGGCGCAAGAGCGTCAGTTGAACTCTACTGATGTGGTACAAGAGTGGAGTGAAAAATTAAAACAACAGATCAGCCAGTTTATTAGATTTGATGCAATAGATGGGGCAATTCTCGCAAATAATTACGACTGGACGGCCGGTGTTGATGTGCTTTCTTTCCTTAGGGATATCGGAAAGCATTTTACGGTCAACAAGATGATCGCCAAGGAGTCGGTTCGTCAGCGTATTGAGCGAGAAGATTCAGGAATTTCTTTCACGGAGTTTACCTACCAAATTCTTCAATCATACGATTACCAAGTGTTGAATGAACGATTCGGCTGCTCCTTGCAAATTGGTGGATCTGATCAATGGGGTAATATCACGAGTGGTATTGACCTGACACGTCGCATGAATGGAAAGCAAGTGCATGGATTAACTTTGCCTTTAATTACTAAGTCGGATGGAACTAAGTTTGGTAAGACAGAAGGTGGTGCTGTTTGGTTGTCTCCGAATAAAACGTCGCCCTACGCGTTTTACCAGTTTTGGTTGCAAACCCCTGATGCTGATGTCTATCGCTTCCTCAAGTTTTTTTACGTTTTTTAGATGTTGCGGTAATTGATGAGATAGAAGCAAAAGATAAAGCTTCACAAGGGCGTCCTGAAGCGCAGCGTATCCTGGCTGAAGAGGTGACGAGGTTGGTTCATGGAGAGCAAGCCCTAGAAGGTGCGCGAAGAATTACAGAGGCGCTATTCTCGGGCGACGCGGCATCCTTGTCGGAAAGTGATTTTGAGCAGTTACAGCTAGATGGTTTGCCAGCAACACAGTTACCTGCAGTCCTAGCTGATATCCCGCTTACTAGCCTCTTAGTGGATGCGGGTATAGCTGCGAACGGCAAGCAGGTTAAAGATGCGTTGCAACGACAAGCAGTTGTTATTAATGAAACTGAGTGTGGCATGGAGCTTA
>JAJOJN010000042.1 GCA_021208565.1 Nitrincola sp.
TTTGCTTGCGGTCACTGTGGACACACTGACAACGCGGATCATAATGCGTCATTGGTCATCAAGAAGCGGGCAATTCACTTAATTTTAGACACTGGAACGGTGTTGTCTGATGATGGGGTGTTAAGACCGAAGTCAGATACTGGACGTGGAGGCATGCGTAAGACTGGCCGAGCCGAAAGCTCGACTAGCCGCAGCCTGCGAAGCGTCAAAAAAGAAAAACTAGCGGCTTAGGTCGCTGGTTTGGAAGCTCTGCCGCTTTAGCGGCGAGTAGTTCACCAGCGTCAGTTGGACTACCCAGATGTTGGGTGAGGCTAGCCTGCCAACTGACCAAAATTCTGAAGCCGCCTAAATAGGTTCCGGCCGCAGAGCCAAAAGTGGCCAGCATAAACACTAATAGTGTTCTGGAAACTCGATTACGCCACCAGCCTCTCATTTCTGTGACATCGTGTCGCAAGCTTGAAAAATCCCCTACGGTGGGTTTTCGCATCGCAATTTCGATGGCAGCGGCGACCATGCCTGCGCCAATCGTGGGGTTTAGCGAGGTAAAAGGAGCGGCAAAAAAGTACCTATAATGGTCAACGGATGAGCGGTCGCAATAATAGTGCCCAATGCTGCGAGTGTGCCATTGATCAGTACCCATTCGAGAACTAATTGAAATCCAAGATCTGTATTGCGACTAAACCCTATAGCAAAGCCAGTGAGGACCAAGAGCATAATCGCCCAAGGGATCAGTTTTGGCCAGCGACTTCCCTTGGGTGTTTGCTCAAGAATCTCAAGTTGTTCTCTTGGATTTTCAGGGAGGTGGCCTCTAAGGTTATCAGACATCCCTTTTAAGTGACCTGCCCCTATCACGACTAATACCCGCTTGTAACGACTGTCACCATTTTCCTGTGCCAAACGAAGCGCCATATAGTGATCACGTTCAGCAATCAAGGCTTGGTAGAGGTGCTCTGATTCCTCTGCAAATTCAGTAAAGGTTGACTCTAAAACATCGCCTTGTTTGAGTTTTTCAATCTCTTGGGCAGATACTTTTTCTTTGGAAACCAAGCTGGCCATCAGACCACTGATGAGATTCATGCGTTGCCACCAAGGCACACTGCGATAAACACGCTTCAGTGTAATGCCAATATCTCTATCGATTACCATGACTGGCAAGTTCAATTTTTCCGCTTCTTCTAGAGCGGCTTTCATCTCAGCACCTGGTTCAATGCCACTTTCTTCGGCAACACGTTGTTGAAAAGCACCCAAGGCTAAGCTTGCAGCGACCATTCCAGCTTTGCCTTCACGTATGACTTGGAATAGATCCATACGCGCCAAAGCGTCAGGATCTTTCATACTGCGAAAGCGTCCAGGACAGAGTTCGATGGCGACAGCATCAAATTCACCAGAACGAATTAACTCTCGAACTTCATCAGCACTGGCTTTAGAAACATGAGCCGTTCCCAAGAGCGTGTAGTGCGTATCATATTTGTGTAGCTCTTCACGAGGGCCGCCTTTGAATTCTGAACCCGTGAATTCTGAACCTGAGTCCGAGGTAATGTCTGTGCTGATCATAAAGTCCATGTCTGTGTTCATGTAAAAGAGCGATGATTTTACCCTTCGCAGCTTAAGAGTGCATCTTTAGTGATAATTTTAATTCCAAATTGGGTAAAACACTGAATTGTCATCAAATCGTAGTAAACTAATCATGATTATATTCAACGCCAAAGGAGTCCTTAGATGATCACGGAACATTTTGTTAACGCCAGTGTGACCCCAAGAGGCAATATCGATACGTTATCTCCTCACGAAGTGGCACGCCTTCAAGATCGCACCAATAGTGGTTTGTACAATCTTTTTCGACAGTGCGCGCTGGCAGTTCTCAATACCGGGAGTGAAATGGATAGCACCCGTCAAGTGCTAGATCGATTCAGACAGTTTGATGTGCAAATCAGTCACAAGTTTCGTGATGTGCAGTTAGATTTGATCAACGCACCCGCTCGGCGTTTGTTGATGGTGAGATGATTCAGGGTATTCGTGAGCATCTTTTCTCGGTATTGCGCGATCTTCTTTATGTACAAGATGAGCTCGATAACTGCTGTGATGGTATGGACGAATCAGCACACATTACGAATTTGGTTTTTCATATCCTGCGTCATGCTGGCGCGATGCGCCCCCCATATCAAACCTGACATGGTCGTGTGCTGGGGGAGGTCACTCAATCAATAGAGTAGAGTACGAGTACACCAAAAAGGTAGGCTATGAGTTGGGGCTGCGTAAGTTAAATATATGTACCGGTTGTGGTCCCGGCGCGATGAAAGGTCCGATGAAGGGGGCAACGATCGCTCACTCAAAACAACGTGTGGAAAAGGGTCGTTACTTGGGTATTACTGAACCAGGCATTATTGCTGCTGAATCACCCAATCCAATAGTCAATGAACTGTTAATTATGCCCGATATCGAAAAACGATTGGAAGCGTTTGTGAGAGTGGGGCATGGCATCATTGTTTTTCCCGGTGGGGCAGGAACTGCTGAAGAGATTTTATACATTTTAGGCATCTTGTTACGCAACGAAAATGAAGCGATACCCTTTCCTCTAATATTTACCGGTCCCGAAGAAAGCCACGAATATTTTGAGACTCTTGATGCTTTTATTTCGAAAACCTTGGGCGAAAGAGCGCGTGGCTTTTATGAGATCATTACAGGTGATGCGCATGCTGTATCTCAACGCATGAAAGAGCTTCTAGATCAAGTGACCGCCTATCGTAAAAAAACCGGAGAATCTTTTCACTTCAATGGGACTTATCGATTCCTCTGGAGTTGCAAAAGCCTTTTGAACCTACCCACGACAGCATGGCGGCCCCTTAATTTATCAAAACAGCAACCTGATCATCAGTTAGCTGCACAATTACGCTGTGCGTTATCGGGTATTGTTGCTGGAAATGTAAAAGAGCAGGGCATCAGAGCCATTGAAGAGTTTGGTCCGTTTGAGTTACGAGGGGACCCAGATATCATTAGTGCGTTGGAGGTTTTGTTGGACGCTTTTGTGGATCAGCGACGTATGAAAATCAATCATGAGGAATATGTTCCCTGTTTCAAGCTCGCTGCACGTTCATAAGGTTTATTGTGATTAAGCACTGCTTGTAGGACGCCTTATTTTTTAGGACATTTCTGCAGTGCTTTTTCTTTGAGTTTATTTCTTTGCACTTTGCCGACAGAGCTGCGAGGCAGAGAGCTACAGAACTCTATCGATGTGGGAATTTTATAGCCAGTAAGTCGCTCCTTGCAGAACTCTCTGATCATGGAAGGTGTTACGAGTGTGCTATCGGTTACCACAAAGAGTTTAATTTTTTCACCTGTGACCTCATCAGGAACGCCCACAGCAGCACAATCCTCAACGCCAGGAATGGTACAAACAAGGGTTTCCAGTTCACTTGGAAATACCTTAAAGCCTGAAACACTAATGAGTTCTTTTTTTTCGATCTATAATCCTGAGTCTTTTGTCTTGGGTTAGGCAGCCTAGATCACCTGTAGAAAACCAACCCTCTTCAGAAAGTACAGTCTGCGTTTCTATCGGTTGATTCCAATACCCCTGCATCACTTGAGGTCCTCTCACTTGAATTTCACCAATCTCGCCAAGTGGAAGTTCTTTTCCATGATCATCAATAATACGTATCTCCGTTTCGATTAAAGGCTCTCCAACAGTGCCAAGCAAGATTTGATCAGGTTTATTGATGCTCACCACAGGAGAACACTCTGTTAAACCATATCCTTCTGTTATTGGGCAGCCAGTGAGTTTATGCCACCCTTGCGCAAGTTGAGGTGACAGCGCCATACCGCCTGAAACTGTGAGTTTTAGCATGGAAAAGTTGATACGATGAAAGCTCTGTTGATTAAGCAGATGATTAAATAGCGGATCTATACCGGCACAAATGGTCGGTTTAAACTTTGAAAAAGCCTTGATCGTTTGACGTGTCTCTTTAGGGTTGATGATGAGTCGGGTATGAGTCCTTGCGAAAAAAACGCAAGGGTCAGTGTAAAAGCATAGATATGATAGAGGGGTAAGGGTTGTATCAGTCGTTCTTGACCGCTCTGGGTATAGATTTCAAGTAGCTGCTTAATTTGAAATAGGTTGGCACAAAGGTTTTGATGAGAAAGCATGGCCCCTTTGGGGGTTCCGGTTGTTCCGCCGGTGTATTGAATCAAGGCCAGTTGGTTTTCACTCGGATAAGTCGGTTGCCATTTTGAACTAAATTCCTGACGTAATAGGTCTTTAAGCCAAAAGGCGTCAGGAATCGCATGCTTGGAAAAGGGCATTGCAAGACGTTGAATATATTGATTGAGCACTTTGCCTTTAAGAGGCGGCATCAAATCGCCTAATTCCGTCAAAATAACACAGTTTATCTGCGTTCCATTCATCGCAATCTGAGCTTTACGCGCCAGTGGGGCAAAGGTGATGAGTGCTTTTGCACCACTATCTATCAGTAACTGATTTAGCTCAGCCGGTGTGTAGGAAGGATTGGCATTAACGATCACAAAGCCTGCTCTGAGCACGGCCAACATGCAAAGAGGAAATTGAATAGTATTGGGAAGTTGGATAGCTACTCTATCTCCCGGCTCAAGACCACTATTATGCTGTAACCATCCAGCAAGCATCCGACTTTTATGGTCAAGTCCGGAATAGGTGATGCTTGTATTGCCATGTGAAAAGGCAATGAGATCACCAAACTGTTTGAATACAGCATCGAATAGACGATTTAGGCTGGTCACATTGCCACTCAAAGGAGTCAAGTTTATTGTCATTCTATTACCTTCTTATACAACTATTGTCGTACGTCAGGACTCAGAGTGCAAATGCTCGATCACCTTCCCCTCAACAAAAACCACCATTTCTCCAGTGCTGATCTGGGTCCAGGTTTCATTGTTAGTGAGAGGATCGGTTGCAATAACGGTTACGATGTCATCAGGAGTGGTGACTGCTTCAAAATTAACAGCCATCTCACAGTCACTTAGTTGTGCTTCACCAAAAGGAGATTGCCGAGTAATCCAACAAAGTTTGGTGGTGCAGTAGGTGAATAAATGTGTTGATTCACTAAGTAACATATTGAAAACGCCAAGGGCACGCAGCTTTTCACAGCATTGGTGGATAAATTCAATGAGTTCCTTATAGTTATCAGGTTGCTCAGGATAACGCAGGCGTATCTGATCAAGTAACCAGCAAAAAGCATACTCACTGTCAGTAGAACCGACAGGGCGATAATGGACTAATGGCCAGCTGAAGAGTTCAGGATCTAACTGGCCATTATGTGCATAACACCATTTTTTGCCCAGAGTTCACGATCAAAGGGGTGCGTGTTTTCCAAACAAACACTACCAACGTTAGCTTGGCGAATATGACTGATCACAATACAGCTCTTGATGGGGTACTCGGCGATCAGTTGAGCAATGCGTGATTCAATACTGGGTGATGGGTCATGAAAAATACGCAGTCCTCGACCCTCATAAAAAGCGATGCCCCAGCCATCTTTGTGAGGCCCAGTACCACCACCACGTTGCATTAACCCTGTGAAGCTAAAACAGATATCGGTCGGCACATTGGCACTCATCCCTAAGAGTTCACACATGGTTTAAGATTTCCCCGTCAAAGTAATACGTTCTGGCAGTGAATCGAAAAGATCTTGATCATCAATACTTGAGTGCTGTGGCTGCATTGGATCAGTGCCTTGTAAGGGTTCTGGTAAAGTTCTCTCACCAACAAAAAGGCCGCCTTGGTCAATTTTCATATCTGCACAGCAGACCTGAGCATGCACTTTGCCACCAGGTTCAATAAACAGATGATCGCAAATCACTTCGCCTTCTAATGAACCACTAACAAAAATCTTTTTACCTTTGATACGGCCTTGCAACAATCCATGTTTGCCAATCGACATATCTTCTAAGGCCTTTATATGACCAAAAAGGTGTCCATCGACATGTGTTTTACCCGTGATCTGGATATCGCCAGATAAACTGTTACCACGAGCGATAATGCTTACTGTGGGCCGCCCTGGTTTAGGGGGTACATTGCGCTTAAGGATTCCCACGGCACATCCTCTATAGTTGTAAATAATGATTCAAAGTTGTTCAGCCCCCAGTCGACAAAAGGCTTTGGGTCTAGGGGAGTGTATAAGTGTCGGACTTCATAATGTAAATGAGGGCCACTGGAACGTCCGGTATTACCACTATAGCCGATCAATTGTCCTTTATGCACATATTGTGACGGCTTCACTTCAATCTTTTGCAGATGGGCAAAGTAAGTCTTAAAGCCAAAGTTATGTTGAAAGATGATGAGGTTGCCAAAACCCGATCCCTGATCAAACCCTGCTCTTTCGACGATACCATCGGCCGTAGCATAGACAGGCGTCCCTCTTGGTGCCGGAAAGTCGAGACCATTATGTGGAGCTCTTCTACCGGTTACGGGGTTAACTCGTGTTCCAAAACCGGAACCGATTCTAGTGCCTTTAATAGGGAGTCCATTAGGGATGCTGTGGAGCAAAAACAGTCGCTGTACAGTGGCTGCCTTCAACAGTGCCGAGCGGTCGATGGTGTTAGTATCTTGAGGTAAGTCGGTTAAAACGCCTAAAAAAAGATTCTATTTCACTTAAGTCTGCATCGAGGCGAATATTCGCTTCCTCAAGCTGGCTACGCTCATAAAAGACTTCACTAAATCGAGTGCCGAGTTCAGCTAGGTTTTCAAGATAAAGTTGTTGAGTGCCGAGTGCTTCAGAGAATTGTTCTTCCAGCTGCTCTTTTTCTTGTTCAAGACCCAGTAAGTGATCATGAGTTTTAACAAGGAGAAGATTGGAAACGAAAAAACTAATAGCGGATAAAACAAGAAAGACACCCACAAGATAGCCAGCAACTTGGCTTAGGGTAAATTGGCGAGAGCCTCTAACGGTGGTAAGCGTAATAATAATCTTTTGGCGCAATGATGGTTCCAGTCTGTTTTTTGGCTTAAATATAACGCCAGAGACAGTCAGGTGTCGAGGCAGTGGTTAAAAACCACTGCCTCGGATGCTCAGAAGTTGTTACGAGCGTTGACGAGGACCAGCGCTGTTACTCTTTCTGGATGTAGATGGTTTACGCTTTGGCTTGGTCGTTTTCCCATCGCGATCAGACGGTAAATCATCAGACCATGGGCGAATATTTAACGGTTGACCACAAATGCGAGCACGCTTCAGAATTTGCAGCATGGGAGCAGGGATGGAGTTGGGTAAGTCAACCGTGCTGAAGTTTTCACTAATATCGATACGCCCAATATATTGGCTGTCAACACCGGCTTCGTTAGCAATAGCGCCCACGATGTTACCGGGTTTGACACCATGTTGATAACCAACACCTAACCAGTAGCGCTGCATGCCTTCGGTTACGGGGTCATTACCACGACCTCTTCTTGCGGCAGGTTTACGGTCACCGCGCTCACTTTCATTGCGAGTACGCTTTTCACGCATGGGTGCTGCTGAAGGCTCACGTTCATCCATAAACAACGCCGTGTTTTTGTACATCAGCTTTAAGGTTGCTGCAGCTATTTGTTCAGGAGTTAAGTCAGTGTTTTCAGTAAACTGTTTGATCAATGGTAGATATTGATCGATATCCTTCGCGGCAGCTTCGAGCTCTACTTGCAAGCGCGTTACGCGCAAAGCATTGATCTGTTTGGCAGTAGGAAGTTCTAGCGTCTCTATTGGGGATCGAGTAGTGCGTTCAATTTGTTGAAGCAAACGCTGTTCACGTGGAGCAACAAACAGTATGGCATCACCATTTCTACCAGCACGACCTGTACGGCCAATGCGGTGGATATAAGACTCAGCGTCATAAGGAATATCGAAGTTAACGACATGGGTGATGCGCTCAACATCCAGTCCACGCGCAACAACATCGGTCGCTACCACGAGATCAAGTTCGCCACTTTTAAGTTTTTCAACGATTTTTTCACGTTGATTCTGGGCAATATCACCATGTAACGCAGCGGCTGGAAAGCCTGCTTTAGTAAGCTGCTCCGCAACTTCTTCAGTGGCATTTTTGGTGCGAACAAATACTAATACGCCTTCATGTTCACGTAGTTCGAGTAAGCGTGTGAGTGCCATGACTTTCGGCATGCCGCGAACGGTCCAAACGCGTTGGCGGATGGTGCTTGCAGTTGCTGTTTTGCTGGTGATTTTAACAATCGTTGGATCAGACAAATAGTTATCTGCAATACGACGAATAGCGGGTGGCATAGTCGCTGAAAACAGTGCGATTTGACGTTGAGCAGGGGTGTGCTCAAGTATCCATTCAACATCGTCAATGAAGCCCATGCGAAGCATTTCATCGGCTTCGTCAAGCACCAGCGTCTGAAGCTGATCAAGTGCTAGTGTGCCGCGACGGATATGATCCATTACGCGCCTGGTGTGCCGATAACCACTTGTGCACCGCGGCGTAAGCCACGTAGTTGTTCGTCGTAACCCTGTCCACCATAGATGGAAAGGGTACGAATACCATTCAGATGGCGTGAGTACTTTTCACAGGCTGTAGCGACCTGTAATGCTAATTCGCGAGTAGGCGCCAAAATAAGTAATTGTGGATGCGTTTTAGTCGCATCCAAACGTTGCAATAAGGGAAGCGCAAAGGCAGCCGTTTTCCGGTACCGGTTTGTGCTTGACCTAAAAGATCTTTACCTTGTAGAAGGGCTGGAATAGTGCCAGCTTGAATCGGAGAAGGCGTTTCGTAGCCAACGTCGTTCAGAGCTTCAAGAATAGGTGCAGAAAGACCCAAATCACCAAAATTGGTGGGGATAGTGTCGATGTTAGACATGCTGTGATTTTTACCTGATAGAAGAGAGGGTGTTTGTGAAACGAGCCGCTCAGTTAGCAAAGAGGCTGGCCGCACACAATATTACGCAGCTATGCCTCAACAAGAAGCGCAAATACTACAGAAGTAGTATTCATTTGTCTAGTGTTTGCTGAGATAGCCCATCAGGATCTCACCGATAATTCTTGCATCCGCGAGTGCTCGATGAGGCATTTCCTGCCGTTCTAGTTCGGCAAAGAGTGTGGTTTGGCGATTAGGTTCAAGCATCGAGTCGATACCGCAAACCTTGAATTGCATTCTGACATCAGCGCATAGAAACAAACAGCGAAGCCACATAAAATCAAAGTCGGGGGCGTCTGAGATCACAAAAGGTTTGTCCTCAGCGGCGTTGAGAACAAATTGATTCAAGCGATTACAGGCTTCCACAGGTGTGATGCCATGCGTTAGGAGTTCATCTAAATGAATCCCGTGGATCTCCTCAGCTATCTCATCCCAGTACACCCACGATTCATGAGGTTTGATCAGAAAACTCAAAGATTTGTCGGGCTTCTCAGTGTTATAGATACCTATTTCAATAGGATAGGAGTGTACCGGATCTAAACCCGAAGCTTCTATATCGATGATTAGCATGAAAGTGGAAAAGCCTGTTTTAGTTTTGTGTGGGGTTGGTTAATTAGCATTGTTTGAAATTATAAGGTTTTAAATTGTATGAGGTACAGCCAAAGGCTAGAATAAACCGATATTGGTAGCACATAAAGCTGAATTTACTTTAACAGGAGTTTCATTTGTCATCCACGCCGCATCTTCTAGATCGTTTAGCGACCTTAACTTCTATCAGAGATCTCGAACTGCTTGAATTTAGCCTTTTAAAGACTTTGCATGAACTCTTTCGCCCAGAGCAAGTGACGATGCTTAAGTATGATCGTGATGGTGTGGTGAAATTTTCCATGCGCTATGGGCAAGATGGCTGTCATGAAAGTGTCCGAAACAGAAGGATCACCCAGAACATCTGAGTGCGATTAGAATGTCGAGTCGACTCGGTAGTCCCTACCACACTAAATTAGCGAATGGAAACAGTCTTTCAGCTTATCCTATTCTAGATTTAAAGAGTTTAAGTGTGTGTTTGATCTTGGAATCACGTCGTCCCGGTGCAGCGAGCGATGTCAAGCTGATCGAAGGTTTGTTGCAGATATACCGAAACTTCTGCCAGTTAATCGAAGATGCTCAGCAGGATCAGTTAACTGGCTTGCTCAATCGTAAAACCTTCGATGAAAGTATTCAGCGCGTGATCGGGATGTCTGCATCATTAAGTTCGTCGTTTCAAGTGGATCATGACCGTCGCGTGCATGCTGATCATGATTCTTTTTACTGGATAGGCTTAATTGATATCGATAATTTTAAACGAATTAACGATACGCTGGGGCATATCTATGGTGATGAGGTGTTGCTACTTATTTCTCAAATCATGAGAGACTGTTTTAGAGAGAGTGATTTGTTGTTTCGTTTTGGTGGTGAGGAGTTTGTCGTTGTCACTGAGAATCTTAATATTCGGGGTGCCAAAACAGCTTTTGAGCGCTTTCGTCAAGCCGTGGAAAGTTTTGAGTTTCCCCAAGTAGGTCAAGTCACAGTCAGCTTTGGTGCCGTGAAGATAGGTAGTGC
>JAJOJN010000102.1 GCA_021208565.1 Nitrincola sp.
AAACGCTTTCTAGATGATCAATCGATAACGCTTGTGTCTGGGGTATTACTGGATCGATTATCCGTTTGTATATCTTCGGCTTCGATCAGATCGCCATCATTTAAAGTAATGGCCCTAGCCAAAATATTTTCCAACTCGCGCACATTGCCTGGAAAACCATGTTGGTACAAACGCTGCATCGCACATTCTGATAAGCGCGGCGGTTGTCTACCCATTTCTGTAGCTAGTTGCTTCAAGAAGAAATTGGCAAGTAAAGGCAGATCCTCTAAATGCTCACGTAAAGGGGGAACTTTTAACTCTATTACATTGATTCTATAGTAAAGATCCTCCCTAAACTCACCAGATTCAACCCGTGCAGAGAGGTCTTCATGTGTTGCACTTACAATACGCACATCAACAAACTCTTCTTTCTGAGCTCCCACAGGGCGCACCGACTTTTCCTGAATAGCACGCAAGAGTTTCACTTGCATCTCCAAAGGAAGCTCCGCTATCTCATCAAGAAACAGCGTCCCCCCTTCTGCGGCCTGAAAGAGACCTTCTTTATGTTGCGAAGCGCCTGTAAAGCTCCCTTTACGATGACCAAAAAACTCACTTTCCATCAATTCAGCTGGAATAGCTCCACAGTTCACAGCAATAAACGGCTTATCACAACGATGGCTACGATTATGTAACATTCGAGCAACCAACTCTTTACCAGTACCCGATTCACCATAAATATGAACAGGCGCCAAACTTCGGCCTAACTTATCGACCAGCGCCCTAATCTTTTCAATTTTAGGCGACTGACCAATCATTTCAGGCGTGGCGCTATCACAGGCTTCAATCACCTTGGGCTGATCAAGTTTTAGTGCAGATGACACTAATGTACGAAGCGTTTGTAACTCAACGGGCTTATTTAAAAAAATCAAACGCACCTGCTTTTAAGGCTTCAATAGCACTACTCATATTGCCATGAGCTGTAATCATGGCTACGGGGATATGTGAATAGTGCTTCTGAATGCGATAGATGACCTCCATACCGTTTCCATCCGGTAGGCGCATGTCCGTCAGACAAAGCTGAATACCTTTGCTTCCCAACTGATCGAGCAACCGATTGGCTTGTTCAAGCGTTTCAGCCTCCAGGCAATCGACTTGCATACGATTCAGTGTCAGCTTAATAAGCTCACGGATGTCCGGTTCATCATCGATGACTAATACACTAGGGCGCGACTCGGCACTGAGATCTCTCATCGTTGAACTTCCCATCTAATGAACTCCTTAATCATCCAACACAACAACTTGAGTGCTAAAACTTAAACGAAAACAGGTTAATGCTTGCAACTGCTGATACCCTAAATGGCACTGATTGACTTGTGCCAACTCTCTCGAAAGATACAAACCTAAACCAGTGCCACGTGACGAGGTAGTGAAAAACGGTTCAAATAAACGCGGTTTATTCTCTTCAGAGACAGGTGGGCCATTATTTATCACCTCAATGAATACAGCCTGATCTCCTCCTCCCGAGAGCCTACAAATGATCACAGGCTTTTCGGAAGACTTCATTGCAAAATGAGCGGCATTTGATAAAAGGTTCGCCAGAATTTGATGGAGATGACCCGCATCGAAATAGACTTTGATCGGTTTTAGAGACTGATCGTCAACCGTGAGTATCGATCGAGCTTCTGGAATAAGATAGTCCAACTCTTCAAGAAAACGGGTTAACCATTCATTCAATTCGATGATCTCTTTATTTACCCTATCACGATTGCCGATCTGGAGCACATCTTCGACAATGCGATTCACGCGCTGAGTGTTTTCCTGAATAATATCGGTCAAACGAGCATCTTCCGGAGGTAGACTAGGTGATTCAGCCAAGAGCGCACCGGCATGACGGATGGAGCTTAGCGGATTACGAATCTCATGGGCAATTCCTGCCGTTAAACGACCTAGCGATGCCAAACGCAACTGATGCGATTGCTCATCGACCAAAGCGGCGTCCTCTAAAAAAAATCAAAGCGCCCGAGTTATTTTCATCCCCATCCCGGCTAATCGGGACTATCTGAATTAACAAACTGGCCGGCAGTGTATCGATACGTTGCTTGCCTATTAGACCGGCGGGATCACTCATCCAGAGATGAAGTTTCAAATTCAATTCCGTACTGAACTGCTGTAAATGTGTGCCAACGGTTTGTGAGGGCGCGTCCAATAAACGCCTTGCAGACTCATTAATTAAACGCACATGATGACCATGATCTACCACCAAAACCCCTGTACCCATCTGTCGAATAACCTGCTCTGTCAACTCAGCCATATTAGCCAAATCAACGCCACGCTGGTGGGCCAAATCCGCGTTTTCTCTTGCCTGCTTGGCCAACACAGCCGAAAGTGCTGAAGTCACAAAAAGAGCCAGACCCAACAGTCCAGCCATCGAATAGTTGAACTGATTGGTTTGTAAGTTGATTTGAGAGTAGAACTGTTCAATCAAGACAGCAATAGAAGCCATGGCGGCAAAGAAGATAGACATTCTTCCCGCCAATAACATACTGGCATTCGCCACACTGACTACCAATAACATCCCAACACCACTACTAATTCCACCGCTGGCATGCATCATGACCGTAAACACAAGAATATCGATACTGGTATGCGCATAAACCTGCCAAGTATATTTTGGCGTTTTGAGCAATAGAGGGTAAATTGAGATAAACGCGGACAGCACGTAAATCACGACGGCTGTATTAAACAAATTTGGACGGGATTCGCCTAATGGATCAGGTAAATAGCCAGTGTTAATCAGCACCACCAAAAGAGTGGCCAGGATGATACGATAGAGTGCCAATAAGCGCATGATGCGCCAAGCTTTTATCTCTATTTCCATTCACCCTTTCCTTAACTATTGACTAAAAAACTCTTGAGCAAGATCAAGATCAATCGAAATAATCTACCTTAATAAAGCCTTGAAAGCCTTAGGTCATTGATAACTGTGATTATCTATGATTTGATTGCTATGCTATAAGAATATCAATGATTAGGTTAACTTGGGAGTTAATGTGGCACAAGGGGCTCAACCATTAAGCGGACTTGCCAAGCGTTTGGTAATGGACGGTGTTTTTTCGGCAGAAGTCGCCACAGATGCTATTCATAAATCGCGCGAATCAAAACAGCCATTTGTGAGTTACATCATTAAACAACGTCTAGTCAGCGCACATCGAGCTGCCTCAGCGGCGGCTGAAGAGTTTGGTTTGCCACTTTTTGACCTAGATGCCATACCAAGTGCTTCACTACCCAAAGAAATCATTTCAGATGCACTGATTACTAAACATCATATCTTGCCGTTAATGAAACGTGACAACCGCTTATTTGTTGCGGTAGCGGATCCGACCAATATGCAAGGTATTGATGAGATCAAATTCCAAACAGGTATTATTACCGAAGTTGTTATCGTTGAAGAAGATAAGTTATCAGCGCATTAGATGTCTATCTCGACCAACAACAAAGCTCAGCTTTGGGCGATTTAGATGATACTGATCTTGATAACCTAGACATCGATGACGGCTCAAAACCAAAAGAAGAAGAGCAAAGTGCGGAAGACGCTGCCAGTGAAGCCCCTATTGTACGCTTTATCAATAAAGTTTTAATGGATGCCATTAAAACGGGGGCATCGGATATTCACTTTGAACCTTATGAAAAAAGCTACCGTGTTCGTTGTCGTATCGATGGTATTCTGCAAGAAGTGCATAGACCACCGATGAATCTTGCCACCCGTTTAGCCGCACGTTTAAAAGTCATGTCACAGATGGATATCTCTGAGCGACGCGTTCCACAGGACGGTCGTATCAAAATGAAAAATATCCAAAAATCGATCTATCGACTTTCGTGTAAACACCCTGCCGACCTTATGGGGTGAAAAAATTGTACTTCGTATTCTTGACCCTACCAGTGCACAAATCGGTGTTGAGGCACTAGGTTTCGAACCCGATCAGAAAAAGCTCTACCTCACTACGCTTGAGCAACCACAGGGCATGATTCTGGTGACCGGGCCAACAGGTTCCGGTAAACAGTGACGCTCTATACGGGTCTAAATATTCTCAACACTTCTGAGCGAAACATCTCTACCGCTGAGGACCCTGTTGAGATCAACATGGACGGTATTAACCAAGTCCACGTGAACACCAAAGTCGGCTTAACCTTCGCCGAAGCTTTACGCTCGTTTCTCCGACAAGACCCTGACGTTGTCATGGTGGGTGAGATTCGAGACTTAGAGACGGCTGAAATTGCCATAAAAGCGGCACAAACTGGTCACATGGTACTTTCTACGCTGCATACCAACAGCGCACCAGAAACACTCACGCGTTTGCGCAACATGGGTGTACCGGCGTTTAACGTCGCCACTTCAGTCAGCTTGATCATTGCGCAGCGACTGGGCAGACGCTTATGTGAGTCTTGTAAGCGTCCAGCTACCGTACCAGAAGCGGCACTGTTGGAAGAAGGTTTTAAACCTGAACAAATTGCAGACCTACATCTTTACGAAGCCAATCATGATGGCTGCCCTAAATGCAATAAAGGTTACAAGGTCGAGTGGGTATCTATGAGATGCTCGCCATGACTCAGGAAATTGCTGAATGTATCATGGAGAATGGTACATCACTTGATATACTGCGTGTAGCGCGCAAACAGGGATTTAAAACTCTTCGTGAATCAGGTCTACTTAAAGTAGCCAACGGACTGACCAGTCTTGAAGAGATGAATCGCGTTATTAAGACCTAATCAGGAAAATAACTCAGATGGCGACAGCAGCAGCGAAAAAGGAAAAAAAGAAGGTTACTTTTCAATGGGAAGGTAAAGACCGTAGTGGTAACAAAAGCAAGGGTAAAATCGATGCTGAAAACGTTGCCATTGCAAAATCACTACTTCGCAAACAAGGTATTAACCCAAGCAAGGTTGCCAAGCAAAGCAGCCTCTCTCTTCTAGGTAACCGCAACAAACCGATTAAACCACTGGATATCGCCTTCTTTACTCGACAAATGGCGACCATGATGAAATCGGGTGTTCCACTTTTGCAAGGACTTGAAATCGTCGCTAACGGTACCGAGAAGGTCAAGCTCAAAGAGATGACCTATGAGATCCGTAACGATGTCAATGGGGGTACGGACTTTTCTACCGCGCTATCACGCCACCCTAAGTATTTTGACGATCTCACCTGTTCACTCGTAAGAGCGGGTGAGCAATCGGGTGCTTTAGAGACGATGTTAGATCGTATTGCGACCTATAAAGAGAAAATTGAATCACTAAAAGCCAAAATCAAAAAAGCGATGACCTATCCTGCCGCCGTCGTTGTGGTCGGTATTGTTGTGTCTGCTATCCTACTGGTGAAGGTGGTTCCGCAGTTCCAAGATATTTTCCGCAGTTTTGGTGCAGACCTACCCGCCTTTACGCTATTTGTCATTGGACTATCTGATATTGCACAAAAATATTGGTTTTTCGCACTTATCGGCTTTGTTATTTTTGGTTATGCTTTTACCAAAGCCATGGAAAATCTCAAAAACTTCGTGATGCTGTTGATCGCTTTGTACTCAAGATCCCTGTTTTGGGCGAAATACTCTACAAAGCAGCGATAGCTCGTTTTACTCGAACCCTGTCAACAACCTTTGCTGCAGGTGTTCCTCTGGTATCTGCTCTCGACTCAGCAGCAGGCGCTTCAGGGAACGTGGTATTTAGAAACTCTATTATTCAGATTAGAAACGGTGTTTCTACAGGGCAGTCGTTGCAAAACGCGGTCAACATGACGGGTATTTATCCTGCAATGGTCACCCAAATGATCGCCATTGGTGAGGAAGCAGGTTCTTTGGATACCATGCTAGACAAAATCGCGAGCTTCTATGAAGAGGAAGTCGATAATGCGGTGGATAATTTGTCGAGCTTACTTGAGCCCTTGATCATGGTCGTACTCGGAACATTGGTCGGTGGCTTAGTTATTGCGATGTATTTGCCGATTTTCCAGCTCGGAAACGTAGTGTAAAAATCTTTAAAAATCAATAGATTAAATAATGATATATTTCGAACTCTTCGCGGCTCACACACTGTGGGCCGTATTATTTTCAGTTATCCTTGCACTGCTTGTTGGCAGCTTCCTGAATGTTGTTATCCTCAGACTGCCGGTAATGATGGAGCGCGAATGGCAGGCAGCCATTCATGCGGAAATGACTCATCAAGAAACGAGCCAGCAACAGGAAGAGAAATTCAATCTTGCCTTTCCGGCGTCGCGCTGCAATCACTGCGGTCATCAGATTCGTTGGTATGAAAACATCCCCGTGATCAGCTGGCTGGTTCTAAAAGGACGCTGTAGTCAGTGCAAAACCCCTATCAGTGCACGTTATCCGCTTATCGAAGCACTAAGCGCCCTGCTCTGCGGCATGATTGGATGGCAGTTTGGCTTTAACACTCTTGGCTTTGCCTTGATGGTGTTTACCTGGGCGTTGATCGCATTGACCTTCATCGATTTAGACCATCAACTTTTACCCGATTCCATTACGCTTCCCCTGCTTTGGCTAGGGTTGTTGCTGAACAGCTTTGAACTGTTTACAAGTTTATCCGGCGCTGTGTGGGGGGCAATTTTAGGCTATCTGTCACTGTGGAGTGTCTATTGGGCGTTCAAACTGCTGACAGGTAAGGAAGGTATGGGTTATGGCGATTTCAAGCTACTGGCGGCTCTAGGGGCTTGGGGTGGCGCGATCAGCTTACCCATGATCATCCTCTTTTCATCGATTGCAGGGGTCTTGTTGGCCGGTATCTTAATCGCCACCAAAAAGCATCAAGCCAGTAATCCACTCCCCTTTGGCCCCTATCTCGCTATTGCTGGTTGGTTCGCGGTGATCTGGGGCCAACCGATTATGGATTGGTATCTGGGCGTATAGCGACTTACCAAGGCCTAACCGGGGAATACAAAGGCAAGCTCGGGATCAATAGCCACCCGATGCTTGCCCTCAGCAACAGGATGCATCGGCCCTAGTATGCGCGCTTTATAATGCTCCTCCATCGGACAGAGCCCAACTTCATCATCACAAGGACGCAGCGTGATCTCTTTGGTGACACCCAACTGCTTGACTGAAATCAGATCCACCAGCACACCACCTGCCACACCAATTTTTAAGCCTTCAGGCCTTACCAAAATTTGTACCGGTGCACCATCGGGATGACCCGGTGCGGGCACGCGTCCTAGAGGGGTTGGCACATAACCCTGTTCGACATAGCCCGAAAGACGATTAATCGGGCCAAACAGCCCAGCAACAAAGGTATCTGCAGGACGAAAATAGACCTCATCCGGAGTACCTGACTGCCTAAGTAGACCATCAGCACCTAGTATTTTAATGCGATCGGCCATGGCCATCGCCTCTTCAGGATCATGAGTGACCAATAGCGTAGCGACACCTCTTTCACGCAATACATGTGCTGTTTCTTCGCGCACCTGTGCTCTCAAGGTGGTATCCAAACCTGAAAAAGGCTCATCTAATAACATCACACGAGGCTCGGGCGCTAAAGCTCTTGCTAGGGCAACTCGCTGCTGCTGGCCACCTGACAATGTATGCGGATAGGCTTTTTGATACTCCGCCATCCCCACTCGCTCAAGTAATCGAACAGCGCGAGCTTTCGCATCCTGCGACGCCATGTGACGCAATCCAAACATGACATTCTGCAATACATTAATATGGGGAAAAAGGGCAAAATCTTGGAACATTAAGCCAACACCGCGCTTTTCCGGCGGCAACTGAAAACCAGGTTCAGCAACAACCTGACCACCGATGGTGATTTTACCCTGCTGAATCGTTTCCAAGCCCGCGGCTAAACGCAAGAGAGTAGACTTTCCACTACCAGACGAACCTAACAGACAGACCAGCTCACCCGCTTGAGCACCAACTGAAACGCCTTTTAAAATTTCTCGAGACCAAAACGATGTCGAATCGACTTTAGCTCTAAGCCTGTATCTATAGGTTTCATCATTTATCTCCTCCAGAGCGACTCTGTGAGATGGTATAAGAAAGAAGAATTGTTGGGATCAGTCCCACAAGTACGATGGTCAGCGAACCTAAGGCTGCAATTTCAATCTGTTCATCTTTGGCATATTGATAAATGTGAGTCGCCAACGTATTGAAGTTAAAGGGCCTTAAAATGAGCGTGGCCGGTAGTTCTTTCATCGTATCAACAAACACCAAGATCGCTGCCGTGCCTAAGCTACCGCGCAAAATGGGCACATGCACATCCTTTAACACACCTGAGGGTGTACGACCTAAGGTTCTGGCCGCACCATCTAAGTTAGGACGAATGCGCGTTAACCCTGCTTCAACAGTGCCATATGAAAGGGCTAAGAAACGAGCAACATAAGCATAAATCAGAATAAACATACTGCCAGAAAGCAATAGTCCTGTAGAGATACCAAAGCGCTCATACATGATGGCATCGACAAAGTTATCGAAGTAACCAAAGGGATACAGAATACCCACCGCCAGAACAGCACCCGGCACGGCATAGCCTAGCGAGACAAGACGTAGGCAGGAAGATAAGAATGGCCCTTTGCCCAACCTTCCTGCATAGGCTAAAAATAAGCCTAGTAACACAGCCACAAACGCAGCTGAAGCCGACAGGATGAGGCTATTACGTGCATAGAGGGCAAAGCCAGCCGAAAGAGACGCTTCATAATACTGTAAAGAATAGGAAACTAACTGCGCACCAGGGATGATCAAACCGAGCAAGATCGGTAGTGTACAGGCGATTACTGCCGCAATAGCTTTCCAGCCGGTTAGTTGAATTCTTGGCGGTGCAACACTTCGTGTACTGGTGTGGTAGCGTTTTTTACGGCGCGCAAAACGCTCTATCAGAATTAACACAACGATAAAAATTAACAGAACAACGGCGATTTGAGCGCCACCACCCAAATTTCGCATATGAAACCAGACATTAAAAATGCCGGCTGTCAGTGTTCTGACGGCGAAATAATCGACTGTACCGAAGTCGTTTAAGGCTTCCATTAAAGCCAAAACGACACCGACAACAATAGAAGGTCTTGCAATCGGTAAACCGACACGGAGGAAGCTTTGCCAAGAAGAGCAACCTAGTGTTCTACTGGCTTCAAGCATCGTTGCTGACTGCTCTAGAAATGCAGATCTAGAGAGCAGATACACGTAAGGATAAAGCACCAACACCATCATAGAGATGGCACCGCCCAGAGAGCGAATATTAGGAAACCAATAATCCCTTGGCGTGCGCCAACCAAAGGTTTCTCTTAACAGGGATTGAACAGGGCCAGAAAAATTCAGTAGATCGGTATAAACGTAAGCAATGACATAGGCCGGCATGGCCAAGGGAATTAACAACGCCCATTCGAATATTCGCCTGCCTGGAAAACGACACATGGTGACCAGCCAAGCTGTGCCAGTACCGATAATAAATGTACCGATACAAACACCAAACATCAGCCATAGCGTGTTTCGGATATATCCAGGTAGAACGGTAGACATGAGATGCGGCCAGATGTTTTCAGTCGGAAACATGCCAAATAGATCACGGCAAAAATCGGCAACAAGACAATCAGTGCAATCAACAAACTGCCAAGCGTCCAAAAATCCAAGTTCAATCGAGAACGTAGACTTGCAAAAAAAACCGCTGCTGACTGACATCTGATTGCTCATAAACTCACTTATTTGACTTCGCCATCACGAATTCCAATTTCTAAAGTGCACGGTACATAAAAACAAAAATCTGGCAGCGCGTAATCACGCACTGCCAGATCGCTAAGGTATTGTATCTTATAGATTACGGTCCAGCATTAAAATCCACTTCGTTCATAATTCTTAAAGCCAAACCTTTATATTCAGCAATAGCCGCAGGGGATTGTGCATCAAACTTCGGCTCGCCCCACATCTGCACCACTTCAGACCATTGCACACCGGGTTTCACAGGGTATTCAGTGTTACCTACAGAGTACATTTCTTGTGCCTTATCATCAGACAAGAATTCTAACAATTGAACCGCTTGATCAAAGTTAGGGGCAAAACGCGCTACGACAGCACCCGACATATTGATATGAGTACCGACTGTATCTTGGTCTGGGAAGATCAGATTAACAGACTCAGCCCAAGGACGTTGCTCGTCACTGGCAAGCATCGCACCCATGTAATAAGTGTTTACAATGGCAATATCACATAAGCCCGTATATACATTTTGCACCTGACCACGATCGTTACCCTGAGGCGCCTGCGCCAGATTTGCTTTTACACCCTTAATCCACTCGCGAGCTACCTCTTCGCCATGGTGGTGAATCATTGCCGCTAGCAAACCTAGGTTATAATCGTGA
>JAJOJN010000085.1 GCA_021208565.1 Nitrincola sp.
CTTTGTATGTCTAGCAGACACTCCTCCTGAGTTCGAAGCTTTTACGCAAGAGCTTGCACACTATCTTGAACCCTATGATGTGGAAAATCTGAAAGTTGCTGTTCAGACCGATATTGTAGAAGACGCTAACTGGAAACTGGTGATTGAAAACAACCGTGAATGCTATCACTGCAACGGTTCACATCCAGAGCTGCTTAATTCATTGCAACAATTTGACGACACTGATGACCCTCTGGCAACGCCTGAATATAAAGCCTTGGTGGCGGTTAAACAGCAAGACTGGGATAAGATGCGCGTCCCTTATGAGCTGAAGTATTTTGGTAAGCGAAATCGTATGACACGCACGCCGTTACTCGATGGTGTGGTATCCATGACCATGGATGGTAAACCAGCCTGTCAAAAGTTGATGGGGCGTATCACCAGTCCTGACATGGGTTCACTTCGAATTTTGCACCTACCTAACTCATGGAATCACTGGATGGGCGACCACTCAGTAGTCTTTCGTGTGTTGCCACTCGGACCACAAAAAACCCTAGTCACCACTAAATGGTTAGTGCATAAAGATGCGGTTGAAGGTGTCGATTATGACATCAGCAATATGCGCAAGGTGTGGGATGCAACGAATGATCAAGACCGTGTGCTCGCTGAAGAAAATCAACGGGGCATTAACTCTATCGCCTATCAACCTGGCCCTTACTCAGAAACTTTTGAGTTCGGCGTTATCGACTTTGTGAATTGGTACAGCGAGCGCATCATCGAGAACACACAAAAATCAGAATAATTTACTCTAGCACCCTAAAAAGGGGATAATACCGCTTCATCATGAGAAAGCGGTATTATCCCTTTTTTTATGCTATTAAAGATCATATGTATTAGCCGATACTATGATAAGGATTGATCAAAAAAGGAATGTGACATGGCCTTGCTTATCTACAACAACGGTATTATCACACCTACCAGTAGTGTGCTGGCAAAGCAGCGTCATGTCGAAGAACTCCAGCAATCTTCTCCCGATCGGCAAACTGAAAATCCAGCGCCATTAGCTCGTGCAGCGGTTCCATTAGGACGTAAGTATCAATCTAGCCATCCCTCAAACCTTTACTTAGATACCGAAAGAAAGTCAGATACACTTCAGGAAAGGCGCAAACTTCAAGCTATGCATATTATGAGTAGCCCTGTGGTTTCTATTCCCTCACAAGGCACCATTTTTAGAGCCCTCGCTTTAATGGATCAGGCAGAAGTAGATCACCTCGTAGTCGTTGATGAGGATTTCAAGCCAGTGCGTCTACTGCATAGAAATCGACTTGAACAAGCGAGAAGTAGTGAGCTGATTTTAATTACTCAAATGGTCCCTGAAGAGTTTTCAGCGGTAACTGGGGATACCCTAGTAAGAGACATAGCACAGTTTTTCATCACACATAAACTCACGGCTATGCCAGTGGTCGATCAAGACAGCAAACTCTTAATTGGCATTATCTGCCGCCCTGACCTCATGCGTCTTTTAGTTAGCGGACCCAACGTTAAACTGGAAGTTTAAACGAAGTCAGCCTTCTCTAAAGCCATCCTGACTTCAGGTTGCAACAGCCCAGGTTCAGCTAATAACGCTGACGCCAAGGACGCCAAGCCGTCAATGCCCTGCTCCCTAGCTAAGGCTAAGGAGTGTTCCGGTGAGGCGTCCGCCGGTAAGTCCGCCCCCAGTGCTTGAAGGCGTTCTCGAAAATCATCCTCATCAACTAAATCAGCAAACATCATAGACTAAACCTCTACTAACCAAGTCATGTCGAACTCAGTCGACAAGCCGCATACTTAAACTCGGGTATTTTGCCATAAGGGTCTAGCGCGGGGTTAGTCAAAATATTCGCTGCCGCTTCAACATAGCAGAAAGGCACAAACACCATCCCTTCTGGCATCAGCGGATCGACCCTAGCCGATAAGGTAATTTCTCCTCGTCGGGTAATGATCTTAATAGCCTCACCCGGCTGAACTCCCAATTTAGACAGTTCTGCAGGAGCCAAGCTCGCCACTGCTTCGGGCTCAAGATGATCAAGCACTTGTGCTCGTCGAGTCATTGAACCTGTGTGCCAATGTTCAAGTTGGCGACCTGTTGTCAACACAATAGGATATTCATGATCCACTGGCTCATCTGGCGGTAATGGGCGTGTCGGTGAAAAACGAGCCTTGCCGGTAATCGTCGGAAAAGCATCCGAATACACCACATCTAAACCGGGCTGGTCATCTGCTGGACAGGGGTAAGTGACAGACTCTTCACTTTCCAAACGCGACCAAGTGATATGATCTAACGAACGCATCCCTTGTTTCATTTCAGCAAACACATCACGCGGATGTTCATAGTGCCAATTTAAGCCCATACGATTAGCCAATGCTTGAATAATCCACCAATCAGGCTTTGCCTCTCCAAGTAAAGGCACAGCAGCACGACCCATTTGTACCTGTCGATTGGTGTTGGTGACGGTACCGTCTTTTTCCGCCCAAGCAGACGCCGGCAGAATCACATCTGCAAACATCGCGGTTTCGGTGACAAACAGATCTTGCACCACTAAATGTTCTAATTTGGCTAAGGCGGCGCGCGCATGGTTCAAATCAGGGTCAGACATTGCAGGGTTTTCACCCAGAATATACATACCCTTAATCTGACCTGCATAAATAGCATCCATGATCTCGACGACCGTCAAACCCGGCTTGCCGCTTAGGGGAGTTGACCACAACTCTTCAAAAGCTGCTTTCACTTGTCTGTCCGATACCGGTTGATAATCAGGCATCACCATCGGTATCAAACCAGCATCGGACGCCCCCTGAACGTTGTTTTGACCTCGTAACGGATGCAACCCTGTTCCAGGACGACCTGTGTGTCCACAGGCTAAGGCCAAGGAGATCAGGCAACGCGCATTATCGGTACCATGGGTGTGCTGAGAAATCCCCATACCCCAAAAAATCATCGCTTTATCCGCTTGCGCATAGAGTCGGGCGACTTCGCGAATCTCCTCTGGCGCAATACCACACAGGGGTGACATGGCTTCAGGTGTCATCTCAAGAACATGCTGAGAGAGGGCTTCAAACCCTTCTGTGTGCTCAGCGATATAGGCTTCGTTGTAGAGCTTTTCTGTCACGATCACATTCAACATGGCATTGAAGAGGGCTACATCAGTGCCCGGTTCAAAACGCAGTACTTTGTGTGCATGAGCATTCAGTGCCTGGCCACGCGGATCGAGAATGATAATCTTAGTACCGCGTTTAGCGGCCTGTTTAAAGAAAGTCGCCGCAACTGGATGGTTTACCGCAGGGTTACAGCCGGTCAAGATAACCACATCCGCCTGACTAGCCTGCATAAAGGATGCTGTTACCGCACCTGTCCCAATACATTCAATTAAGGCTGCAACGGAACTGGCATGACACAAGCGTGTACAATGATCGACATTATTGGAGCCAAAGCCGGTTCTGATCAGCTTTTGGAATAGCCAAGCTTCCTCATTGGAGCATTTGGCACTTCCAAATCCTGCTAACGCCTCTGCACCATAAGCCGCTCTTAAGTGCGATAACCCAGTTGCGGCAAAGGATAAGGCTTCATCCCAATCGGCTTCTCTAAAATGTGTTAAGGGATTGGCGGGATCAAAATTAGGATCAATACCCTTAGGTACACCTTCCCGACGAATTAATGGGCGGCTAATACGACTGGGATGATTGGGGTAATCAAAACCAAAACGCCCTTTCACACACAAACGTCCTAGATTAGAAGGTCCTTGACGGCCTTTTACTGCAATGATTTTTTCATCACGAATCTGATAGGTCAGCTGACAACCCACACCACAATAGGGGCAAACAGAATCCACTTCTTTATCAATCGCAGCAGAATCACCAACACCCCTTTCATCAACCATGGTTGCGGGCATTAAAGCCCCGGTAGGACAGGCCTGAACGCACTCTCCACAGGCCACACAGGTGCTCTCCCCCATCGGATCATCAAAATCAAATACGATTTTAGATTGCACACCGCGATTGGCATGACCGATGACATCATTGACCTGCACTTCACGGCAAGCTCTGACACATAAGTTACAGTCAATACAAGCGGATAAGTTGACCGTCATGGCCGTGTGTGAACGATCGAGGTCTGCCGGCTGCGCCGTTTGTTTAGGCAGTGCCTGCTTAACCGCCATCGCATCAATGGTTAACAGATCTGCCATTTGCCAAAAATGGCTGGACTTATCGGGGCTTTGATCACGATCAGGCTGATCCGCAATCAGTAATTCAAGCACCCCTTTTCGAGCGGTGATCGCACGATCAGATTGCTGACTGCGCACCACCATGCCGGGTTTAGCCTCGCGAATACAACTAGCCGCTAAAGTACGCTCACCCTCAATTTCAACCATACAGGCACGACAATTACCGTCGGCTCGATAGCCTTCGGCATCTTTAAAGCACAAATGTGGAATCGTTTCACCGGCTCGCTTCGCCACTTGCCAGAGGGTTTCGCCTTCATAGGCAGTCACCGAAACACCATCCAAAATCAGTTCAAATGCAGACATAAATTACCCTCTCAAAATGATATTGGATGCGGTCAATTCTTCTTTAAAGTCACGCAACAAACCCAGTACCGGATTGGGTGCTGCTTGACCCAGACCACAAATGGAGGCATCCATCATCACTTGGGACAGGCGGTGTAACTGCTCTACATCCCACTCGTTCGCTTCAATCAAAGACAGCATTTTGTCTGTACCCACACGACAAGGGGTACACTGCCCGCAAGATTCATCGCGGAAAAACGCCATCAGATTGCGGGCAACCTGCTGTAAGTTATCTTGATCTGATAACACGATTACTGCCGCTGAGCCAATAAAACACCCCTCTGATTGAAGGGTATCGAAATCTAACGGAATATTGGCTTTACTCGCTGGCAAAATCCCACCTGATGCACCACCAGGCAGATATCCCAGTAATTGATGACCAGCAAGCATGCCACCACAGTATTCATCAATCAGTTCTTGCAGCGAAATCCCTGCAGGAGCTAAGTGAACACCTGGCTTATTGACACGCCCAGAGACAGAAAATGAACGCAAACCCTGACGTCCGTGACGTCCGTGAGAAGCGAACCAGTCTGCTCCCTTGTGATAAATTTCGGGAATCCAATATACGGTTTCCACGTTGTTAACGAGTGTTGGCCGATCAAACAAACCTTTCTGCGCCACAAAGGGAGGACGATGACGAGGCTTACCTGGCTTGCCTTCCAAGGATTCGATCAAGGCTGACTCTTCACCGCAAATATAAGCGCCAGCGCACGTCTAAGTTGGATAAAAGTCCGGCTCAACGATATTAGCGTCCTCTAATTCGTGAATGGCAGCTTTCAGCAGCTTATTAACTCCAGGATATTCATCACGCAAATAGATATACAGACCGATAGCATCCACTGCCCAAGCACTGATTAACGCGCCTTCTAGGAATTGGTGTGGTGATTTTTCAAGGTAATATCGGTCTTTGAAGGTACCCGGCTCCCCTTCATCCGCATTGATCACACAGTAACGTGGACCTGCTTCGGCACGCACGAACTGCCATTTTTTGAAGGTTGGAAAGCCTGCACCACCCAGACCTCTTAAGCCGGCTTTCTCTAGCATGGCAATTAACCCATCGACCGACTCACCACCCTCTCGACAGTCTTGTAACAGTTGATAGCCGCCTAAGGATTGATAATCAGCCAATGACTGCCAATCAACCTGCTCAGGTTCAAACATCTCGACAGACAAAGCCGCCAGCGTTTTGCTTAGGTCAGCCTGTTCAATATGGTGATGTCCTAACTCAAGTACAGGAGCCTTGTCACATCGTCCCATACAGGGTGCATGAATAACACGAACCGCCTGAGGATCGAGCTCGGTTTTTAGCGCCTGACTTAACGCTTCTGCACCAGCTAGCTGACAGGATAAGGAATCACACACACGAATAGTTACTGCAGGGGGTGGCGTTTCATCATCTCGAACAATATCGAAATGTGCATAAAAACTGGCCGTTTCATAAACTGCTGCCATCGGCAGATTCATTCGTTCGGCTAGGGCACGCAAATTAGCAAAGGAGAGGTAGCCTTGATGATCTTGTAGCGCATGAAGATGCTCTATCAGAAACTCTCTAGCATTGGATGCATTACCCAGTATCTGATTCACGAGTTCAAGGGCATCTGGCTGAGTCATACGACCTTTTTGCCCTGAACGTGTTTTCTTCCGCGTGAGTGTAGTTTGGCTCATGACAAGTCTCATTTTTATAATCGAGTCGAATGAGCTAATGATGTCACTGCCCTTTCAGGATCGCAATTCAATCACGATCATGAAGGTCAGTAATGTCTTTAGAGTATAAAGAGGCGTCGTTTAGAGGCAGCTCTTACTAGAGCTGCCTTATTAGAACTGCTTTGCACTACCTAGGGGGTCCATAGATCAATTCAGGCAACCAGAGGGTAATCTGCGGGAACATCACCAGTAAGGTTAACCCAAGTATCTGCAATAGGATAAATGGAATGGCCGCTAGATAAAGGTCATAGATCGTGACCGATGGCGGTGCTACCGATCGCATATAAAACAAGTTATAGCCAAAGGGTGGCGTTAAGTAGGCTGACTGCATACTGACAATAAAGAGTATCGCAAACCAGACCGGATCAAAGCCTAAGAACTCAACGACGGGTACGAATAGCGGAACAGTGATAAAGACAATGGCAAAATCGTCTAGGAACATACCCAGAATATAGTAGCAAGCCAGCATCATCACAATAACAGCCATCGGCGCCAGATTGGTATCTTCAACTAAATCCTGCAACAAGAAGCCTGCACCTAACCCGATATACACCTTACTGAAGAAGATCGCTGTCAGGGTTATCCAGATCAACATGCCCATGATTTTGGTTGTATCCAACAACACATCTTTCAACATTTTGAAAGACAAGGTTCTATAAACGGCCGCACATACGATGGCACCCGCCGCTCCGATAGCGGAGGCCTCTGAGGGCGTGGTAATGCCAAGGATAATACATGCCAATACCGTTACGATTAACGTTCCAGGCAATATTAATGCTTTAAGGGAGATGAGTTTACCTTTCCAATCGACTCGCTCAGCCTCAGCTAATGGAGGTGCTATCGAGGGTTTAATCCGACTGATCACCAAAATGTAGATAATGTAGATACCCGCCAACATTAAACCGGGGATCAGACCTGCCGCGAAAAGTTTACCAATTGATTCTTTTGCTAAGAAGGCATAAAGGATCATCAAAACACTGGGTGGTATTAAGAATCCCAGCGCACCACCCGCCATAATTGTACCTGTGGCGAGTTTCTTGCTGTAACCCCTCTTGAGCATCGCTGGGAGTGCGATAACGCCCAAACTGACAGTCGCTGCGCCTGATACACCCGCCATAGCCGCAATTAACGCGCACAGCACAATAGTACCCACCCCCAAACCACCGGGTTGTGCGCCCATCAGCTTGTTCATCATCTCGAACAGATCATCGGTGATTCCCGATCGCTCAAGCATCAGCCCCATAAAGATGAACATCGGCAATGCCACGAGGATGAAGTTATCCATCGAGGAAAAAGCACTAATGGTGAGTAGATCTAAGGCTCCGGTACCCCAAAGGAAATAGGCAAAACCCATACCGACGGTTAGCAACGCCCATGAAAGTGGCGTACCCATTAGCAGCATGATAAACATGGCTGCAAACATACCACTGTAATCAATAAAGGATCAATATCTGACACCTTAAGTACCTTTTATCGTTATATATTTCTTAAGCGGCCGGTCTTAGCCGCACAATCAGTGATTCAGTTCACTATTAAGTCGCTTTGTTTTCTGAAGCCGACTCTTCAGTTTCTTCGATACCTCGCGTCGCACAGGCATCGCAACCGACATTGAACGCCACACAAATATCACGCAACAGATGCGCCGCACTCTGCAACGTAATTAATCCCACCGCAACAGGTAATACAGTTTTGAATGGATAGAGCGGTGGTGCCCAAGTGCTTCGAGAAGACACTTCGTTGCGGACCCAAGAATCATGGGCGAAATCGACTGATGCGATAAAGAATACGATGAGAACAAAGAGAACCAAGGAACCTGTCAAGGTATCAATAATCGCTTTACCACGGCGTGATAGCAGATGGTAGAGCGCTTCACTTCGAACATGGCCTTGATAACGATGAGTGTAGGTGCCCGCAATGATACAGAAGGTTCCGTAGAGCATTGTGGTCACTTCGTGTGCCCAAGCGGTAGGGCTGTTGAAGAAATAGCGGGCAGCTATCTCATAGAGCATCACTGCAATGATGGCAAGGCACATCCATGAGACGGCCTTACCAACAATTTCAGAGAGTCTATCAACCCAGCTAACTAAGTGACAGACCGAAGGCATTATGCACGCCCTGTCGCTTTAGCGGTTTCCTTGAGAATATCAATCGCTTTACGATTGCGATCAGATTTAGCCGCTTCCTCTTCCCAGATCACAGCAGCCGCTTCACGTAGACGCTGAGAATCTTCTGGTGGTAGACGGTTCATTTCGAATAGACCCGATGCACCCGCATCAATAGATCCACTGACCATCCAAGTATTCATTCGTGATGCATGAGTCTCGAATGCTAACTCCATGATTTTACGCTCTTCGTCGGACATGCGGTTCCAAGCATCCATATTGATCAGAATCTGATCACAGTAGCCTGGGTAAACCATACCGATAGAGGTGTAGTGCTTAGCCACTTCATAGAGCTTCATACCGACATACTCGTTGGTACCAGCGTAAATAACCCCATCAATAGTACCTGTGCTCAGGCCAACATAAAGCTCAGAACCGGGTAGGAATACGGTTGGGATGTCGAAGGCTTGAAGAATACGAGCAACGGCTGGAGTCGCACGAATACGCATATTTTTCAGATCATCTAAACTGTTTACTGGCTCTTTGGTTAGAAGATCGAATGGACCACCAAAAATAGGCCCCATGTAGTAAACATTGTGCTCAGCATAGGCTTCACGGACTAGGTCTGTCAGACCTTTGTGACGGAAAACATATTGTGCTTCATCATAGTTAGTCCAAGCACCAGGAAGCCCGGATTCAATACCTGCAATATCGAGCTGGCCTGGCCAATAGCCTGCGTAGCCTTGGCACATATCGATAGTACCGCGGCTAACCGCTTGAAACATCTCAGCATCTGGAACTAGTGAACTACCGGTAAAATGACGCACACGCAGAGAACCGTTAGAAGCGGTACGAACATTGTCGCCAAACTCAGCAAACACATCCGATGCTTCACGACCCCAGTAAGTCTGCATACGAAGATTGGTAGTAGCAAAAGCAGAGGAGGATGTCATCGCCAGTGGAGCAGCGACAGCACTAGCAGCAGCAGCTTTAAGGATATTACGTCTGTTCAGGTTAGGTTTACTCATTTTTGTATCACCTTATCATTGTTGTTAGTGAGTGTACTCATCTGTCACACCCGTTTTACTGCAATCCAAACATCATAGGATTTAACGCGAAACCTGATGAATCATCAACTTTTTATGATCCTCTAGCACTCTAGAGCACCCACACAGGATAGGTCTTGCAAAAATCTCCGGAATCTTTTTACAAATTCTCTGCTTTTAAAGACGACTGTCGAGATTAAGCACACCCTCCTCCAATAATAGCTTAATAATTTCATTTGCGGCGTCATCCGCCGAAACTCCCTGCAAAACTTTACCACCACTGGCATCGGCTTTAGCCGCAGCAGCCTTAAAACGATCCCTTGCCGAAGTTGCTTTAATAATTTTTAAACGTTTGGGACGTTTTTTAGCCGGTTGAAACTGCCAAAGTACTGAATCAGAGGCTGAACTTTTTTGCAGATCAGCGTCCGATAGGTTCGGTGAAGTTGACGGCGAATGAGTTTTAATTGAACCACGTTGAGCCGGGCCAAACGCAGATTGCCTTGCCGTTGCTGCCGCAGGATCGACAGTAAGAACTGCCGGTAATGAGACTTTTAGCTTTCGCCGCTGGCCTCTGGGTAGGGCTTGCAACAGGGTGGCACTGCCTTGCTCTATTTTCTCGATTGAAACCAGACCACTCACAATCGGCCAACCTAGCTTTTTAGCTAACAGATATGGAACGAGTCCTGAGCTTTCACCCGTTTCGGCACGACTTCCACACAGCACGATATTGGCGCCTGAATCACGCACGCCCTGCTCTAGACTAAAAAGGATGTCCGGACTTTCTTGTAAACTTATTGCTTTGGGTTCTATCAATCTAATCTGACGGATACCCATACCTAGGTAGCTTCGTAATGCGGCTTCATTCTGCTCATTCATCAGCCCAACATGCAAAGGCGTTATCTCAACATTACCCAGCTGCAGTGCTAACTCAAGCGCACGAGCGTCTTGATCAGCCCGTCTAGGCCTTGCCGTCACAGGATGCTGACCAACGGATAGCAAAACCGCTACACGAATAGGCTGATTAAGCGACATGACGTTTCTCCTGTTTAAGTTCGCTGACTTTGCGACGAACCGCCGCTAATATCTCGGTAGAATCGCCGATGAGCGCCAAATCAGCACGTTTAACCATATCGCAGCCCGCATCAGTGTTAATGCAGATCACCTTGTCACAGCTTTGAATCCCTTGTAGATGCTGAATCGCACCCGAAATACCCACTGCCATATACACACGCGCCGTAACCCAAGTGCCAGTGGCCCCAACCTGTCGATCTCTTGGCATAAAGCCATCATCCACGGCGACCCTTGAAGCTCCTTCCGTCGCCCCCAAAATGCGAGCGGTTTCATGAAAAGCATCCCAATCACGAATACCGTTGCCACCCGACAGAATAAACTCTGCTTCTGCCAAGGAGACACTTGCAGGATCCACCGCAACGGCACCCAGATCTTGAATTCGAGGCAGTTGATCTAAAGGCTCTCTCATCAGTTTGACCTCTTGAGCCTCATGAAGCGTATCGCTAATGGGTTCAGCACATTCAGCTAGTGCTAAGATCACGCGTGGCAAGGCTCTTGTTAGATCCTGAGTAGCCGCGGAAGCACGGCAGGTACAACTGAAACCTTCCTCATTCAGGTTAACTTGCCACAACCCCGTGGCAGCATGAACCTCTAACTCCACCGCTAAACGACGGCCTAGATCGCCACCGCCTAAGCCCGAATCGGGGAATATCCAATAATCCGGTTGCATCTCACGCTCGATGGCAGCTAACCAAGCAAGTCGCAAATCGGGAGAAAACCCTTCAAAAGCATCACCTTCTATATGAAGAAGCCGATCAACTCCTGACTCAGCAAAGGTCGTTTCTTTATGCTCACCAAATACAACCAGCATTACCGCCGTTGCTGCCTTTTTTGCGGCCAGTTGGTGGGCTAGACCCAAAATATCTTTATCCTGTGCACTGAGTCGACCACCGGTCATATCCGCAACCACCATGATGTGATGTTGGGGCTGGTCGATACTGTGCAAACGACGACTGGATTGCTGTGCAACTTCTTTACGACTGGCAACGCCACCCTGTTGAGCACCACTTCGATCAATGCGTCTAATGCCATTGGGTCCAATAAAGCCGACGTTGTGTGGTGCTTTACGTTTGATACCTTGGGGGCTATCCACTCCGTTAAAGCGTAGCGCTAGCAATGGCTCTAGAATTAAAGCTCTGTGATGCAATATCGGCGTGCTGTGGATGCAATCGATTGCGCAGAATCCACTCTTTTCTGGGATCTCGTCGAATGATACTGTCATTCATGTTGCCACTCATGCTGTCGCCTCCGGATCAACCAACTGCTTCGCAAGTATTTCTGCAATATCTAGGACTTCAGGACGAGGATCTACGACACCCTCAAGCATAGCTGTGCACTGAGGACAACCAACGGCGACCACCTCTGCACTGGTTTGCCGAATATCTTCCATACGCATATCAGGTATCCGTTGCTTACCCGGAATATCGGTAATAGGTGCTCCCCCACCACCGCCACAGCAACGTGAACGAAATCCAGAACGCTCCATTTCAATTAACTGAATGCCCGCCGCTTTCAACAAATCTCTCGGCGCATCATATTCACCGTTGTAACGCCCCAAATAACAAGGGTCGTGGTAAGTTACCGATCCACCTTTGTAGGGCGTGAATTTAAGTTTGCCGGTTTGTCTCAAGTGGTTGATGTAAGTGGTGTGGTGATAAACCACGTATTGACCACCAAAATCACCGTATTCGTTCTTGAGCACATGAAAGCTGTGCGGATCACAGGTCACAATAGTGCGGAAACTGTACTGAGCTAAGGTGGCGATATTACGCTTCGCCAAGGATTGGAAGGTTGCTTCATCCCCTAAACGACGAGCCACATCACCAGAATCGCGCTCTTCGTTGCCTAGCACCGCAAAATCAACTTTTGCCGCGCGCAAGATCTTCACCAAAGCTCGTAAACTGCGCTGATTACGCATATCAAAGGCACCATCACCCATCCAAAGCAGGACATCGGTACGTTTCACATCCGACAATACTGGAAGAGATAAATCTGCTGCCCAGTTCATGCGCGAGGCAGGATTAAAACCGTTGGGGTTATCGGTCGCAATCAAGTTATCGATCACTTCCGCACCCTTGTTTGGGGTTTGGCCTCGCTCAAGGGTTAAATGACGACGCATATCGACTATTGCATCGACATGTTCAATCATCATCGGGCACTCTTCTACACAGGCCCGACAGGTGGTGCAAGACCACAGAGTCTCGGCATCCAGAAGCCCTTGACCCTCTCTTGCAATAATCGATGCAAAAGGACTGCCTTGATGTTCTCCCACGGGTTTTCCGGGGTAAGGTGAACCCGCATAAGCTGCATCAGATCCGCCTGCCAAACCCACCACCATATCTTGAATCAGCTTCTTTGGGTTCAACGGCTGGCCTGCAGCAAATGCAGGGCACATGGCTTCACATCGACCACACTGAACACAAGCATCAAAACCTAAGAGCTGATTCCAAGTAAATTCTGATGGTTTTTCAACGCCTAAAGGCTGTTGTTGATCATCAAAATGTAACGGCTTAAGCCCAGTTGATCGACCACCATTGAAACGTTCAGCACGGCGATGAAACGCAAGGTGAAGCGCACCGGCAAAGGCGTGCTTCATCGGCCCACCCCAGGTCATGCCAAAAAACATTTCGCCAAGGCCCCAGATGATTACTGCCGCTAACAATATTGCTAACACCCAGCCACCAAAGGCAGCAGGAACAATACCCGTTACAGGCAAGGTCACCAGAAAAAATCCGATCGAAAAACGCCAATAAGCTTTTCGGCAAACGCATCCATGGCCCCTTGGACAGGCGACTGGGTGGCTGGAGGCGACGCTTGGCAACAAAGATAGCACCCACAAACATACTGCTGGTGGCTGCCAGTAACGCCCAGGCTAAAATCTGACTGTTCAGTTGTAATCCATGCACAAGAATCGCCAGCAAGGCAGCAGCCACAAACCCTCCGCCAGTGGCCACATGGGTGTTGGAGATATATTTATCTCTGGCAACCACATGATGAAGATCAACCAGATAGCGACGAGGCATCGCCGCTAATCCAGCCAAAACAGCCACTTCGGATGTTCGACCATTCCGCCATAAGCGAATTCGGCGTACTGCACCGACCACGGCGAGAAGCAATGCCCCAAAAATCAATAGGGGCAAGATCTGGTTCAACATAACCTCACTCCTAATCAGAAGTCCTTACAAAGACGCAGTGCATCGTAAATTGCCGCATGCGTGTTGCGCGGGGCAGTACAGTCACCGATGCGGAATAACAAGAAATTATCCCCAGCCGTGCTTTCAGACAAACAGGGTTGCGGCTGAATGGCATAGAGCGCTTCGATGTCGATCTGGCCTTTATTCAAGGATTGCTGTTTTAAGGCATAGTACAAGGCTTCATCAGGTCTAACGCCATTTTCAACCACGACCTGATCAACCACTCTTTCTTCCAACTGACCGGTGTACTCATTTTCCAACACAGCAATTAGGCTTTCACCTTCGCGATACACCTTATGAAGTGCCAAGTCAGAGGTCATGATCACTTCTTTTGGATAGAGACTGCGATAATAAGTCGGGAACGTTGTCCCACCAATCGCGGCACCGGGTTTCACATCATCCGTCACCAGCTCAACCTTACTGCCTTTTTCGGACAGATAATCTGCTGTAGACATGCCCGTAAACTCACAGATGGTGTCATACACCAAAACGTTTTTGCCTGGCTCTACTTTGCCATCTAAAATATCCCAGCTGCTGACGATCAATCCTTCATCAGCACCCCATTCAGGCACCTGTTCGATAAAGGGCTTGCCGCCCACGGCCAAAATCACAATATCCGGCTGCTCCGCTTTGATTTGCGCTTCATCTGCATAGGTGTTTAAACGCAGATCGACCTGTAATCGAGCCAATTCAAGCTGATACCAGCGAGTGATACCTGCCATTTGATCACGTTGAGGCGCTTTAGCGGCGAGAGTGATCTGTCCACCCAGTTGTGCTTGCCCTTCAAACAATATCACCTGATGGCCACGTTCAGCCGCAACTCGTGCTGCTTCCATTCCCGCTGGGCCACCACCGACAACCACGACTTTACGCAGCACCCCTTCGGTTTTTTCAATAATATGAGGTAGTCCCATATATTCGCGCGAGGTGGCCGCATTTTGAATACAGAGCACATCCAAACCCTGATATTGACGGTCGATACAGTAGTTAGCACCCACGCATTGACGGATCTGATCAATCTGACCCATTTTAATCTTGGCAATAATGTGTGGATCGGCGATATGAGCACGGGTCATACCCACCATATCCACGTAACCACCTTCTAAAATACGCTGCGCCTGATTGGGATCTTTGATGTTTTGCGCGTGAATCACAGGCGCTTTAACCACTTCTTTGATGCCGGCTGCCAAATGCAGGAAAGGCTCGGGTGGATAAGACATATTTGGAATAACGTTCGCCAGGGTATTGTGGGTATCACAACCTGAACCGATAACGCCAAAGAAGTCCACTAAACCGGTTGCATCATAGTAGGCCGCGATCTGCTTCATATCCTCATGAGTCAAACCATCCGGATGAAACTCATCACCACAGATACGCATCCCCACCACAAAATCAGGACCTACTTCTTCACGCACCGCTTTTAACACTTCCATACCAAAGCGCATACGGTTTTCAAAGCTACCACCCCATTCATCGGTGCGTTTGTTAACACGAGGGCTCCAGAATTGATCGATCAAATGCTGGTGCACGGCGGACAATTCAACGCCGTCTAGACCACCCTCTTTGGCACGACGCGCCGCTTTCGCATAGTCACCAATAATGCGTTGAATCTCTTCAGGCTCAATCGTTTTACAGGTAGAGCGATGCACAGGCTCACGAATACCGGACGGTGAAACGAGCGTTGTCCAGTTGTAACCATCCCATCGTGAACGGCGCCCCATGTGGGTGATTTGAATCATAATCTTACCGCCATGCTTGTGAACGGCATCGGCTAGATTTTGAAAATGCGGAATAATGCGATCCGTCGATAGATTGACCGAGCTCCACCAGGCTTGAGGGCTATCAATCGATACCACCGAGGACCCCCCACATATACACAGCCCGCAACCACCCTTGGCTTTCTCTTCATAGTATTTAACATAGCGATCCGTGGTCATCCCGCCATCAGTCGCATGCACCTCGGCATGAGCGGTACTGACAACACGGTTACGAATGGTCAATTTACCTATCTGGATCGGCTGAAAGATTGCATCAAACTGTGACATAGAAACTCCGAAACCTTCTATTTGTTCTATCGTTGTTAGCGAGCTAGCTAAGTGGTTTTCTCAGTGGATGATTAACTGAGCCGTTGTTCACTTAAGGGGGTAGGTCACGAAATAACCCACATCACAGCCATCTTCTGCACCACTTTGGGTTTGCTCTGCTTGAGTTCTTAACTCACTCCCCTGAGCCGCTAAAATTTGGTCCATAGCACCGGCAAACCAACCGGTGAACATGTATTCAATTTTGCGATTTACCTTGCCGTAGTGATAAACAAAAGCAGAGTGCTCAAGACGGACACGGCAGGTGCCTTCTTCTAGGTTAATCTCTTCGGTAATGAACTTACCCCAACCGCGTTGAGATAAACGCTTCATATAGTGTTCAAACACTTCCACACCAGCTAAACCATGAAGCTCGGCTTCTTTTTCACACCAATGCCAAGCACTTTTTGTAACCCGCTTTGTAAAGAATCTCGGCATAACGCTCTGGGCCTAACTCTTCTTCAATGGCTTGATGGTTATTGATAAAGAAATGTCTGGGCACATAGAGCATCGGCAGCGCATCGCTGGTCCACACACCGGTTTCGCTATCCACTTCAATCGGAAGTTCTGGGGCCATTTTTGTCACGTTGTTCACCTTATTTCGATTATTCGTTAAGAAGTGACTCAGTCACCTATTTGCAATTGCATATCTATTGATGGACAGGATTTATGCACCCCAAACATCTTTCAGTACGCGAACCCAGTTCTCACCCATAATTTTGCGCACCTGAGTCTCACTCATACCACGCTTCAGCAGCGTTTCTGTGAGATTGGGGAATTCTCCGACGGTGCGAATACCGAGAGGGTTCACGATCTTGCCAAAGCGCGTTAAACGGCGGGCATAACCTTTATCGTGGGTTAACCACTCAAAGAATTGCTGATCATGGCCTTGAGTAAAATCGGTACCTATGCCAATCGCATCTTCACCGACAATATTCATGACGTACTCAATCGCTTCGGCATAATCATCAATGGTGGAATCGATCCCTTTTTTCAGAAACGGCGCAAACATAGTCACACCGACGAAACCACCGTGATCAGCAATAAACTTCAACTCTTCATCAGATTTGTTGCGAGGATGCTCTTTTAATCCAGAGGGCAAACAGTGCGAATAGCAAACCGGTTTTTAGTATTCTAGAATCACCTCTTCAGAGGTTTTCGAGCCAACATGTGAGAGGTCACACATAATCCCTACACGATTCATTTCAGCGACAATTTCACGACCAAAACCCGATAGGCCACCATCACGCTCATAACAACCCGTTCCGACTAGGTTTTGCGTGTTGTAGCACATCTGCACAATACCGACGCCCAGTTTTTTGAAGATTTCGACATAACCAATTTGATCTTCAAAAGCGTGCGCATTTTGGAAACTTAAAATGATACCGGTCTTGTTTTCAGCTTTGGCTTTATGAATATCTTCTGTGGTGTAAACAGGACGAACCAGATCGTCGTTTTCACGCATCAATTTTGCGGTATCCGCGATATTATTGATGGTCGCTTGAAAGCCTTCCCACACAGATACCGTGCAGCTTGCAGCCGTTAAGCCACCTTTGCGCATATCTTCAAAGAGTTCACGGTTCCATTTGGCGATAATCAAACCATCAATGACGATGGCATCTTGATGAATCTCAGCAGGGTCATTTCAGTCACTCCAAATCCGGTGCATATAAGGCATTTTGTATGTCAGGCAGAATAGCCCCCACCCTCATCAGCTGACCCTATGGAAACGACTGTCATAATTCTAAAAACGTCAAGACATAGTTATTTGCGACTTTTTTTTCATGAACTGCATTTTTTAAAATTCAAAATAGTGCACAGCAGCAATATATAACTTGTTTTTTTTTAATAAAACTTTCATCAAACAACCGTATAAAATGTGCAATTGCAGCATGAAAAAACTATATAAACCCTTAAAAACACTTGAAATTTTATCCTTTAATTTTTCTGTCACTTTGCCGGTCTTCAACTAAACTAAAGTTGATTACGAGCGGTCTATTATTAGGCCAAATTCACTGAACAGGATTGAGGACGCAAAGATGTTAACTTATGAAGAATGTCTAGAGATGTGCGATCTGAGTGATGATGAAATTGAAGCCATTGCTGAACATGAGCATGTTGAGCCAATGATCGCTCTAGCGCTAGGAAAATACTTGGTAGAGCATGATGGCTGCAGCCAAATAAAGCAGTACATCCTCGATGATATTGAGATGGCTCGAAGCCAAGGCAATACTGAGAAAATGGCATTGTTAACCAAAACACTCTGCCACTTTGTCAGTACCCACCCCGAATGCTGTCATCCAGCGGATCAAATAAAAGTCGCCTAACAGAAAAAGCAGTGCCCTTGCCCTGAGAAACGGGCACAAAACGGAATAAAGGCTGTCATAAGATAGTTATCTATTCCGTTTTTTTATGCTAGGGTTAACCCTAAGCGTTTAATTTCTCGGGGGTACTTATGGTTTCAAACACGCAGCAAGCATGGCATCACTTAGCGGGTGATGATGTCATTGCTTCACTAGAAAGTGACAAAGAAGCGGGTTTAACGGCTTCGATAGCGAACGAGCGTCATCAAACACTAGGTCCCAACAGTATTACAGGACAAAAACCCGTACCCGCTTGGAAACGCTTACTGCTTCAGTTTCACAACCCGCTTATTTACATTCTTCTTTTTGCGACACTGGTCACCATTTTTTTGAAAGAATATGTCGATGCTGGCGTTATTTTTGCGGTAGTTCTCGTTAATGCCATTATTGGTTATGTGCAGGAATCTAAAGCAGAGGAAGCGATCAATTCACTTAAAAAAATGCTCTCTTCGACGGCAACAGTCCTTCGTGATGGTGAAAAAACATCCATCCCAGCGGTTGAGCTCGTCCCCGGTGACATCGTTTTCTTGGCTTCCGGTGATAAAGTGCCTGCCGATATGCGCTTGATTGAATGCAAGGATATGCAAATTGATGAGTCAGCACTGACTGGAGAATCCGTCGCCTCAGAAAAATCCTTGGATATTCTTGCCAGTGATACCGTATTGGCTGATAGGAATAATATGGCATTTGCCGGCACTTTGGTGACCTATGGTACCGGTAAGGGCGTTGTAACAGGAATAGGTGATTTTACCGAAACAGGCAAAATTGCTCACATGATTTCAGAAGCAAAAGCCTTAGAAACACCACTGACTCGAAAAATTCATGCCTTTAGTAAATTGCTGTTATGGGTCATTCTGGGTCTAGCAGCGATCACTTTTGGTGTTGGCTTACTTTACGGCATGCAGGCCAGTGAGACCTTTATGGCGGCTGTCGCTCTGGCTGTCGCCGCTATCCCGGAAGGTCTACCCGCAGTAGTGACCATCACACTGGCGATTGGTGTACGTCGCATGGCGTCACGCAATGCGATTATTCGAAAACTTTCAGCCGTTGAAACGCTGGGGTCCACCACGGTTATCTGTTCCGACAAAACCGGAACACTGACAGAAAACCAGATGACTGTGCAAAAACTGCTTGCAGGCGCTGAAAGTTACGATATGAGCGGAAGTGGCTATCAACCTGAAGGGAAGCTCACTCAATCGGAGCAAGCCGCGAGCCTCTCGGATAATGCAGCACTTCACCATCTTCTCGTGGCGGGTTTAATCAGTAATGATTCCAGGCTTAAAGAAGACCAAGGGCGCTGGACAGTTGAAGGCGACCCTACTGAAGGTGCGTTGATTACCTCAGCCATGAAAGCAGGATATGACTTAAAACAATGTGAAGCTGAGTTTAAGCGGATCGATACCATTCCTTTTGAGTCGGATCGTCAATATATGGCCACGCTGCATCGACTCGACTCCTCTCACAACCTAATCTATTTGAAAGGTTCGGTAGAGCAAATCCTAGCACGTTGCACTGCTCAGCTTGATAAAAATGGCGACGCTGTTGACCTAGACGTCACCACTATAGAGGAAAAGGTTCATGAGTTTGCAGGGCAAGGCATGCGAGTACTGGCCTTTGCCATGCAGCAGGTGCCCTCGACAGAGGATTCATTAGAAAGCTTTAACCAGCGGGAACCTAACCAATCGCTTGTCTTCATAGGCCTGCAAGCGATGATCGATCCACCCAGAGCTGAGGCGATTCGAGCAGTCGCCACCTGTCAAAAAGCAGGTGTTAGAGTCAAGATGATCACCGGTGACCATGCGCTGACAGCTCGCGCTATTGCCGGTCAAATCGGCTTGCAAAATAATCCAGGTCAGAAAGTTGAAACACTCGAAGCGATCACCGGGAAAGAGCTGAGCACTTTAAGTGAGTCTGAAGTTATCGACGCGGCAGACCGTGTCTCTGTTTTTGCACGAGTCGCACCAGAGCAAAAATTACAACTGGTCAACGCGCTACAAAGTCGTAGTCATGTTGTTGCGATGACAGGTGACGGTGTTAACGACGCACCTGCACTGAAACAAGCCGATATTGGTATCGCGATGGGTATTAGTGGAACTGAGGTATCTAAAGAAGCGGCTGATATGGTGCTCACCGACGATAACTTTTCATCCATTGAAGCGGCTGTCGAAGAGGGTCGCAACGTTTTCGACAATTTGATCAAATTCATTACCTGGATTCTGCCCACCAACATGGGGCAAGGCTTGGTGATCATGGTTGCGATTCTGTTTGGTATCACCTTGCCCGTATTGCCGGTGCAGGCGCTCTGGTTAAACATGACCACTGCGGTATTTTTAGGGCTGATGCTGGCGTTTGAACCTCGCGAATATGGCATTATGTCTCGCGCGCCTCGGGAGCCGGATTCACCGATCCTTTCTAAAGAGATGATCGGTAGAATTCTATCGGTGAGTACCCTGTTATTGATTGGTGCCTTTGGTCTTTTCCAATGGTCTCAATTGCATGGCGCCAGTATAGAGGAATCTCGCACATTGGCCGTCACGCTGTTTGTGGTGGTGCAGAGCTTCTTCTTATTCAACTGCCGCTCCCTGACCAACAGCATTTTCAAAACACCCATTAACTCTAATCCTTGGATCTGGGGCGGCATTTCAGCCATGCTGATATCGCAGCTTCTGTTTATCTACCTGCCAGTGATGAACACCCTGTTCCACAGCGCACCACTGAGTCTCAATCAATGGTTATTGATGTTAGGCTATGGGGTTGTGGTACTGCTCTTAATCGAAGCAGAAAAGGCTTTCTGGCGTCGTAGAAATCAGGCATAGAGAACAAACAATGATCTCATCCAAGGTGGCGAAACTGATCGTCACCTTGGCTCTGGATCGATGGGTGCTTCTGCTAACTTTTCCTTTTCCCACTCTTCAATCAAGGATTGTGTCGTGGTTGGCGCGTCCTCTGCCAAACTATTCAAATCACTTTCAATAGTTTCCATGTCTGTATTATCTTTGGACTCCATCTCACTTGTGATCTCAGAAATTTCCATGGCCGGCAAACCTGACTCATCCAACTGACTTTCGCTGAGGATATCGGGCACTAAGGCGGCACTTCCATCCTCTTCATCTTGTTGAGAGGGATCTTTATCATCACTGATGTAAAGCTCATCCGGAACAGGGTCAACTCATCCTGAACTGCCGCATATAGCTCCTCTGTTGGGAATTGCACAGCGGGTTGCGCCACAAACTCCATTTTCTCGCGATTGAGTCCCGCTTTTTTCGACTGATAGATGGCATACATCATCATCACAACAAGATTGATCGCGATGTAACCGAAAAGTGCTGCGGGACCAAACGCAGACATTAACGAAGAACTGAGCATAGGACCAAAGACGGCCCCACCACCATAACCGATAATCATCCCAGAAGAGGTTTGCATCAATTGACTGGGATCGCTCCAATCATTCACGTGCGCGACAGAGAGTGGATAGATCACAAAGGCGAGCGAACCATAGCAAAATACATTGATCAGCATTAGGTAAAACGGCAATGTAAATACGCTGTGTAGAATCATCAAACAACTGAACACCAAGGCACCAAAGCAGACACCGGCTAAAACCTTACGACGTTCTATACGATCCGAAAGTTTGCCAAGGGGAATCTGCAACACCAGACCCGAAAAAACACCCGCCATCATAAAGAGTGAGATCTGTTGTACAGAGTAGTTCAAGTTTTGGGCATAAATGGGTGCCATCGCAAAGAAAGCAGCACCAACCGAGCCCGCGCATACCGCACCAAAAAACCCTGCAGGCGCCACCTTTAACAGGGGTTTGACCGCAAAGCCTGTTACCGCCTGTGGAACAGGTGCTTCTGTTCGCGTCATCATAAGTGGCATTAAGGATAACGAGAAACAGATCGAGGCGACGGCAAAGGCTTCAAAGGTATCAGGCGAGGCAAACATCAAAAATAACTGCCCTAAACCAGAAGCAAGGTAGTTCACGACCATGTAAATCGCCAGAATACTGCCTCGGGTTTTGTTATCCGCGCGAGCGTTTAACCAACTCTCTGTAATGATAAACAAGCCTGCAAGACAGAAACCATCAATCAGTCTTAAGCACGCCCATACCCATGGGTCGATGAACAGAATATGCATCAAAGGTGAAAGCGACAGGAAAGATGCAAAAGCGGCAAAAGCCCGGATATGACCACCACGCTGGATCACTTTTGAGGTAAAGCGCGCCCCCAAAAACATCCCTAAAAAGTAGCAAGCCATAATCAAACCAATGGTTTGTACAGCAAAGCCTTCGATATCGGCACGTAAACTCGTTAGGGTCGTAAACAGCGCATTCGCGAGGACCAATAAGCCATAGCTGGAGTAGAGGGATAATAGTGTGCGGGCAGTACGGAGCATAAAAGCCTTTCTTTTGTTTTATTTCGACAAGTGTTTAAAAAGATAAGTGTAGCAGCTTCTCAGCAGAAGCTACTGATTAGAGGCAGGAACCTCGTTGCCCAGTAAAATAGCGATCCATCGGGTGCTTGGATTTTGTTCGAGCGCGATTTTAACGATCATCGTCAACGGGATAGAGAGAAACATACCCACAGGGCCAAATAACCAACCCCATAAAATTAAGGACAAAAACACCACTAGCGGTGACAAGCCTAAGCCTTTTCCCATAAACCGAGGTTCGATGAGGTTACCCATAATGACGTTGATCACCACATAACCCAGAATCACAAACATGGCATCACCCAAACCTAACTGCACCAGCGCAAGCAATACAGCGGGAACTGCAGCAATGAGTGAACCGACATTGGGGATATAGTTCATCAGCATCGCGATCAACCCCCATAAGACAGGGAAATCGACATCTAACCACCACAACCAAATGGTCACTAAGACACCGGTGATAAAGCTGATAGTGGTTTTAATCATCAGGTATTGATTGACCTGCTTCATAAACCCATGGGCATCGCTGATCGACTTATCGGCATTCGGTAAAGCCACTTTCAGCTTGTCAGAGAAACCAGCCCCTTCCATCAATATGAAAATAACAATGAAAATGACTAAGAAAAGATTGGTTAACAAGGAACCGATACCTGCCAGGGCACTCCCTACCCAGCCCATCATCTGCGAAGGGTTGAGATGGTTCATGACCATTTCACGGCTCACTGGAATATCCCAACGCTCTAAATGTGGAAGCCAATCTACAATTAAGCTTTGCAGTCGACTTTGATACAAAGGCAAGCGAGTCAGGAAAGCATCAATCGATTGACTGACGATCATCACCAAGGCGCCACCAAAAATAATTAATACCGATAAGACAATCAGCACTGCCAAGGATGGCGGCACTCCGTGTTTGGCTAAACTTCTCAAAAACGGCGTACTGATAATCGCGACGAACAAGGCGAGCATAATCGGAATCACGATGGTTTCAGCGGCTTTTAGCCCAGCAAGAATCACAATAATACCTGCGATTCCGATTAACCATTTCAATCCTTGACTGTCTGACATCTAATGCCTCTTGCGATTCGTATCGGTAAAAGAAAGAATTGTATACTTTATGGGCAAATTACCCAATCAAATCAGATGATCTTTATCGTTCAACAGGTACTTTCATGCTCTCAGCAAGCGGACTGGCTAAGTCTCATATAACACCTCAAGGCCCACTACCCTTATTCCGTGAACTCAGCATAACACTGAATCATGGCGAAAGTGTTGCACTGATGGGTGAGTCAGGCTGTGGTAAATCTACCCTGCTTCATATCCTAGCCGGTTTGGAATCAGCAGATTCAGGCAGCATCTGGATCAACCAACACGATCTCTGCAAGATGAATGACAGCCAAAGAGCCAAATTTAGACGTTATCATTTGGGGATTATTTTTCAACAGTTGAACCTGATTCCAAGCCTGAATATTTTAGACAATCTTGCTTTTCAGGCACGACTTGCCAAACGCTTTGATTCTGAATGGATGGCCCACCTTGCCGAACAGCTAGGGATTGAAGGTCTACTCAAGCGTTATCCCGCTGAACTATCCGGTGGTCAACAACAACGGGTTGCCATAGGCCGCGCTCTGTCGGCAAAAGCGCCATTTTTACTCGCTGACGAACCCACTGGAAGTTTAGATGAGGCGAATGCAGAACAAGTCATGAAGCTTATGCTAAGCCTAGTCCGGGAAACGCAAACCACGCTATTGATGGTCACACACAGTGCGCATTTAGCGGCTCAACTAGATCGCTCGCTAACCCTGAGTCAAGGCTGCCTTCGCTAATGTGGGTTTTACAGGCTTTATTGAGTCATTGGTGGCGTCACCCCGTTCAACTGATGACGCTGATGATTGGCTTGATGGCAGCAACGGCTCTCTGGAGTGGCGTTCAAGCGCTTAACCAGCAAGCACGCCTCAGTTATGACCAAGCGGCCGCTCGTTTTGATAGCATTAATCAGACTCAAATCATCTCACGAACGAGCGACCCTATTTCGCAGGATGACTATATTCATTTACGACGCATGGGATGGTCGATCACACCACTTGTTGAAGGTGAGCTTTGGGTTGATGAGAAGCGCTTCAGCCTGGTGGGTATCGAACCCATCACCCTGCAACTGAACTCAAACTCAGTTTCATCTGGACAGGGACTCCCGAGTCAGTTTTCGTTAACCGACTTTATCTCACCGCCTTGGCAAATTTGGCTCTCTGCCAATAGAGCTAAACAGTTTCCTTCTGAAGAAACAGAAGCCTTCAAGCGATTCTTTCTGACGAATAGCCTAGAGACATTACCCAGTCTCCATTTCAGTGATGATATCGCAGATGATGAGCTGATTATGGATATTGGCTTGGCGCAACAGATGTTGGCGATGGAGGGTTTGATTTCGAGACTTTTAGTCCTGTCGGATAACCATCCTACTACCTTGCCCTCGCCATTGTCGGATCGACTGCGTTTGGTCATTCCGCAGAGTGATTACGATATTTCTCGACTCACGGAAAGCTTTCATCTGAATTTGACGGCACTCAGTTTTTTTGGCCTACCTTGTTGGCTTATTGATGGTTTACTCCGCAATTCATCTAGCATTGAATCAACGTTTACCCCTCAGGCGCATTATCTTGAGTTGTGGCGTCAGTCAACGCGCCTTAATCGGTTGGTTACTGATTGAACTGCTATTCATCAGTGGCATGATCGCCCTGCCCGGTTTGCTGCTAGGTTACTGGATCGCTGCACTGCTGCTGCCCGATCTCTCAGCAAGCCTTGCCGGTCTTTATGGTGCTCAGGTGAGCAATCAACTGCAACTGTCATGGCGATGGTGGCAACAGGGACTCATGATGGCTTGGGGAGGGACTCTTCTGGCAGCCGCTGCACCCTTACTTCGCTTAATCAAACAGGATTCAATACAGCTCTCGGGGTTAGCTCATCCCAACTTACCTCATTATGGAAGGTTTGCTTTACTCGGTGCTGTTTTCTGCGTGGCTGCAATCTTGACTGCACTCTTCGGTAATTCACTGCTGAGTGGCTTTATCCTCTTAGGTCTTATCTTTATCACCGCGGCCTTGTGGTTACCTTTCGTGTTGGATCTATGCCTGAAAACCGGTCAACGCATTGCTCGCTCAGTGACACAGCTCTGGCTTTGGTCGGATGCACGCTTTCAGGTGCCACACCTGTCGGTTGCCCTAGTCGCTCTTTTACTGGCGTTATCCACCAGTATTGGCGTCGGCGGTATGGTAGAGGGTTTTCGTCAAACCTTCACCGGCTGGTTAGATCAACGCTTAGCGGCTGAAGTTTATCTGCGTACTGAAGAGGCTAGCCAGTCTGCCCAGATTATTGAATGGTTAAATGAACAACCGCAAGTCACTGCCATTCTTCCCTCTGCACGAGCAACCACCAGTTCCCAAGACATGGTTTCAGGTTTGAGAAATCTTGATTTACGTGGCATCCAAGTGCACGAGACTTACGTTGAGCACTGGCCCTTACTTCATGCCCTAGCAGATGCTTGGCAAGCTCTCGACACAACACATGCCATCATGATCAATGAACAATTGGCACGCCAGTGGCAGTTACGCTTAGGTGATCGGCTGCAACTGACGGATCAACGCTCTGAGAATACAGGTGCCCCTATCGACTTTAATATCGTCGCCATCTACAGTGATTACGGCAACCCTAAAGGACAAGTGATGATGTCCTTAGAAACACTCTATCAGTTTTGGCCAGACGCTGAGCAAGGTAGTTTTGCGCTTCGTGTTCAACCTGAGTTTGTTGATTCACTGGTGAACCAACTGAAAGAAACCTTTGCTTTGGGCGATACTCAAGTCTTGGATCAACAGGCCGTTCGAGACTTCTCCATCAGGCTTTTTGAGCGCACCTTTGCCGCCACTCATGCACTCAACCTACTCGTTTTGGGGATTGCCGCCATCGCTCTCTTCAGCAGCCTATTGACCTTATCGAGCATGCGATTAACGCAAATTGCACCTGTCTGGGCCTGTGGTGTTGAACGCAAACAGCTTGTGTTGATCGAACTCTCACGCTTGCTATTGCTGGCATTGATTACCGCACTTCTCGCCATCCCCTTGGGTCTATTGGTGAGCTATTGTTTAGTGGCCGTCATTAATGTGCGTGCATTTGGCTGGGCATTACCTTGGCAGGTCTTTCCTCTGCAATGGTTGTCGCTCACCGCGGCGGCATTGGTCAGTGCGCTGTTAGCTTCAGCCATTCCCTTGGGGAAACTGCTACTGAGTTCGCCTTCCGAACTCTTGAAAGGATTTAGAGATGATCAATAAACACCATGGATTCAAAACAGTCGGGTTATTCATCATCACCCTGCTTAGCCTTTTGTTGGGTGGATGTGACTCCTCCGTTAACTCCTCCATTACGTCCGAATCTTCGACGACGCCATCACAGGGGTTTGCTGGGCTGGGTGCAGACGCTACTGGTTTTGCACAAGTTCAGCCTAATCCAACAATTCTTTATCCCGATGCGCTGAATCAACAGCCCGATTATCGGATAGAGTGGTGGTATGTCACCGCTAATTTAATAGATGAAACAGGTGCGCCTATGGGGATTCAGTGGACGCTGTTTCGTCACGCCTCGTCTCCCTCACCGCAACAAGATGGCTGGGCTAACCAACAGCTTTGGTTGGGCCATATCGGTGTCACCACCGCGCAACAGCATCTATCATCAGACCGCTATGGTCGAGGTGGCGTAGGTCAAGCCGGTGTTACGATGGCACCTTTTAAGGCATGGATTGATCACTGGTCACTCAGCAGTGTGGAAAACGAGCCGGAGCCACCCACAAGCTTTAACCTGATCGCTCAATCAGATCAATTCGGTTACGATTTGGTGTTGCAGAAATCGGGGCCTGCCGTGTTACAAGGGGAGCAAGGATTTAGTGTTAAATCACCTCAAGGACAGGCATCTTATTATATGAGTCTGCCATTTCTCGACGTTTCTGGAAGCGTCTGGATTGATGAGAACACCTACCAGGTTAAAGGACAGGCTTGGCTGGATCGAGAATGGAGTAGCCAACCGCTTTCGGCCGATCAAGAGGGCTGGGACTGGTTTTCACTGCATTTAGACAATCAAGATAAGTTAATGCTGTTCCGTTTGCGCCACCAAGACAGTGAAGATTTTTTCTCAGGCACCTACATTCATGCAGACGGCCGCACTCAACCCCTGAGATCGGATCAAATTGTCATGCAACCCATACATCACCATCCGATTGCCCATCGAAGGATACCCACCTCTTGGCAACTGATCGTTGATGACTTAGGTATTGACCTTCGTGCAGAAGCGCTCAATCCTAACGCATGGATGAGCACTCAAATCGCTTATTGGGAAGGCCCTATCCAGTTTACAGGGAGTCATCAAGGTGTTGGCTATCTGGAGATGACGGGTTACTAGGGCCCTCCAACCAATTGCAACCGACTGTTACCCATTCCCTGTTGTTTAATAATCTGAATTTGCACCGGTATACGCTGCTTTAAGGCTTCAACGTGACTGATAATACCAATCATCTTCCCTGTGGCGTTCAGACAGTCCAGCGCATCCAGTGCCACTTCAAGCGTTTCCGCATCCAATGTGCCAAAACCCTCGTCCAAAAAGAGTGAATCGATCCGTGTTTTGTGGCTGACCAGCTCTGAAAGCCCCAAAGCTAGTGCCAAACTGACCAAGAAACTCTCGCCTCCTGATAGCGTTCGTGTATCACGCTGCACATCGGCCTGCCACGTATCAATCACAGCGATATCCAGCTCAGCGCCCTGTCGGCGAGTAAGTTGAAATCGATTATGCAAACGAAGCAACTGCGTATTCGCCAGGGAGATCAAATAGTCCAAGGTCAATCCCTGTGCAAACCGGCGATACTTCGCGCCATCTTTTGAACCAATGAGGTAGTTAAGCCGCTGCCATTGATCATAGGTTTGCTGTTGTCGATCAATCTGTTGCTGGAGTGCTGCTTGACGACTCAACAGTTCATCATCCTGTTTCAGTTGCTGTTGCGTTGTACCCATCTGCAACTGTGTTTCCTTTAAGGACTGCTCTAACCTAGCGACCTCTTGCTCCAAGTCAGACATTGGCTTATCGAGAGTCACCAGCTGACGCTGCTCCTCTAGCTGCTGCGCCAAGGTTTCCACTTTGATCTTTAGCGCCTCGCACTGCTGTTGCAAGCTTTGCTGCTGCTTGAGTAGAGCTTGATACTCAGCCTCTGAGAGTAAAGCCTGTTTGAAGGAGGTTTCATTATCAAAGACACTCTCGGAGAGTGCGGCTGACCAATGCGCTTCCCGCTGACTTAGCTCATCTTCAGCGGCATGAACTGCATCAGTTTCCGCTTGAATTTGCCCCATCAAACCCTGCCGAAGGCTTTGATGCTGTCGTAATTTAGCTTCTACCTCTCGGACCTGAGTCAATTGCTGTTGTTGTCGCTTAAGTTGTGCTTGCGCTTCTGACAGCTGACTCAACTGTTGAGTCACATCAGTTTGTTCAATCTCCAGATCGGGGTAATATTGTCGAAGCAGCTCTTCTATTTGCGCCAGCTCTGCCTCTAAATCTATGAGTTGTTGATCATAACCTTGTATCTGTTGCGTTAGATTGATCAATCTTTCCTGTTCTACCGCTTGCTGACTGCTCAGTTGCATTCCTTGAGTCTGCAAGGCTTCTAACTCATTTTTTAGCACCGCGAGCGCTTGCTCTGTTTCATTGACGTTGAGTGCCTGATAATCCTCTATCGCGGGGTGCTCGGTCGAACCGCACAAGGGGCAAGGTTCATGAGGTTGTAACTGCTCGCGCCAGCTCTCTAGGGCTTGAATACGTGCCTCTTGTTTGAGCAGAGTTTCCTTATCTTTGACCTGCCTTTGCAATAGTTTAAAGTGCTCACGGAGCGAAGTGATTTGCACTTCTCGTTGCGCTGTTTGGCCCTTGCCTTCGGTCAATTGCTGTTGGATTTGGTGACGCTGTAACTGCGTTTGTTTCAGTGTTGCACGCACTCGATCCAGATTTTGCCAATGGCTTCGTTGCTCTAATAATGCGATCTCTTGCTGATGGCATTCGGCTTCCGTTAAGGACAAGAGATTGGCGGTTAAACGTTCAAGTGTCAGAGTTTCTTGCGCGACCTGCTGCTCCGATGCCTCAAGTTGAGCTTGTGTTGCTTGACGCTTGAGTTGTTGTTTTGTCAGGAACGTTTGTGCGGCCTGATACTGATCCCAAGGCTGCTTTAACAAGGTCGCCTGCTGATGCTGCGTCATTTTGTTAAGTTCAGGCAAAAAAGCATGCCAAGCATGGTCTGCGGACTGTTTCTCCTGCTGCGCTCTTTCAAGCTGCTGAGTCAACTTGAGTAACTGCTGCTGTAATTGCAACTGCGTTTGATAAGTTTGCCACTGGGGCTTGAGCGTTTGTTCAGCAAGTTGTAGGGATTGCCATTGTGCCTGCAGTGCCTCTCTGGCTTCATGAGATAAGGGCAGCAGAGTACCTAGCTGACTTTTAAGTTGCTCTAAGGCATTTTTCTGCTGCTGGGTTTCGTCAAAGACCGCCATGGAGATACGACCATATATTTCAGTACCCGTCAGCTCTTCAAGCAGTTCTGCTCGTTCATTGGCATTCGCATTCAAAAAAGCCGCAAAGCCACCCTGCGCTAACAGCATCGAACGGGTAAAACGATCAAAATCCAACCCCGTAATCGACTCAATGAGCTGAAGTTTTTCATTAATTTTGGTGGTCAAGACTTCACCCGTTGCCACTTTAGCAAGTTCTACTCGAGGCGCTTGCAGATTTCCTTCTGCCTGATCACGGGCACGACGCTGACTCCAAAAAGCCCGATAAGCAACGCCTTTGACATCAAACTCGACTTCAGCCAGTGATTCCGCCGTGTGACGCGTCATAATTTCATTGCTGGCCGCTGAAACCACTTTCATTCGCGGGGTTTGGTGGTAGAGCGCCAAACATAATGCATCCAATAAGGTCGTTTTACCGGCCCCAGTTGCGCCAGTGATGGCAAAAAGATTGGTATCTTTAAAAGGCGCCTCACGGAAGTCTATACAAAACTCACCCTTGAGTGAGTTGAGGTTTTTGAGTCGCAAACTGAGAATTTTCATCCTTGATCACTCCCCAAAAGCAGTTGCTCTACCAATTGCTGATGCAAGGTGATCATGGCTTGTTGTTCATCAGGATCTAAGACTTCGATAGCTAGACGACGCTTGAAAACATCCTCGGTGGTGAGCTCTTGAAGCTGCTGCTGTTGATCCGAAGCCAACCCCTCATTCGTTGCAGTTCGTTCTCGCCTTATTCTGAGCACCTCTATCGGAAGCTCTGCTGTTAAGGCTTCTATCCTAGGTTGTAGATCGGTCAAGTAAGCATCCGATTGAAAACGAATTTCTATCCAAGCAGGCGATTCAAATGAGGCTTTTTCGGCAATCTTATCTAACTGTTGTGGCAGATCGGACAGGGTCGCCTGAAGTGATTCGAGGTGTCTAAACTGAGGCACTTCCAGCTCTTCAACCCTGATCGATTGTCTTGACTCCAGATCAACGAGCAGCACCTTTTTGGGCTGCTGAGCTTCATCAAAACTCAAAGGAATCGGTGAGCCTGAGTAGCGCATAGTCTCACTACCTCCGACGCGTTGCGATCGATGAATATGCCCCAGCGCTAAGTAGTCAAATGCGGGAAAAGCATCTGCTGGGAAAGCATCCAGAAGACCGATGTAAAGATCTCGGACTGACTCACTCAGACTGGCACCCAGGGTGGTTAAATGGCCAGTACCGATAATGGGTAAATCACCCGGTTGCGCATCCGCAAGTGCTTTAATTGACTGATACTGTGCTTGCATGGCTTGCAACAACTCAGCTTGTTTCTGCTGCTGTGTTTGTCCTGCTTGACTGGTGACTAATTCACGCGGTCGTAAATAGGGTAATCCGCATAACCATGCTTTATGTTCACCTGATACCTCTTTAAGTGGAATCAGGTGTGCGGCTAGATCCGTCATTAGCCCAGGGATAACGGTGATATTCAAACACGCTAAAATCGCTTTAGATTCTTGTAACATGGCAACTGAGTCATGATTGCCTCCCAACACCACGCACTGAACCTTGAGCTGACTCAGTTGCGCGAGAAAGAAGTGATAAAGCTCTCTCGCATAACTGGGCGGCGTTCCGGTATCAAAGACATCACCCGCAATAATCACCACGTCAACCGCTTGTTCTTGCACCTTTTCCAGTAACCAGTGAATAAAGGCTTTATGCTCTTCCAAGCGCGTTTGTCCAAAAAAATGCTGCCCAAGATGCCAGTCAGAGGTATGCAAAATTCGCATGAAAATTGTTATCCACTCAAAAAGATGATGATTATCTTAACATATCCGTCTTTGTAACCTGCCCTAATTGAACAGAATCCGGTAAAGTACCCATTAATTTTAAACCAATCGGTTTTTAAATATTTTCGCCTCTTAGTTCGAGTAAAAGACTCAATATTAAATCATGAACACAACAAGCAAACCTATTCCAGGATTAATCTGGATGTTAGCCGCCTTAACGGCATTGGCTCCTTTGGCAGTAGATGCCTACCTACCCGCTTTCCCAACTATGGCGGGCGATTTCGATGTACCGGTACAACAAATTGAGCTGACACTGAGTGTTTTCCTGATCGGCTTTGCTCTGGGCCAACTGACGGGCGGCCTTTCTCGGATCACTTTGGGCGTCGCGCGGCCATTTTTACAGGCTTAAGTTTGTTTATGCTAGGTACCTTAGGAATTGTCATAGGACACTCTATCGAAAGCCTGTGGGGGTTTAGGTTTTTACAGGCACTAGGAGGTGGTATCAGTATCGTCAACTCCTCTGCCATTGTTCGCGATATTTATCATGGAGCCGACAGTGCACGAGCCATGTCACGTATCTCTGCCATTATGATGGTAGCACCGATGCTGGCGCCTTTTTTAGGGAGCGCGATGCTTCAGGTTGGCAGTTGGCGTCTGATATTTGTCTTGTTAACACTCTATGCAGTGACACTGCTCATCACACTCAAAATACATCTACCCGAAACACGAAAGTCTATAGGCCAACAGCGTCTATCTCCTTTGAAACGCTACCAACAAGTACTGACCGATCGACGGGCGCTAGGCTATGTGCTTTCAGTAGGACTGGGTTATGCCGCCATGTTTGCGTTCATTACGGGTTCATCCGGTATTTACATGGGGCATTTTGGGGCGAGCGAAACACTCTTTCCGCTGCTTTTTGGTGCCAATGTTGTCATGATTATCGCTTTCAACAAGCTTAATGCCCGTATCGTGCATCATTTTTCACCAAAACGCTTACTTGCGGTAGGTCAATACCTGCAAATAACAATCGGGGTAGTGTTAATTGTGTTAATGAATCTCACCGAGATTGCGCTTTGGCAGATGGTTGTGGGAATTATGTTCTTCATTGGTCTACAAGGCTTTGTGGTCTCAAATGGAACCGCCAGTACCTTAGAGTTTTTCCCTCAAAGTGCCGCGACCGCGACTGCACTGGTAGGCGCGACCGGATTTACGCTCGGTGGCATTGCCGGCGCCATTATTGGCATTTTTGGTGATGGCTCCCCCCTATTTCTGGGGATTACCATGACAAGCTCCGTAGTATTTGGGATTCTATTGAGAAAAATTCTTCATAAAGGACAAACACTTCAGTCCAATTGAGTCTACACTTTCATTCAGAGTATGGACTCATTGGCTAGCAAGAGGATAATTCATGGAAGCTTGGCACTTGTGGCTTTTAACAGCGCTTTTTTTTAATGATTTTTAGAGCTACTGGGTACGGGTTTTGTTGCCCTTGCGATCGGCTTAGCGGCCTTGGTAGGCATGCTAGCGGCTTTGCTTCATCTACCGATAGCGGCTCAATGGATTGTTTTTGCCATTGCCGCCGCGATACTCGCCCCCTGGTTACGAAAAAAAATTTAGTCAATGGGCTCCCTCACAACGAAAAAGTGCTCTTGCGGGCGAAAACAGAACACTGGAAGGTTTCTTGCTTTTAGATAGTCAAGGTCAACTGAAAGTTAAAGTGGAGAGTGATACCTTTTTTGTTCGCTCTCTGAGTAACCGAACCCTCGAACCAGGCACTAAGGTGCTGATCAAAGATTTTGATGGTATTACGGCCATCGTCGATTAATCTCATTAACCATAGGATCAATATTCATGGACGCTATTTTACTGATTGCACTCGCTATCACCGTCATGGTGATTATTTTTGTTATCAAAGGACTGATGATCGTTCAACAATCCGAAGCCGTAGTGATTGAGCGCTTAGGCTCATATCACAAAACGCTTCAGCCTGGGATTAACTGGATTATTCCCTTTGTTGATCTTCCTCGATCAATCAAAATGCGTCGCTATCAAGTGATCAAGAATGAACAAGTGGCTGTCGTTGTTGAAGAAACTCGAATCGATCGACGTGAGACGGTATTGGATTTTCCCAGCCAATCCGTCATCACGGGTGATAACGTCAGTGTCACGGTCAATGGAGCGCTCTATTTTCAAGTGATCGATCCTGAAACGGGCAGTTTATCAAGCGGAAAACCTCGTTCAAGCCATCGAAATTCTGGCCAAAACCTCATTACGTTCTGAGGTGGGTAAGATGGAACTGGATAAATTATTTGAATCACGCCAAGAAATTAACGATAAACTCCAAGTCGTAATGGATGAAGCGGGTAACAAGTGGGGTGTTAAAGTCACTCGTGTCGAAATTCAAGACATCGACATTCCAAAGGATGTAGAAGACGCGATGCGCAAGCAGATGACGGCAGAGCGAGAAAGACGTGCAATGGTATTGCAAGCTAGTGGTGAACGGGAAGCCGCGATTGCTCGTGCTCAGGGTGAAAAAGAATCCGCGATCTTAGTGGCTGAAGGTGACAAGACAGCCTCTATTCTAAGAGCCGAAGGTGAGCGTGAAGCGATCAATCAGATTATGCTGGCCGCTGAAGGCAAAATAGACCCGCAGCTTGTAGTAGGCTATCTAATGGGACTGGAGTATTTGAACACCTTACCGAATATTGCCAAAGAAGGCGATAGAGTCTTTCTTCCTTATGAATCATCTAGCGTGTTAGGTGCAGTAGGCACACTTCAACAGCTGTTGAGTACGAATCAAAAGTAACAGGGCATCAACGGGTGATTATTCAGATCCTGTTCACACTTTTATTCGTAACATGTGAAGATTAAATGACCACTTCAGTTGACGAGGTTTCCTTATGGTCGACATACCAAGGGAACCTCAGCCAACTGCTAAGGTCTTATTCTTCGATATATTGATATGCATCATTGCACTTTTCAATAAAGAAAGTTCTAATATACGAAGTAACCTAAAGCCCGAAAGCCGATCGTTAGAATTAGCACGGGTTCAACTGTCAATGAAAGGGTAATACTATGGCAAACTCTAGCCGTCGTGGCTTTTTGAAAAAAGGTATGTTTGGTCTGGCAGCACTTCCACTGGGCATGGGGGTTCTAACCTCTAAAGCTTTCGCGGCCACCCTACCACCCCTCAGTGAAGATGCACCCAATGCACGTGCGCTGAACTATGTTAAAGTTGCTGCTGATGCTGCAAATCACCCAGCATTTAAAGAAGATGCTTACTGTGATAACTGCATGTTCTGGCAACCAGACACTAACGGATGTACCTTGTTCCAAGGTTTCTCTGTTGAGCCAAAAGGCTGGTGTCAGTCTTGGGTTAAGCGTCCAGGTTAATTAGCGTCTAATTGACCGAGTTGCTTCGCAACTCATCTACAAGATACCCCTGAAACCCCAAGTGTTTTCAGGGGTTTTTTATGCTTATCCGTATCAACCCCCATCCCTTCTTGCTATGATAATGGTAGATTTGTTTTAAATGACTAATAAAACGACCTTATCCTATTCATGAAGCAGATGCCGACTTCTTTAAGACTCAGATACTTAATTGCACCTAGCGTCGGTGCTTTGGTCTTTTTGATCTTTTTTAGTATGGCCTCTCTTTACCAGCAAACACTTCAAGAACAACAAAGAGCCATTCAGATTGAACGGATTTCGGAGATACGTGCCAATATAGAAGGTGCTTTCAATGGAGCCACCAATCTAACGGCTGGACTGATCGCCTTTGTCTCCACCACAGGCACTATCAGCGAAGCCTTCTTTAATCAGTTAGCAGAATCCTTAATTGATCAAAATGAACTGATCCGAAATATCACCTTGGCGCCAAACAATATCATTCGTTATGTTTATCCCTTGGCCGGAAATGAAGCAGCGCTCGGTCTTGACCTGCTCAACCACCCTACTCAAGGTGAAGCGACTCGAGCGATGATTGAATCAGGCGAGCCCATCCTGGCAGGGCCCTACCAGCTGGTTCAGGGCGGTTTAGGTGTGATTCACCGTGTTCCTATCTATCTAAAGGAAGACCAAGATCATCAGTACTGGGGCTTAATGAGTACTCCAATAGACTTCTCTACACTGATCAGACAATCAGGAATAGAAGATCCCCATCTAGGGCTGCAGATTTCGCTCAGAAGTGTTGAAGGAACAGGCGCTGACGGTCAAGTCTTTTGGGGTGAGAGTGATCTCTTTGAACATCCACAAAGTCTCAAAACCTATGTAAACGTGCTTAACGGCAGATGGGAGATCGCCGCCTTACCAGAGCTTAATGGCACCGCGCTGGGTCAGCAACTGATTATTTCGGTACAACTCTTAGGGGCTATTTTTGCCATTCTCACAACCTTTATGATCTGGCAACTACTGCGCATGAACGAGCGCTTACATCAGTCACAACTTCAATATCGACAACTGGCGCAACATGACAGTCTAACCGGATTACCCAACCGTATCTTGTTGAATGATCGATTTGAACAAGCCGTTGCCAGAGCAGAGCGCAATCATGAATCGGTTGTTTTACTCTACATGGATCTTGACGGTTTTAAACGGGTAAACGATGAACATGGTCATCAGGTAGGTGATAGAGTGCTGGCAGAAATCGCCAAACGATTTCGTGAAACGATACGGAGCAGCGATAGCGTAATACGTATGGGCGGGGACGAGTTTGTTGCGCTTGTTGAAAAAATATATGAAGTCAACGCTGTACTGAATATCAGTGATAAACTTTTAAGCGCAGTCAACCAACCCATCAGAATTGACAACAACGAATTTAACATCGGCATGAGTATCGGCGTGGCTTGCTTTCCCAATGATGGCATCACGTTGGATCAGCTCATATCCGCAGCAGATCATGCCATGTACAAAGCGAAGTCGGCAGGTCGTAATCAAATAGGTTGGGCATCTGACCCTAACATCTATTTTAGTAAGTGATCGATCTGAATCCGAAAAACTCATCATCAACCAATGCTGGTGGCAGTATGCGTAAGAGTTCGATTTTTCATTCTTTAATCGTAACCGCAGGCCTATCTACCCTGGTATTTTTAGCAATACTTGCCTCTATTCTTTACATCGGTACGATGACACCTATGCAGCGCCTGGCTGAGTCAGAAGCATTGGAGATCGTCACACAAAAACTTGACCTTCATCTACGCTCAAAAGAAGACTCTGTTCTTTCAATTGCCGCCTCTCTCGCCCGTGATCAACAGGTTAAACAGTCTCTCCTGACTAACAACCGAGAATTGGCTGTTTTAAGCCTTAGCAACCTGACAGAAGACTTTGCCTCCATCACAGACTACCGAATGATTCGAGCACAAGTGATTGATAAGACGGCATCATTTCGCAAGATCCTGGGACCTGGATTTTTTGGGGAACCAGCACCTCACCCCATGGTAACGAAAACCATGCAGGAGCGAATGGCCTCGGCCTCCTTTAGTTTAGGTAATGCCGGTATCGGCATTATTGGATTTGCGCCCATTATTGAAAATGGCGAATTGCTGGGTGTTATCTCGGTGACTCAAGGCGTGAGCTCAGTGGTAAGATCACTGCAAGAGGACGACTTAAACTGGATTCTTTTATTGAATAAAAACAGCATATTAGAGCGTTTCTCAGGCAGATACCCTGCTACACTTGCGACACTTCCATCTTTGAATGATGATTATTTTTTAGCCCACGAGCAATGGTTTGATATGGCCAGTGCAGAAGCGCTTCTACCCAGACTTGAGAAAAAACATCATGAGTCAACAACCATCGCTTACTTGGATTCAAAGGTGATTTTTGACTTTCCTATCTATGATAGATCCAATGTCTATATCGGGCGCAGCCTCATCCTAGGTGAAAAGGAAAATATCTCTTCACGCATGGATAGTATTCGTTCAACCACGGTCACTTTAATTGCAGCCACCCTAACTATTGTTACCGCCGTCGTCGCGCTTTTACTCTATCTTGTAAGGAAGCGAGTTCTGCTTCCCGTGAATCATATCATTTCGGTCATCAATCAAACCTTAAATTCAGGTAGGTTTTCCAATCGAGTTCGCATCTATCGTAAGGATGAACTGGGTGAAATGACTGAAAACGTTAACGGATTACTGGCTAATATTGAGAGAGCCTTAAACGAGTCTAACAGAGTCATGAGTGAATTGGCCTTAGGCAACTTTGATCAGCGTATTGAAGGCAGCTATCAAGGTGATCTATTGCAAATGAAGCAAGGGATCAATGCTGCGGCCATCGAATTAAAAGAAGCAAGGATTAAAGTACTCCAGGCCAGCGAAGCAAAAAGTCAGTTTTTAGCCAACATGAGCCATGAAATTCGCACGCCCATCAATGGTGTGATCGGCATGTTATCCCTATTAGAAACCACCCAGCTTACTGAAGAGCAGGCCGAACAGGTTCATCTTGCCTCACGATCAGCTGAACTTCTTCTTGGTCTGATCAATGACATCCTCGACTTTTCAAAAATTGAAGCCGGTAAGATGACCTTGGAACATGAGCCACTCAACTTAACCGAACTGCTAGATACCCTCAATCAATTATTCAAGCACATTGCAGAGCAAAAAGGCTTAGCACTGAGGTTCAATTTTGATGAGCGTATCTCGTCTTGGATCAAAGGTGACTCTCTCAGAATACGACAAATTTTGAATAATCTTCTCTCTAACGCCATCAAGTTTACTAGCCATGGCAGTGTGACTATTGATGTGACTTTGCTTGCTGAAAAGCAAACCTTAATGATCCAAGTAACCGATACAGGTATTGGTATTAGTGAAGAGGCACAAAAGAAACTCTTTAGCAGTTTTAGCCAAGCCGACAGCTCCACCAGCCGAAAATATGGAGGCAGTGGACTAGGTCTGATGATTTCGAAAGAACTGATTCAGCTGATGAATGGAGAATTATGGTTAGAGAGCCAGCCTAACCAAGGCTCATGTTTCAAAGTTACACTCCCCTATCATCCCTGTGAGGCCATTGACATAACACCAAAACAATTAGCTGTTTTCCCCAACTACTCTGATAGAAGGGTTCTCTTAGTTGAGGACAATCTAGTGAATCAAAAACTGGCATTAAAACTGTTAGAGAAGTTTCAAATCGAGGCTACCTTAGCTGTGAATGGTGAAGAAGCACTGAAAACACTGGAAGAGCAATCTTTTGACTTAATTCTAATGGATTGCCAAATGCCCATCATGGACGGCTATCAGGCCACTCGAATTATCAGAAATAGAGATATCTTAACACCCATTGCAGCCTTAACCGCGAATGCCAGCGAAGAAGACAAACAAACCTGTCTAAAATGTGGAATGAACGACTTTCTATCCAAACCCTACAATATCCAGACAATGGCCGCACTGTTAGAGCGCTGGCTTAAGTAAGATTTATTTCAGCTTTAACGTAAAATAACAACGATAAAATTAAATTTCTTATTTTTCTTTATTTTTTAGAAAAATAAAAATATGATTGTTGAATATGATTAATTTGACTGAACGAATCAACTATTGATGGATAAAGCATGTCGCACTGCCAAGATCATGTCAGCAACACCTTTCCAGGAAGTTTGTTTAGACATGCTCGCTATTGAGTATCATGAAATTCGAAAACTTGATGGGTACATCGATTTTTTGATCACAAAAGACAGCATAATCATCAAAAAAGTAACTTTTTTTAAAAACAGCACTGAATTTTTGATTAGTGAGAAGTTCACGCTACATGTAAAACTTCTTGTGCAAGGTTTCATTCACTACCACGAAATAGTTTACACTAAGGCTGACATTTCAAGTGCTTTGTTTATTGTGAATGATGGCTATCCATCTATTGCTTGGTTTTAATTTCAAACCCCCATCCATTAAAAAGACTCGTTCTAATCTATGAAATTAGATGCCCATTTTTGACTGATGTTGGGCGATATGTCGCTCGATATAGTCTTGCAAATCCTGCTTGTTGAATGGCTTACCAAGATGATCATTCATTCCCGCTTCAAAGCAACTCTTTAAGTCTTCCGCCATAGCATTTGCGGTTACCGCAATAATTGGGGTATTCGAAGAAGGATGGTCTAGCTCACGGATTTTTTTGGTGGCAGTTAAACCGTCCATCACGGGCATTTGCATATCCATAAGAATGAGATCAAATTGCTGTTGCTGAACCTTCTCTAGGGCTTCAAGACCGTTTATTGCGACTTCGCATTCGTAGCCTAACTTTTTCAGCAGACCTAGGGCGACCATTTGATTGACCTTATTATCTTCTACTAACAAGATGTTCACTTTTTTGAGTAGATTCTAAATTTTTTCGCTTTAACCGGCTCTGTGGGTATAGGTTCAACTACCGGTGATTGTGTAATGACGGCTGAAGCCTTAGCTAGCTTAATAGGTAAATAAAATACAAAACGACTTCCTTCACCCACTGTACTTTCGGCTCGAATCGTTCCCTCCATTTGATGAATTAAACGATGACAGATCGCTAGACCCAGCCCTGTCCCACCATATTGACGGGTTGTGGTTAGATCCGCTTGGGTAAAAGGAGTAAAAAGCTTCTGCAAGGCTTCTTTACTCATGCCTATGCCGGTGTCTTGTACTTCGAAAGTAACACCAGCAGGAGTTGCTTTTTTTACAGAGAGTGTTACTTCACCATGATGGGTAAACTTAACCGCATTCCCCATTAAATTGGTCAGAATTTGCCTGAGACGACTTGGATCAGTCATATAGTAGTCACCTAAACCCTCATCTAACTGGAGCGATAAGGTGACCTGTTTTTGTTTGGCTGAAATAGCAAAGAGTTCAACCACCTCACCTGCTAAATCACGTATAGAGACTGGAACACTCTCCAGACTCATTTTTCCCGCCTCAATTTTTGAAAAATCAAGAATGTCATTGAGGATAGTTAACAAAGCATTAGCGCTGCTGTGAAGGGTTTTGATATGGGTTTCTTGTTCAGAATTCAGTGGGCTCTCTTTTAACAAAGTGGCCATACCCAGAATACCATTCATCGGTGTTCTGATTTCGTGACTCATCATGGCTAAAAATTCAGATTTGGCTTCGTTAGCGGCTTCAGCTTTTCGTACAGCCTGTTGCAGCTCTAAGGTCATGGATTCAGCTTTAACTCTCGCCTTGGCAGCTAACTTCATCTGCTGAATAATGAGCCCAATCAGTGCTGCTGTCATTAACATAATAAGCAGTAGCAGCCACGTCACCAGGGTGTAATTTTGTCTCTGCTGAGATCGCTCTTCCGAAATTCTCAGTGAACTCAGTCCTTTCATATCCACCACAAGTCGTTCCGTCAGCTCGACTAAACGTTGCGATAAAGCGCGTAATTCACTGATCTGTTCAAGAACGTGCTGCTCACCCAACTCAAAATGGCTATCCATCCTTAGGATCACATCAGCGGCTTCACGATAAAAGGGCGTTAAACGCGAAATCTCTGAACCAAACAGTTCCCCTATTTCACCACGGTTTAGTATTCCCATCCGGCTGTAGAGAATCTCAAAACGCAGTTCTAAATTTTGCCAATTTTGATCCGATGGATCTTGACTATAGAGAGTTAACAAACTGATCAGCTTGAGATTCTCTCTATCGAGCTGATAGCTCGCCCACAAAGCGTCTTCACGAGCCGCCTCTGTGAGCTGCTGTTGTCTATCCTGCATGGTGTAGAGGATAAAGAAGGCTGCTGAAACCAAAACAAGAATAATGGCCAAGAGGATCCAAAAGGTACTTCGAATATAGATACGTGAGAACACCTTCGTACCTCTGGCCTTATTGTTTTAATTTACTTCAATCGATTTTATCTGCCACACAGAACGATTGTAGTAGACTTCACTATTTAAGTCCGGATTAGAATCAAAAGGATAAATTATAAACAAAGGACCTTTATCTCGGACTCGAAGAGTTTCACCATTGAGTTTCATGGCTAAAATCACATTAAATTCTGCAAAATCAGATGCGGGCACCACTGCGCTGTAGTCGTTTAGTGCAATGACTCTAAGACTTGCACTAGCCTCTACACCTGCGGCCTCAAGAATGGCTGAAGCCAACGGCCCTTCAAACTCACCGACCTCATCGTACCAAGGAGTATTAGTGATCACGCTCGCTTGGGGTAAGGATTCAAGCATTTCTCGATCAAATACCCAAGTATCATCTAGATTGGTATTTTTGATATTTCCAAACAGCGTTAAGACAGCAGATCCTTCGGGCATCTGCCGCGAAGGATTGAGCCACACATATCAGTGCCATGCAGATTACCCAAGTAAAACGTTTCATCACCACCCACCTTATTCTGTTTTTTCTGTAAAATCCAATTGTAGATCAACTTATCACAAACTGGGTAGAAAATTGCACAGACTCTATTTAAAAAATTACTCAAGAACGTAGATGCGCAGAATTTCATTGGATGACTCAACATAACTTTGAATTCGTTTAATGGTTTGAGAGGTCAACACGTGACCCTCTGGTAATAGCAGTAAATTGGCTATCGTCATGACATCTCTAGTTAGCTTCATGCCAGGCACTAAATTAGGAGTAGACACCACACGTTCGTTTTTTTTCTAGCTGATCGAGATCCATGTATGTAATAGCATATTCTAAGTGCTTAACCAAACTGGGATCATAAATATAATCAGCCTTCTCTCTCAGCAAATCCAAAGCACCTTGTTGAGATAAACGAACATCACTAGAAACACCATGAATAGCATAGATGTAGTCCCTACGCTACAGCCAAAATCTTGCGCCAAGGGTATACCCTCTCCCTGTTTACGGAGATATTACC